>JBIJDL010000057.1:0-20343 GCA_044344195.1 Candidatus Hydrogenedentales bacterium
GCGATCTTCCGCCGATCCCACTCCGGTGTAGAGCAGATCGCCGAAGGCAAAAAGCGACGGTGAGGAGGGCGTCGTGTAGATTACGCTGAGCATCGCTTCGTCGAGTCCGCGCTCCAGCGCTGTCCCCATGGTTTCCTGAATGAAGCTGAAGGCGAAGGGTGCAAAGACGTAGGACGCCTCGCCCGGCGTGCCCAGCACGCGGTGCATAAACCCGTTGCGCTTGAATTCCTTCGGGTCTACGATTCCGCTGTAGATGTTAAATTCATAATTCGTGAAGGTGGTGTCGCAACTATCGAGAATGGCCAGGTTGCGCGGCCCGCATTCCGCCAGCGCCCGGTCCAGAAAATGTCGGACGAAGGCCTTGACTTCCGGCTCGGGAAAGTTGATGCCCCATTGCGGTTCATGAAAGCACCAAGTGGGCCAGAGGCAAGCTTGGAAGGCCGCGTCGGGGCTGATGGTCCTGGCCAGATCTTTCACCAGCATGAACTGCTCGACGAGGTTTTGCCCTTGATTGGCCCTGCAGGCGTCGCAGAAGCAACCGCCTGGATCATAGAACCAGACGACGTAGCCATCCACGGGACCGTAGTACTCCATTTCGTGTCGCGCCATGTCACGCGCCAGGGCCCGCCCTTCCGGCTGGTTCCAACAAATGCTGGTTCGGCCGTAGTAGCCGGTGGCGGTGAATCTGGGATCATCGGGCAGCAGGTCCGGATTGGCGTGCATGGGCGTGAGCATGTGAACTATGCCCAGGCCGCGGCGACGCGCGTAATCCAGCAGGTGGCGCATGCCCTGATGAATTTTCTCGTTCTCGGCGCGCCGTGCGTCGTGGTTGCCCGGGTAGAGGTAGATGGCATACCACTGCCAAAAGGCGATGCGTGAGAAGCGCGCGTCGACCAGCTCATCCACGAACAATTCCAATTGCACATGATCCGCATAATCGAAGGAGAGCCCCGGGGCGAACCAGCGATCACTATTCATCAGGTAGACCGTACGGTCCGGCATCGCGGGATGCGACACGATGCCATCTTCGGGCAGCGAGAAGCCCCACGACCCGCCGCGTTGATCGAGACGCCGCAGTAGCTCGCCAAGGGCATAGCCCAGCCCCAGAAACGATGCGGAGTCGTTGTCCTGACCAAGGCCCGCAGCCAGCACTTGCGTCGTGCCTGAAGGCTCCTGGCGCAGTGAAATTGCATAGGACTGGCCGAGGATCCTGGCGTCGCCCGGCATGTCGGCAGCATTCTCCGGCAGCTTGATATGGGATTCGAGGGTCGCGCGATTGCCCACGATCAGTGCGTTGCTCCCGGCGGGCAACCTCCCCCACATCTGGGGCAGGAGTAGCCCGGTGAAGCGGCGTACCTCGCCGACAAAGTGGTGAACGGCCAGTGCCTCCGCATCTGAAGGTACCCCCGAGCCGTGTATGACCAGGCCGTCCACCGGCACGAACTGTTCTGCCCGGGCACGCTGCGCCGGGCAGGCCGTCAGGGATGCAAGCAGGAGTCCGGCCGCAATCCAACAGAATGACTGGGATTTGTGATGTTCTGACATGTCGAATTACCCGTAGTTCAATGGCCTAATGATTGGGAACGCCCTTCGAGGTCGTGTCGCCACAGGGATGCCTCCAGTAGGGGCCCAGTTGCATCTCCGCGACGACCTCGGGCGTGAGTGAATGCTGCATGAAATCCTGGTACATCGGTATGCTTCCGAGGTCCTGCTTGAAAGCGCCGAAGGCCTCCGAATAGGCGTCGGGCGTGCTTGTTCGGGCCATCGCGAGGTAGTGACGCTGAGCGCGCAGGTAGCCGTCCACCCAATCGCGAGATACGTGGAGATCGGTACTTGCCGCGGCCTGTCGCCATGCTTCGCTGGCCGCGTTCAGGTGCGTCTCGCGCGCGTCGTAGGTTTTGGCCTCATCCATCTCCCCCAGGGCCTCCAGCATGGCCGTAAAGGGCGCCCGTGCGTCTCCCTTGGCCACCGACGATGCGTAGGATCTCAGCGCAGCGGGGCCGTCCATCTGTTGGTCGTAGAGAATTCGCGCGAAGCCGTGCACCACCGGAAAACTCACCGGGGCGTAGTGATCGTAGAGCGTGGACTCCTCGACGCCCGCATCGCGCGCCTTGCCCAGGACGCTGCCCTGCTGCCCGAAACGGTAGGGCATGAAGATGTTCGCGGTCTCACCGGGAAAGCCCAGCAGGCTGTACACAAAGCCGTTGCGCTGGAACTTCTCGGGATCCACCAGACCGTTGAAGATATTGGTGTACTCCCCCTCGCAACTATCCACGATGGAAACACTGCGGGCGGGGTTTGCATCCGCGAGTTTGGCGAGGAAGGCCTTCACGAAGGCATCGCGCTCTTGCGCGTTGAAGGGGATGCCTTCCTTCTCGTATTGCGGGAAGATCCAGGTGGGCCAGAGCACGGCCTGCATGGACGCGCCGGGGCTGATGCCCTCCGCGCGCGTGGCGATGGACTGGTACTGGTCGTAGAGCAAGTCGGCCTGGTTGGGACGGCACACTTCGCAGAAGCAGCCCGCCGGATCGTAGAACCAGACGACATAACCATCGACGGGCGAGAAATACTCCATCTCCTGGCGCACCATTTTCTGCGCGAGCTCGCGCGCCTCGGGCTTACTCCAGCAAATGCCGCCGTGACCGGCCTTCTGCGTGTACCAACCCACACCGCGATACTTTTCGGGATCGCCCAGCGGACTGGGGTCGATGTAGGCCGGGGTCAACTGATGATAGACTTCGATGCCGCGCCTGCGGGCATACGCGAAAATCGTGCGGAGTACTTGATGGATCTTCACATTGCCTGGACGCGCACCCTCGGCGTTGCCCGGATAAAGATAGCCCGGATGCACCTGCCAGAAGGATATGCGGGAAATATTCGACTCCACGAGGAAATCAACGTAGCCGTTCAATTCCGCTTCGGTGAAGTGCTCCAGAGAAACGCCTTTCGGCCTGCCCGCGCCGCTATTCAGGTAGAGGGTTCGCTCGGGCATGGCGGGCGTTCCGACGATCGGTTCGTCGGGGAGCTCGAAGCCCCACACGCCGTCGCGCTTGTCGAGGAGGCGAATCAATTCACCCAGGGCATAGCCGAGCCCCAGCGATGCGCGCGCTTGTTGCGAGGCACCCGCGCCCAGCGCGACGATGCCGTCTTGTGATCGTGTAATCACATAGGACTGGTCGGCGCGGTCATCGTTTGGAGATTCCACGAAGGCCCCTTGCACTGCGACGAAGGTATCCGGCTGACTCCCGCGGGTTCCGAGGATGAGTTTCGCGCCAGGCGCGTTGGAGGGGCCCCAAAGCACGGGGGCGGGCGCGCCGGTGAATAGCGCAACGCGCGCGTTGAACGCGCGGACTGCGAGCAGCTCGCCTTCCGTCGGGGCGACAGGGCCCTGGACTATCATTCCCGCCAGAGGGACAAACTCCGCGTGAGCAGCCGTGAGTGCGAAGAGCATCCCGAGGGCGAGGAGTGGATAGGCTTTTGTATTCCAGTGTTTCATTAATACCTCCGTTTGCACTCACGGAAATCCAGAGGGACGGACGGGCGCAAGTTTTTGCGTCAGTTTAGCCCAAACGGCGCAATTGGTCTCTGCTGAAAGCAGCCGCTCGCGGTGAACATGCACCTGCCTACGTCAACCTTTGTATTAGAAGCTAATCAGCAAGGGATAGCGTGACATTTCGCGGTCAATCGTCACCTCTCTTGCGCCGAGCGTGATTTCGACTTTCGCGGTCTCCCCCGCATCGTTGAGCAGTACTTCAACCGCCGATACGGCGCGTGGAACTTTCAAGACGACCGGCGTCGTGGCTGCCGATACTTTCCACTGCTTCGAAACCTGTAAGGGTTGCCCGTCCATCGAGGCAGCCGTGATCCGACCACCATCGGTCGAGAATACGGGCTCTCCACCGACCGCCACGTTGCCCGCCGCTTCGATGAGCGTGGGGCCTTCCGCGCCCGATTGAACGAGTACATAGGTTTCCAGTTTCGCGCTAAACGCTTTGCCCTCGATCTGGGCTTTCAGGTCCACGCCCGTGCGCTCGCTTAAGAAGGCGTACAGCGTGCCATTGGCCGTGGGGAGTGTGAGCACATTGATGCCGTCCGAAGGCGTGAAATCCACGCTCTGCAATTGCGCCAAGGCCTCCGCCGCCAAAGCCACGCCACTCAGCACCATCACGCCCTTTGCCTGGAGCCGCTCCAATGCGGCCTTGCCGGCATCCGTCGACATGGGCCCTGGCGCGATCACAATCTTCGCGGAATCCGGCAATGAATCAATTCCCGCTTCCTGCCAAACGCCGAAGCGCACGCCCGCCGTCCAGAGCTGCTTGAACATGCCCATAGCGGGCCCCAGCAGGGCCTTCGTGCTGGACTCCGGAATCACGACGTAGAGAGATTCCGGCTGCACTACGCGCGCGAACTGGTCGCCGAACCACGACATTCGCTGAACGACCTCCGCCGCGGCTGCTGGGAACGGCGTGCCGTGATAGATCGAGCCGTAGCCCCAACCACTGGGCCAGGGCGCGATCCCCACGCCGCTCTCGCTGGCGTTCTCGCGGGCATAGTCCACGATGGGTTGAAACCAACGCGGGTCTGTGCCTTCGAGTGCGTCGCGCATGGGCAGCGGCACGAAGGACGATTCGCGGGCCATCCAGCTTATGCCCCATTCGTAGGACATGGCCGCACCCGCGCCCGACGCCACGGCATAGTGCATGGCGCCATCGTAGTGGATGGGATTGTTCCACCCGAGGTTGCCGAATTCTTCCAGGAGGAGTGGCCGGGACGAGTGAAGCGGGTCGAAGTAGTGCACGGTCTGGCCGATGCCTTCTGGAGAGAAGTAGCCATGCCACGTCATGAACGGCGCTTTGGCATTGCCCTGATAAGCATCGCCGCCTTCGCTGAGGGAGAACATATAACCCGGAAAGACGGGCTGGTTTCCTCCACTCTCGCGCACGGCTTTCTCCAGCTCCACTCCCCAGCGCTGGAAAAGCAGGGAGTCCCGACGCTCGCCCGGAAGGAGCTTCCCTTCTTCCCACTCGCGAACCTCAGCATCCATCTGGGTTTCGTCGGGATCCTTGATGTAGGTTTCGTTGGCGAGGTTGTAAATCACGTTGCCCGCGCGCTGCCAGCGCCGCGAGAGGGTCTGGAGATACTCGCGCTGCTGCGCCATGTTGCGCAGGGAGAAGCTGTAGATATTGAAGTCTTTCGGGTGGCGGAATTCGAAATCCACCATTGTTCCGTCCTGCCGCTCGTAGCTCAGATCGCGAATCCACTGGTTGAAAACGCACACGTCGAGCACGATGCCATGGGATGCGGCGATCCACACGGCAGCGTCCTTGGCGCGCAACGAAATCTCGTCCAGCGTCGGGTCGGCCCACACGCGCACGATACGGTTTCCCGCCTGGCGCATGCCCGCGAAATCGCGCTCGGCCAGTGCGGGGCGAAAATCACGCCAGGCCCATTCCCACCAGACATTGGAGGGGTAATAATGCGTGCCCGCATAGAAACCGGGCTTGCCGTCGAAGGCGAAATTCGGGCCGTCGATGGTCATGATCTCCGCCGTACTCCAGCCATCGGAAAGCACCACGATGGCGGTTTCGCGCACCTCGATCACGTCAAGATTGCCGAGGACCGCCGCCTTTGATGCTTGTGTCACGTCCTGAAGGATTTCAACGCGGATCCGATGCAGGCCGTCCGGACCGGACACGGGAAAGTCACAAACTGCCTCGGTGGCGCTCTGCGCACCCGCCACGCGGCGCATCGTCGTGATGTTGCGGTACTCACCCTCACCGGGGCCTTGTGTGGAGAAGCGCAGGGTCAGCGACGCCGACCCATCGCGTCCGTTATATACGCGGGCACGGATTTGGGCACGCTCGCCGGGCTGATAGGATGCGTAGTTCGTTTCGACGTATTCGACGCGCAACATGCTTTCCTGCCGCTGTGCAATCTTTCCCAGTAAGGAAATCCACTGCTCCGCCGACATTGCGGTGAGGGGCTCGTCGAAGAAAAAGAAGTAGCCCTGGCATCCCTCGAATCGATTGCCCACGAGGGAAGGCGCGAGGTGGTTCATCAACACACCGGGGTACCCGATGGTTTTACCGAAGCGATCTTTTGCCGCGAGGATAGGCAGAAAGTCGGCGCGGATCTCTTCGTCGATGTTGTGCTTCGGGAACTCGTTCTTCGAGTAGAGAAAGGCCGAACGCGCCCTGCTCCTCGCGGAGAATCCATCGGGCAGGGGCAACGGCGATTCGCTGAACGGTGCGATATGCACGGGGTCTGGCGACAGCTCGAAATTGCCGATCCAGAAATCGGAGGGCAGGCCCTCGGGGGAACCGATCCAGACGACGGAGCCACCCTCCGCCGCATGCCCCACGAGGGCTTCCGCGTTGAGCGCCGTGCGCGGGATGGCCTCCAGGTTGGCCGGAAGCCTGCCCGCGAGGGCCGCCGCCAAGTCGTCGGGCAGGATGACTTGCACAGGGGACACGACCGGTGCATCCGCGCGCACTCCAGCCGACGTTACTACTGACAGCCCAAACACGAGCGTTGTAAGCCAACAAAATGGCGTTGTTTTCATATCGTTCTCCGGAATGCCGGTAGTCGCACCGGACTTCTCATCACGTGCACGCCAAAGAATGTGGCACAGCCATCCCGCCCGCCAAGGCGCGTCGTCGAGCTGTTAATCACAGGCGGGACGCCCGCCACAGCGCGTCTCCGACCTGTGCCACATTCCTGCTAACAAATCGCAAGGCGGTCTCTACGCCACCACCCACGCCATTTTCTCAATTGATCGCGCCAGATCCTTCAACCAGTCCGCGGGCGGATAGGGCAAGGGCATCTCGGGTGAGGCATTGGGCCGCACCGCCGCCAGTGCCTTTAGTGCGCCGGCCTTGTCGAGCGTGCAGGGCAACTCGGGCAGGCGACCGTCTTCGGGCATCTGCTCTTCCCAGTAGCTGTGATTCTCCATCCACGCCATCACTTCCCCCAGCGACTCGGCATCTTCCTTGTGGGCGACGAGCTTCGAGAAGTCTTTAAGTATGGTTGCGGGATCGGTCTGGGGATCGTCGAGCAGCCTTCCGTAGGCGTAGGTATTCGAGAGTTGCAGATAGGGCAGGTAAAGATTGCCCATGACCTGATCGATGCCGGTCTCCTGAAGGCGCTGGAGCAAATCGCGGATGTAGCGCACTTCGCTGTGTACCAGGCCCCACTGGGGGGCACGGCCGGTGTCGTCGTCCATCACGAAATGGGGCCAGGCGAGGACGCCCCGGCCCATGGCCTCGACTTTCTTAATGTCGTCGCGCGTGGGAAACACGGGCGTGTTCTTCTTGCCGCCCTTGGTAGTGTAGACGAGGGGACGATAGAGGTGGTGGCACGGCAAGGCAAGATGGACGTTCTTCGGCATGGTATCGAGGAGCTCAATCACCTCGCGGGAACCGCGGATTTCATTGTCGAAGACTTTTTCCCAGCCCTGTTCCTCCGGGCCGGGGCCCCAATAGGCGATGCACCAGGTGTTGGCATACATGCGCGCTTGTGGATTTTTCTCTGCGAGTTTCTTCGCGAGGGTGTCCACATAGTGCATATAGTCCGGCACGGCGCACTGGCCGCAGTGGCACGCGCCCCAGTCGGCGGCGAATTCGTCGAAGAAGTTAGCCTCCTTATAGGTATCCATGTACCACTCCTGGAGGGCAATGGTCTTCTCGAAGTTGCCGGGCTCTTTCGGGCAGAGTTGCACCGCGCGGTTCAGCAACTGGTGACCCGGCTCTTCGCCATCGGGCACGGTGCTGACGACGGTGTTGGAGAGGATGTAGCCGAATTCCAGGCCTAGCGAGTGGGCCAGTTCCAGAACCAGCTTGCGGTCCTCAATCTTCTCGCGCTCCATGGCCGTCTGGGGTATGCGATTGAACTCCAGCATGGTCGCGAATTCGACGGCGTTCACGCCGCAGGCATGGAGCCAGCGGATCTGGCGAAGCCACTCTTCCCGGCCCCAGTGCAGGGGTGCATGATGCTCCGGGTCCACGGTAAAACCATCGTGAAAGTACACGCCCTTGAGCTTGAAGGGCTTTCTCGGGTTTTCTTCGGACTTGGCGAAAGCCTGGGGCCCGGCGATGGTGGAGGCCGCGCCGAGGGCGCATACTTTGTGAAATTCCCTGCGATTCATCTTGTGACTCCTCATCGGTTCGCGCGCGCCGCTCAGGGCATGGCGTCCAAGTCATTCTTCATGGACTCAATCAGGCGGGGAGTAAAAGTCTCCATGCGTCGGAGCCCGTCCTGCACTTTGTCGAACATGGTTTCGCCTTCGCCGACGAACACGTTATTCTTCAGGGTCTCTTGGGAGGCCGGGGCTTTGATCGCACCGATCGCCTGCCAGAGCTTCCCGTCGTACCAGTTGTTTTTGTAGGCGTGCTGTTGCTGCCAGTCCACGTGGGCATCGATGAACGCCGCAAAAGCCGCCTTAATGGCCGGCGCATCCTGCGGCTGGGCAACCGCGCCTTGATACAGCGTTTCAAGCGTGCCCATCATCTTCAGCTGCAATTCCAGATCCAGGACAAAGCGAGCCGGATCACCGAAGAGGAGCCCTTTGAGCGGGCCGGGGGTTAACGTAGTTTCCTTCAGCGCCGCCAGGGAGGCCATGGAGGCACCGATCGCAGCCACGTTGCCGCCGCGTAGTGATTCCCAAGCCATCACGATGGTTTCACCCTGTCCAGTGAGCAGGTCATTCGCGAAAGCGACGTAGTCTTCGCGGGTGCAGGTCAGCCCCTGCGCGCCGCGCGCAAAGGCGAAGGTGTTGGGCAGTTGTACGCAGTGGGTTTGCGAATTGCCGAGCACGCCGAGCTGGCCCTTGTTCTTCCCGCCGTCGAAGGCAAAGGTGTCCCCGAAATTGGTGAGGGGAAAACTCGGCTCGTTCTCAATCTTGCCGTAGTTGAAGCTTAGAATGCGCTGGGGCATGTTCAGGGTGCTGGTGAGGTTGGGCTCGTTCATGCTGGCTATCCACCAGGGTTCCAGGTGATTGGCGGCAATCATGTGGACCGTCTGATCGAACTCGTCTTCGGTACCGCGTTTAATCTCGCCGGTTTCATAGAAGCGCGCGTAGGCCTCCCAACCGAAGCCAGCCCAGTAGATCAGCTCCATGTCCGGGTTCACTTCGTTCATGATGAAGCGGTGACTGCGTAGAATGGAAACGAAGTCCAGATTCGTCGAATATGGCCATCCGCCGGGATCGCTGTCGATGATGAAGATGCCGTCGGCGTTTTTCAGCGGCGTTATAAGTTCCTTGCGGAACGCCATCAGCTTCCCCCACTCCACTGCGTCGGCGGGATTCACACGCCGCTCCGTGCCGAAGAAGGGCCGCTCTTCGAAGGTGTACCGCGCGGCCTCGCCCTTGCCCCGATTGTTCGGGCAGAGTACGAAATAGGCGCGCATGGAAAAATCGCTGTGGGCCATATCGATGACCTGGCCGATTCGCTTCAGATTCTCGTGGTCGCTCGGCGTCATAGGCTCGGGCACGGTCTCCAGCACGGGCCAGATAAGCACCGTGTTGTAGCCGATCTTCTTCAGGCCGTCGAGGTAGCCCCGCCAGTCGTCCAGGGTCCAGGTGCGCGCGTTGTAGGGATGATTGTAAAACCAGTGCTGGTGGACGTACATGCCCAGCATGGGGGTGTCGGGGGTGGGCGGGGCGGCGGGCGCAAGAGTGATTGCGTACAGCATGGCTATCGCAACGACGATACCTTTGATCACAGTATGCCTCCTCCATTGTGCGTGCTCGACGCCGCGCGGCGAGGGTGGGTGCCAGTGTGACACAGCCGTGCCGGCTGTGAATCACAGGCGGGACGCCTGTGCCACTTTCTTCATTCGATTTAGAGAAGTGCGGGGCGGCGGGCGGTTGCGCCTCGCCGCCGCCCCGCGACGTGATCCAGTGATGGATCACGGCTTGGAAAAACTACTGCTGTAACTTGGCGACGGTTTTACTCATCGTATCCAGCAGGCTGGGCGTAAAGGTTTCCACCTTCTTGTAGGCGTTGGTCACCTGCTCAAAGGGCGTGTCGCCTTCGCCTTTGTAGGAGTTCTGATCGCGAACGAAAAAGGGCTTGTAGGTCGCCTCATCCACTTTCACGAGGGCCTCTTCCATGCGCGGCATGTACCAGTTGTTTTTGTAATCATGGACCTTCTGCCAATCCGTCGCTTCCTTCACAAAGGCCGCCATGGTGTCCGCCACTACTTTTTTGTCCGCACCGTCCAGCGCGGCCGTGCGGAAACGCTCCAGCGTAGCGCGGAATCGGAGCACGTGACCCAGATCGGTCACGAAGCGTTTTGGACTTCCGAAGAGCAGGCCTTCCAGATCACCGGGCTTGAGCTCGGTTTCCGCCATGGCCGAAACCTTGGCCTCCGCCGCTTCGATGATGGCGGGATCGATCTGATTGACCGCCTCCCATCCGGCGACAATCGTCTCGCCGTGGCCCGGCAGCAGACGCTCCGCAAAGGCCACGTAGTCCTCGCGCGTGGGCATAGGTTGACCGGTTGCGCCACGCGAGAAGAGGAAGGCGTTTGGCAGTTGGAGGCAGTGGGTCTGAGAATTGCCCAGGGTGCCGCGCACGCCCAGGTTCTTGCCGGCCTGGTAGGCACCTTCCGAACCAAAGTTCAGCATGGGAAAGCTGGGCTCGCCTTCGATTGCCCCATACTGGTAGTTCAGCACGCGATCCGGCATGCCGATTTCATCGGCCACATTCGGACCGCGGCCGCTGGCCAGGCCCCAGGGCTCGGGATTGACTTTGGCGAGGAGCTTGATTGCCTCCTGGATTTCCGGGTTCTCGCCCATGGCGAACTCCGCCGTGGCGTAGAAGCGGCAATAGGCCTCCCAGCCCGCATGTATCCAGTAGTACAACTCGATATCGGGATTCAGTTCGTTGAACATGGTCCGGTGGGAATTCAGCAGCGAAACGAACTCAACGTTGTCCGATCCAGGGTAACCGCCGGGATCGCTGTCGATGATGAGCACGCCGTCGATCTTCTTGAGCGGTGTGAAGATCTTCTTACGAAACTCGAGCATCTTGCCCATGGCAATACCGTCCGCCGGATTGACACGCTGGTCGGTGAAGAAGAAGGGACGCTTCACAAAGGTGTACTTGGCGGCCTCCTCGTTTTTCGCGATCACGTTGGGACACAGGGCGATGAGCACGCGCATGTCGTGGGCGTGGGCGAAATCGACTACTTCCGCCATCTTCTCCAGATTCTCCTCATCGCTCTTCGTCATTGGGTCGGGCATGGTTTCCAGCACGGGCCAGATCAGCACCGTGTTGAACCCCAGCTTCTTGAGCCCGTCCAGATAGCCTTTCCAGTCTTCCAGCGTCCAGGTCCGCGCCGCATAGGGATGGTTGTAGGACCAGTGCTGATGCACGTACATCCCGACCATTGGGGCTTTGTTCCACGATGTCACTTTCTCTTCGGCGCGTGCGCCCGGGGCCAGGACCCCGGCCAGACACGCCGCCATGAGGGCGATTGCCGCCACAAGCTTGTTCTTCATTATTTCTTGACCTCCTGCAGTCGGTTAGCCAGTACCGCGGCCAGAATCAGGCCGCCACGCACGATGTATTGAAAGAATGGGTCCAGATTGAGGATCGTCATACCGTTGGAAATGACGCCAATGAACAGAATGCCGATGAGGGTGCCCCGAACCGTGCCGATGCCGCCGGAGAAGCTCGTGCCGCCGATGATGACGGCCGCGATCACATCCAGTTCGAGCCCCTGGGCCAGGGTGGGCGATCCGCTCGCGATGCGCGAAGACATCAGCAGCCCGCTGACGGCCGCAAGACCGCCCGTGATGGCGAAGACCATGACGCGCACAAAGCCCACGTTGATACCTGAGAGGCGCGCGGCTTCGTCATTCCCGCCAACGGCATAGACCGCGCCGCCGAAGACCGTGTACTTCATGAGAAAGTGAATGGCGGCAAAGGCTATCACGAAGATAATTGCAGGGAATGGCACGCCGAAGAGGTAGCCGCCGCCCAGAAAGCTGTACCACTCCGACGCGATGGCGATGGGAAAGCCTTTGGTAATCATGAGGGCGACGCCGCGCTCCGCGGTGAAGAGGGCGAGGGTGGTGATGAAGGAGGGCACCTCAAACTTCACGCGCATGAAGCCGGTAAAGGCGCCGAGCAGGGCGCCCGCGACGACGGTGAGGAGCATGGCCAATGGGATGGGCACGCCGATCTCGATCAGCCGTGCGGCGATGCAGCCCGACAGCGCCACGGCGGAACCCACGCTGAGATCGATCTCCTTGGCGATGATGACCATGGTCATGCCGAAGGCAATGAGGCCCATCATCGACACGGAGCGCAGGATGTTGAGAAAATTCTCCAGGGACAGGAAGTTCGGCGCACTGACCGCCAGCACAATGCAGATGACCAGGAGAACGATATCCATCACGGAACGAGATAGCCACTGGCGGGCCTGTTTTATGAGTACTGCTTTATCCATTCGATACACTTTCTACCAACGCGCCCGCGTCCACACAAAACTCGAACAACTTCTGAGGTGTCACTGATTCGGGGGCAACTTCTCCGACGATCCGCCCCTCCCGCATGATCAGGATTCGGTGGCACACGTCCACCAGCTCCTCCAATTCACTCGAAACAAAAATAGTGCTGATGCCTTTTTTGCTCAGATCCCAAACCAGTTGAAAGATCTGCTGCTTGGCCTGAATATCAATACCCCGTGTCGGCTCGTCCAGCAGGAGTACCTGAGGCTCGGTATTGAGCCACTTCCCCACCACGACCTTCTGCTGGTTGCCGCCGCTCAAGGTCGAAACGGGATCCTCCACATTCGGCACGCGGATGTGGAGCTCTTCGATGTTGCGCTTCACCGTGGGCGTCTGTCGCGACTTCCAGATGACACCGCGCCAGGACATGCGCCCCAGACTGGCGAGGCAGATGTTTTCCCGTGTGTTGAGGTTGAGCACGAGCCCCTCTTCCTTGCGGTTCTCCGGGGTGAGGCCGATGCCAAGATTCTTCATCCTGCCCGGGGTGGGGCGGCTGATGACCTTTCCCTCGACCACAATCTCGCCGGAATCCATGGGGTCCGCGCCGCAAATGGTGCGGAGCAGTTCCGTGCGCCCCGCGCCGACCAGTCCCGCGATGCCGAGGATCTCGCCCCGCTTCAACGATAACGACACGTCGTGCAGCTTTCCCGCGCGGTTGACGTCGCGCAGTTCGAGGACCGTACCCTCCCCCGCTTCGAGGTTCTCGGGTCGGTGGCGCGGCACGACCTCGCCAAACATCATGTGGGCGATGGTGGACGGGTCCGCTTCATCAATAGAAATCGTTCCCACGAGTTCGCCATCACGCAGCGCCGACACCTTGTGGGCGATGCGCTTCAGCTCCTGAAGCCGGTGGGAAATGTAGATGACGGCAACGCCCTTCGCGGACAATTCGCGGATCAGGCGGAAGAGGCTGTCCGTCTCGTCGTTTGCCAGCGACGAGGTCGGCTCGTCCAGCATGAGGACTTTGGGCCGAAAGGACATGGCCTTCGCAATCTCCACCATCTGTTGCCCCGCCATCCCCAGCGAGTTCACGGGGCGGTGGGGATTGATATCGAGGTTGAGGCTTTCCAGGATCTCCGCCGCGCGATCATAGACCGCTGTCCAGTCGATGCAGAGGCCCCCGAATTTCGTGGGGAGATCGGCGAGGAGCATGTTGTGGGCCACGGTGAGCCCCGGCACGAGGCTGAGCTCCTGATAGACCGTGGCAATCCCCTTCTGGAAAGCGTCGCGGGGCGAGCGGAGAACCACCGGCTCACCAGCCACGTAAATGCTTCCTTCCGTAGGACGGGACGCGCCGGACAGAATCTTCACCAGGGAGCTCTTGCCCGCGCCGTTCTTGCCGATGAGCGCGTGCACTTCACCCGGCATAAAGGACAGACTCACGCCTTTCAGCGCGACTGTGCCGGGATAGACCTTGCGGATATTCCTCGCCTCAAGATTGGGGATAGCGGACATCGGGCTAATTGGAGGTACTCCAGATTGGGTCACGGTTCAGTAATCACATGGTGGAAAAATTCAACCACCAATGGGCACGAAATTACATAAATAAGAACGGGGCGACCACATTTCTCTGTGCTCTTTGCGTTCTTTGTGCTTCCAAAATCTATTATTCACGATAGTTTGCCAGAACGTTCTTTTCCACTGCTATTCGTTGCACGCGGTGAAGATGCCGTGGAAATACTCCCAGGCGGGGGACTTGGTCCCGTCGGGACGAATAAGCCAGTTGCCCACCATCTCGTCATTCCCGTACGGCGGGCTACTCTCCGCCTTCGGGCCATCGCAATAGAGTTCCCAGAAGAGGATGTACGGCGCGCCTATGTCCAGGGCACCTTCCACGCTGTAGCGTATCATGTTCAGGCGCCGTTCCTCGCTCACAAGGCTCTCGGGCCAGCCGAACTCGCCGATATACACGTTCTTCGCGCCAAAGGCCGCGCTGTCGGGCGCTTTTTCCAGCAGGTATTGAAGCGCCGCGCGGTATTTTTCTTCGCTCTGGCCCATGGTGTCGTAGGCCGAGTAGGAGTACAGATCGCAGTGGGTGTGGGGCAGCACATCGTTGGTCACGGTGGGGTGGCCCAGTTGCGCTTTCTCCACCAGATTAACCTCCGCCGCATGATAGACCTTGACACCGTCCATGCCTACTTCCCGGCGCGCGCGCTCCACGCCATCCTGGCGTGCGTTGAGCCACTTGATCATGCCCTCCACCGCGACAGGGTCGGGCTTCTTATCCATATCCAGCGGCGGGTGGGTGAGCACCCAGTCCCCTTCCCAGTTCTGGAATACAAAGGTCTTTCCCGTGCCCTTGTACCGGGTCAACAGGTACTTCGCAAACTCGTAGTACGAATCCCGCTCGTGTGCTTCGTCCTCGGGCGTCATGCCTTCGGTGAAGTAGTGGATTTCCCGCCCCGGCGCGAAGGTCATGAGCACGTAGGTGGTAAAGGGCTTGGCGAACACTTCCTTGAAATAGGGCGTTTCCGCGGCCTGCACCAGGCTCGTGATTTCTGGCCATTCCGTATTAAATTTGTAGTAGCCGTCCAGCCGATCGCGGATGATGAGCTTGAGCACCCGGCTGCCGAGGGCCAGCACCTGATCCGCGCCTTCGTTGATATAGTCGCCGTCGGTGAGATGATAGTGACTGTTGATGTGGTTGATTCCGACCACATCGGCGATCTCCGCCGCCCTGGCGCTCCCCCCGCAAAGGCAGGATCCAGAAGCCAGCGTTGCAGCGAGACATGCGGTGAGACGGCGCATGACTATTCCTTTCCACCCCCAAGTGAATTTCGGAATCCCGAATCGTGAAGCCTCAAGTGCTTTGCGACGAGGCTCGATCAGGGCGCGGGAGGCGGTATTTCTGTCGGTGGCACGGGTCGTGGAGCGGGCATCCACGGGGCACCCAAAATCAGGGAACCGCTGAGAAAAGGCGCGAGCCACCTACCCTATCTCGCTCTTCAACAGTCGCTCCCTGTACTTGTGTCCGATGCCTTCCATCCAGCCCGCCATCGCCGCGCGGATTCGCCTGACCTCGGGGAGGTACTTCTCGCGCTCCGGATGCTTGCCGAGCAAATTGGTCGTCTCCAATGGATCGTCTTTCAGGTTGAAGAGCACATCCATCGTCTCGGCGGGTCCGGTCCAGACGTATTTCCACTCCTCCGATGCGAACATGGTGTAACCCTGTTCCCAGCCGAATTCGGACAGGGTAAACTCGGGATAGTCCCCTCCCCTACCTTCGGCCAATGGACGCAAGCTGTGGCCCTCCTGTGCCGTCGGTGCGATGCCGAGGTAATCGCAAATGGTTGCCAGTGTATCCATCAAGTTGACGACGTGATCCACCTTCGAACCCGCTGCGATGACGCCCGGAAGTCGCATGATATACGGCACACGTACGGAGTCCTCATAGGGCAGGAACTTCTGCATGAGGCCATGCCACCCCAAAAATTCACCGTGGTCGCTCAGGAAAACAACGAGGGTGTTGTCCGTCAGATCGAGTTCGTCCAGGGCGTGCAGCACGCGACCGATGTGATAGTCCGTCTCCTCCACAAGCTGGTAGTAGCGCGCATGGAGCAGGGCCATGTTCTCCATGTCCAAGTCATCGATCTGCCACGCCCAGTCGGCCCAGGGCGTGTTCTCTCGACGATCACGCATCGTGTCCGGCGGGCGCATGTCTGCGGGTTTCACCCGATCCGTCCAGCCCTGGGGCACGTATTGCGGGTGGTGGGGATGGAGGTAGGCCGAAGTGATGCAGAAGGGCTTGTCCTTGTTGCGCCGGAGCGCATCGATTGTCTCATCCGCGACGAAGGCGGAATAGCTCAACTCCGGCGGGGTGGCGTCGACACCGTAGTGAACGCCCTCGACGCCATGAAGCGGCGGCTTGTTGATGGTCTTGCGGTAATTGAAGTCCGGCGGATCGGGCGTGTAGGGCCAACCGGAAAGGTAGTTCACGTATTGTCCAGGCATCGGCGCGGGCGCTTCGCCCAGGCGCTCCAGCAGCCTCGCCTTATACGGCCCGATGAAATCCAGAGTCACCGTGTTGGCATAGGCGTCGGTCAACGCCATCGGCGAGTGGTAACGGCCATGGTATTCGCAATGGTAGCCCAGTTTGGCAAGATGTTGATCGAAGCTGCCGCCGCGAAAGTCCATGGGGCCGCCCTGGGTCGCTTCCGTGTTGGTAACGCAGCCGGAGGTATGGATGGAAAGCCCCGTCATGATGCAGGTGCGCGCGGGGGTGCACATGGGCTGGGGCGTATAAGCGCGAGTGAAGCGGAGGCCTTCGCGCGCCAGGCGATCCATGTTGGGCGTCTTCACGAAGGGGCTGCCCGCGCAACTCATGGCGTCCCAGCGCTGCTGGTCGGTGTTGATGTAGAGCACGTTGATCGGACGCGGCGGGCCTTCGGCTTGAGTGCCAGCGCTTGCGGCCAGTAGGGCGCTTGCGGCGCTGCGCGAGAGCATTTCGCGCCGGGTGATGTCTTTGCGGTTTGCCATGTCAATTCCTCGCTGGTTGAATGGGGAACCCCGCGCCCTCTATGTAAATCGTACCAAACGATCTCGCCGAAAGGCGAGTTCGAGTGCGCTGAAGGAGGGCATCGGGAGTCATGACGACGATGCAGAGCGGTCCTTTTGCACTGGAATCCACTTTCTCAGTTGCAAAAGGGAAGCGCCAATTCTCATTTGATGGCGTGTGGCAAACAAGGCTCAAGGCACTCGAACTCGCCGTTCGGCGAGATCGTGTGGCACGAACAAACTCCGATGCCTCAGTGCGCATAGCGTTGCGGATGCTCCTTGACAAGTTGCGCTTTCTCCACCAGATTCACCTCCGCCGCATGATAGACTTGGACACCGTCCATGCCCACTTCCCGGCGCGCGCGCTCCACGCCGTCCTGGCGCGCGTTGAGCCAATTGATCATGCCCTCCACCACGACGGGATCGGGCTTCTTGTCCATATCCAGCGGCGGGTGGGTCAATACCCAGTCCCCTTCCCAGTTCTGAAATACAAAGGTCTTTCCCGTGCCCTTGTACCGCGTCAGCAGGTATTTTGTGAATTCGTAGTACGCGTCCCGCTCGTGAGCTTCGTCTTCGGGCGTCATGCCATGGATGAAGTAATGGATTTCCCGCCCCGGCGCAAAGGTCATGAGCACGTAGGTGGTAAAGGGCTTCGCGAATACTTCCTGGAAATAGGGCGTTTCCGCGGCCTGCACCAGGCTCGTGATTCCTGGCCATTCCGTATTAAATTTGTAGTAGCCGTCCAGCCGATCGCGGATGATGAGCTTGATTACACGGCTGCCCAGCGCCAGCACCTGATCCGCGCCTTCGTTGATGTAGTCGCCATCCGTGAGATGATAGTGACTGTTGATGTGGTTGATTCCGACCACATCGGCGAGTTCACCCGCAGGCACCGTGTCCACCGCCCCGGTGGCCAATGCCACGGCGATGCACGCAAATGTTAGGCGTATGATGATACCTTTCTCCTTCCGATTGATACGTGTCTTGCTACCCACCTTGAATGGGGGTCAGCGGGATTTATGGGGCGGGCGCATCGCCGGCCGGGCCCGCAATCTGCTCCTGAAGGTGCATGAATTGCTTCAGCATCTGCCGCTTCATTTCCAGCTCTTCCGGCGATTCCTGGGTGGTTACTTCTTTTGCATTCATTCGAGCAAGCACGGCGCCCGAAATCGCGGAAAGCACCAGCAGAGCGAGCAGCACTTGAAGTCTGGAAAACTTGGCGAGCTTCCGGCGAAGCTTCGACGGTTTCGCCCCGCCCGGCGACGCGGGGTCTGGACGTTTTGCTTTCTTCTTGCGCCGCTGTTTGAATTCCTTTTCCACGACTTCTGCTCCGATTAAGGTTCTCAGTCAGCGGCGGGGGGCCTCATGACCCCCCGTCGCTATCATTGCAGTTGCAAGACCAGATCAGCCGAAACTGGCGCCACGGCTCAGATCGCCCACGAGGAACGTACTGATCAGCCGTAGCCTCCCGCGCGGGTGAACAGCTGGCTGAAGTAGAAGCTGCCCGAAGTTCCAGTGGGGTGGTTTACCTCCGCACCGGAAGGCGAATAGCACGGATACTTGCTCTTGTACTTCACGTATTCCACGTGGCCGTCCATGTACAGGACGTTCGAGCCGCCGGGAACGTGATTAAAACTGGCCGTGGAATTGGCCTTGAAGAAGTTGATGTTGTCCGCCCAGGCATCCCACATGACCGCGATCGAGCTCTGCGCGCTTGCCGACGCGCCCGCGTTATTGATATCGGTGATGAAGAAGCGCTCGATGCCCTCGCGGTTCCGCCGATAAACGGTGGGCAGCGGTGATCCGTCGTCATCCACGAGATTGCCCCTGCCGAAGCGATGGGGGCCCGTTGCACCACCGGGGAAGCTGTTGAGGTCGACGTCCGTCGTGCCCCAGCCCGCATTGTCGGAATTGCGCCGGTAGCATAAAGCGAGAAACCACTCCGGCGGGCCGCCGTTGTTAGCTATAGTGGGCTGGGCCATGGCCATAGGAGTAAAGGGGAACGCATACATCTCGCCGAGCGCGTACCATACGTCCTGCGCCTGCGATCCGGTCTTGCACGCATAGGCGTTGTAGATGTACGAGATTGGCCACGAAAGAATCGCATTCTTGATGGCCCGGCCCTCTTTCGTCGTCGTGTTTATTTTATTAATTACGGTATTGAAGTCGCCGATCCCCATGCTCTTCTGGCCGGTAAACAATCCGGGCCAGGGATTTCCGTTGAAGTTGGGCACCGCCTGATTGTTGCTGTCCGACGGACAGAGCAGAATATTGGCATCCGTCCAATACTCTGGATAGAGCGCCTCGCTCCCAGGCCCCTTGGGCCTCCCCCAGGCCTCGGCGTCCGTGCCCATGGCGTTGACGCCCCAAGCCCATCGAAAGGCGCCGATCGTCCACTGGGTTTTTGCGGGGAACTCCTCGCCCTTCTGCTCCGTGGCGAACATCTTAAAGATCAGGCCCCACTGTTTCAGGTTGTTGGCGCAACTCGCCCGACGCGCCGCTTCCCGGGCGCGTGCCAGCGCCGGAAGCAATATTGCCGCCAGAATGCCGATGATGGCGATCACCACCAGCAGTTCGATCAACGTAAAACCTTTTCGTCTGCCTGTCATGACACGTTCTCCTTGGTTGGATTTAAGACACCTAATTAAGGAATGAAAACTACCCTGCTTCATAGAAACGCGACCGATTCGATAGCGGCGCTCCCCGCTGCAAACACCTGTAGCGACCGCCAGCGCCTTCCCTGTGCCCAACACACCCCCAAGTGAATTTCGGAATCCCGAATCGTGAAGCCTCAAGTGCTTTGCGACGAGGCTCGATCAGGGCGCGGGAGGCGGTATATCTGTCGATGGCACAGCGGACGGTGGGGCCGCCGGAGCCGCCTCCTGCACCATGCCGGTGTTCACATCGTTCTGTTGCTGTTGTTGCAAGACCTCGTTCATCATCTGCCTGACTTGAATCGTCTCTGTGTTC
Source organism: Candidatus Hydrogenedentales bacterium (assembly GCA_044344195.1). Taxonomy (GTDB): domain Bacteria; phylum Hydrogenedentota; class Hydrogenedentia; order Hydrogenedentales; family JAEUWI01; genus JAEUWI01. The sequence goes on from JBIJDL010000057.1 coordinate 19,982, forward strand.
TCCTCAATCACCACCTCCGTGGAGTTGCAACTCCGCAGGTAGACTGAGAGCAAGATGCCGGCCCCAAGAACGGGAAGCAATATTGCTAGTTTCGGTAACCGCTTCCCGGTCGACGATGCAGCCCGGGGTTTCTCTTCCTCGCGTTTGGGAGACCCCGCGCCCGACGGCAAGAGGGCTTTCGACGCTTTTCTGAAGGGCCTGGTCAGCTTCCTCCAGAACTTGGATGGCTTCGCTCCGTCCGGCGATTCGGCGCGATGATGCTCTTTTTTTCGCTTACGCCGCCGCTTCACTGTTTCTTCCACAACAAATGCTCCGATCAAAGTCTCTTTTTTAACGGCGCGGGGGGCAGTTGGCCCCCGCGC
>JBIJDL010000049.1:0-21546 GCA_044344195.1 Candidatus Hydrogenedentales bacterium
CCTCCACGGCCTGGGGCGTGGGGCTGGCGTCCGCCAGGCGAAGGGGGCTGTTGGGAATGGCAGGTTCGGAGGCGGCGCGCAGGGAGGCCTCCATGTCGAGCAGGGCTTCCAAATCAATGGAATCTGCTGCCCCCCCCCCCCGCATATGCCGCAGGCAGGAAATGCCACGCCTGCACGGAGCTGGGGAGGAAGGTGAGTGCGGTGAAGACGGAGACGCACCGGAGAAAAATGTGGTGGCGTGCGAACAGGTACATGGTGGAAGCCCTCTTCCTTGATGTTGTGAACCCTAAAATGTGTCTTGTACTGCCGCGACATATGCCGCTGAAGTCGAATCTACACCTGTTGATGGCAAATGTCAAGAATTTTTTTCGTACTAGAATACTGCTTCGCGTGTAATATACTTAAACCTCGTATAGCAGGATTTTGGGCTTAAAATCCGCGAGAGGAAGTCCCGATTTGATACACGGATGGCCTCTGCTCCATGCCCTGCCCCCGGATTGCACCGCGCCGGAGATCCATCGCAGGGTTTGACCCTGTCCGCCGGCGGCCAGTAGACTCAACGCAGTGAATGCTCTATTGGCTGCCCTATTTCCAGACAGGAATCTCCCCATGCGCCTGCGTTATTTCAGTTTCGCACTGCTCCTTCTCTCCGCGCTGGCGGCGCGCCCCGCCCTCGCCCAGGCTCCCGCGCCGCTGCGGGCGGGCGCGGCGAAGAGCGATATCTCCCGCGTGGAGACGGGCCTCCGGATCAACGACCCGGTTTACGCGAAAGCCCTCGTGCTCGCGCAGGGCGATACGAAGGTCGCGATCATTGCCATGGACGTCACGGCCATCGGCGGGATTGGCGAAGTCTCCGACGCCTTTCTGCCGGAGTTGCGCGCCAGGCTTGAGGCGGAACTGGGCATTCCGCCGCTCCACGTGCTGGTGAACGCCTCCCACAACCATCCGCCCCTTAATTTCCTGTGCTCCCACGAGGAGCAGGTGGCCCGGGCTTTCGACGCGGTGAAGCGGGCCTACGACGCCCTGGAGCCCGTCACCGCAGGCGTGGGCTCGGGCGAGGAAAAGCGCATCTCCATGAACCGCACGCTGCGTCTGAAGGACGGCACGGGCTGGACCATCCGCCACAGCAACCCCAGCCCGCCGGATGACGTGGTGGAGAGCGTGGGGCCGGTGGATCCGGAGATTGGCGTGCTGCGCCTGGACCGCGCCGATGGCTCGCCCCTGGCCGTGCTGTACAACTTCGCGTGCCACCCCTACGTCACCGTGCCGGAGGGCGGCGTGACTTCGGACTATCCCAGCTTTGCCTCGGAAGTGATCGAGGACAACCTGCCCGGCGCCATGGCGATTTTCATTCAGGGTGCGGGCGGCGATATCACGCCGATTCTCTATAAAGACGTGAACCGCGCGAGGGACTCGGCGCCGGAAGGGCGCATCCTTGGTCTGAGCACGTTGAAGGCCGTGCGGGCCGTGGAAACGAAACCCGCCGACCTGAAAGTGGTCAACGAGGCGCTGCCCCTGCCGCGCAAGTCGGACTTCGAGGAGCGCATTGCGGCCTTCAAGGAGGAAGAAGCCCAACTGCTCGCCTCCCTCCGGGGCATGAGCCTGAACTTCAAGACTTTTGTGCCGCTGTACATGAAGCACCTGATGGACCCGGAGCACCCGCTGGACTATTCCTACCGCTACCTGCAATCGGAGTCTATCGGCGAGAACGAGTTCGGCGCGATCGATCAGCAAAACCGGGACTACCTGGCGAAGTACATGAAGAATATCCGCACGATGGAAGAGCTGACGCGGATCCAGGACGACATCGCCACACTGCGCCGCCACCAGAAGATCAACGCGGACTCGGGCGAAACGACGGTGGCCACGGAAGTCATGGGACTGCGCATCGGTGACTTCGTGCTGGTGAGTTCCCCCACGGAAATGCTCACGACGGTGGGGCTGAATGTGAAAGGCGCATCGCCCTTCGAGCACACCTTCATTTCCGCCTACAGCAATGGCTACATCCACTACGGCCCGCCCGCCTCGGAATACGCCATGGGCGGCTATGAGGCGGTGGAGTGTCTGCTGGCCCCCGAATGGCAGGCGCTGTATGAGGCGAAGGCCGCCGAAGTGCTGAAAGCGCTGGAGTAATAGAAACGCTTACAGGGACGGCAGGGACAACAGCGACGGCAGGGCTTTACTCCTGCTGTCCCTGAAGTCCCTGCCGTCCCTGTAATGACGAGCAGTTACGTCGGACCAATCGTGTTCAGTCCTTCAATTCCCGCACCCAGACATTGCGGAAGGACACCGGGTTACCGTGGTCCTGGAACTGGAGGGGGCCCTTGTCGCCGTGGGCGACGTATTCGCTGATGGAATGGCTGCCTTCCCACCCGTTGCCGCCGCTCAGCTCGATGTTGTCATGGACCAGCACGCCGTTCTGAATGACGGTGAAGGTGGCGCGCTTCACCACCTTGTCTCCTTCGAAAATCGGGCGATGAAAGATGATGTCGTAGCTCTGCCATTCGCCCGGCTTGCGGCAGGCATTCACCAGCGGCACATTGCGACCATAGAGCGCGGCGCACTGGCCGTCGGGGTAGGTCGTGTTGCCGTAGGAGTCGAGGACCTGCACTTCATACTGGCCCATGAGGAACACACCGCTGTTGCCACGACCCTGGCCATCGCCCTCGGGCACGGCGGGCGTGGCGAATTCCACGTGTAACTGGCAGGAACCGAACTGCTGCTTCGACTGGATGTAGCCCGAGTCTTCGGTCGGCTGCATCACGCCGTCCTTCAGGATCCACTTGGTGGCGCTGCCATCGGTCGCCGTCCAGTTGTCCAGGCTCGTGCCGTCGAAAAGCACCATGGCATCAGACGGCGCGGGCGTGATCACCCCACTCTCCGGCGCGGGTCCGGGCGTCACAATGGGCGGCTGGGGCACGATCTTCGGGTCCTCCTCGTGGACCATGATCCCGTCGATGGTCATGTACTTCACTTCTTCCATCTCGCCCTTGTCGTTCTTCTCCATCTTCGTCCAGCGCTTGACGACGGGCTTGTCGAAGTCCGCGTGGGCTGCAGTGAAGGCGAAGGTGGCGGTGAGAAGTGTGGCTGCTAAAAATGCTATCTGCTTCTGCATGGGAAGAAAATCTCCTGTGGGGTAGGGTGAACCGCTAAACAGTAATATACGGACCAGCAAAAGCGCAACCGGGTTTTGGAGTTCACGGAAACAGGAATGGCTCATGTAAAACAATCGCTTTACACCACGCCCTCGTTTTCCAGGCACGCTATTACGACGCTGATCAGTTCCACGTCCACCTCACGATTCAGGCGCTCGAAGAGATCTTCCATGGGCCGCTTGCCAATCTCTTCCACGGCGTAGGCGATATCCTCGGCGACCACGGGATCGACCCATTCGGTGGGGTCGGTGATGCCGTTCGCGCGAATATATTCCTTGAGGAGCATGGTGGCCTGGAAGCTGGAGCGGTTGAGGTGCTCCGCGACTTCGGCGATCCCCCAGCCTTGTTTGTAGAGGGCGAAGGCTTCGTCCCGGGCCTTGTTGGGCTTGGCTGCTTTCTCGCTCTTCGCAACGGACTTTTTCTCGCCCGCGTATTGCCCGATCACGGGCAGGAAGCGGGCGGCGTAGTCCGCGCACTTCTTCTCGCCCACGCCGCTGACCTGCAGGAATTCCTTTTTGTTCGCGGGCTTTCGCCGCGCCATGTCGCGCAGGGCGGCATCGCCGAAGATGGCGAAGGCGGGAATCCCGCTTTCCTGGGCGATTTCCCGGCGCAGGGCGCGGAGGGCCTCGAAGAGGGCTTTGTCCACGCCGGACCAGGACTTCGCGGAGGCGGCGGACTCGCGGGAGCGCGCGCGCGGGCCTTCGGCGGGCTTTAGCAGGCGGGGCGTCTCTTCACCGCGCAGGAGCAGGCGCCCTTTGGTCGTGACTTCGAGGATGTTGTACTCCCCCGCCTTGCGGAGGTAGCCCTGGGAGGCGAGTTGCTCGATCCAGTTGCGGATGTTTTTCGCATCGTGCTCTTGCAGCAGGCCCCAGGTGCTCAATTTGTCGTGGCCCTTTTCCAGCACGCGGGCCTCGCGGCTGCCCGTGAGGATCAGCGTGGTGTAGCTCGGTCCGGCGACCTCTCCCAGGCGCACGACGCAGGAGAGAATCTTCTGCGCGATAACGAGGGCGTCTTTCACCATGTCCGCGTTGCCGAGACAGAGGTCGCAGGCGCCGCAGTGGGTCTTCTCGATGGTCTCCCCGAAGTAGGCCATGAGCACGCGATGGCGGCAGGTGACGCCCGTGCAGTAGTTGTACATGTCGTTGAGCTTGGACCGCGCGATCTTCTTGGCCGCTTCGTCCTGGTCTTTCAGCAGGTATTCCCACAGGCTGAAGTCGGTGCCGGAATAGAGGAGGCGGCACTCCGCTTCGAGGCCGTCGCGCCCGGCGCGCCCGCTTTCCTGCTGGTAGTGCTCTATCGTCTTGGGCATGCCCGTGTGGACCACGTAGCGCACGTCGGGCTTGTCGATGCCCATGCCGAAGGCGACGGTGGCCACAATAATTTCTGCGCCCTCGCGGGAAAAGGCCTCCTGATTCTTCTGGCGCGTGGCGGCGTCCATCCCCGCGTGGTAGGGCAGGGCCGCGTGTCCCTTCGCGTTGAGTTGCACGCACAGCTCCTCCACCTTCTTGCGTGTGATGCAGTAGATCACGCCCGATTCGCCTTTGTGCCGCTCTACCACGTCGAGGACCTGGGCGACTTCGTCGGTGCGGCGTTCGGCGGCATAGACGAGGTTGGGCCGGTCGGCGGAGGCCACGAGGATCTCGGGCTTTTTCAGCTTGAGGGACGCGCACACATCGGCGCGCACCTGGGGCGTGGCCGTGGCGGTGTAGCCGTGGAAAGCGATCTCGGGAAAGGCGCTCCGCAGGCTTTCCAGCGCGCGGTATTCCGGTCGAAAATCGTGGCCCCACTGGCTGATGCAGTGGGCTTCGTCGATGGCGACAAAAGACACCTTCAACTGCTTCAGGTAGTCGATGAAGTCGGGCTTCACCACGCGTTCGGGCGCGACATAGAGCAGCTTCACCTGGCCCGCCTGGATCAGTTCATGGGTCTCGCGCCGCTCCCGCACCGTGAGGCTGCTGTTGATGCAGGCCGCCCCGGCTCCCACGGCACGCAGGCCATCCACCTGGTCTTTCATCAATGAAATCAGGGGAGAAATCACGATCGCCATGCCGTCCAGCGCCAGCGCGGGCGCCTGATAGCACAGGGACTTGCCCCCGCCCGTGGGCAACACCACCAGCGAGTCCCGCCCCGCAATCACGGACTCCATCGCCTTTTCCTGCAGGGGACGCAGGCTCCCATAGCCCCAGAAACGGCGCACGATTTCCGCAAGATCGGCGGATTGCGGTGCAAGGGTTGGGGTGTTGGCGGAGGGTGTGATCATGACGGCGATACTTTAACACAGGCGGGTCGTTGGGTGCGCTCTGGGGTGTCGTGCTCGCTGGCGCAGACACAAAAGCCTCGTGCGCTCAAATTTATCGAACCGACGGGAGCAGGTTCCGTCGCAGCGGATATTCTGGGCGCGCCATTCGAACCAACCGACCAATCAGACTGGCACTTCACATCAAGCCAAGAGAGTACTATTGAACTTCGGCAGGTTCCAGAGCCAGTTTGCCGAGGTCCAGAGTCGTTGGGCTTTCGCCCTCGGGCACGGTAAGTTTGCGGCTGACGGTTGCGGATGTTGCTGACCCTGGCAGTTGGACCCCGTCAGTGCGCTTGATCCAAAGCACATAGTTTCCGGGCAACACATCTTCAACCGTAACGTATCCACCTTCGGAGACATCGACAATGTAGTGCTGCATGGTTGCGCTCAGGTTCGCGCTTTCTTCCGATGCGTCAAACCGCGTCTGCCAAGCCTCGATCTCCGCAGGCGAGAGACCCGCCGGTGGCGCGGGCCCCTCGATATCCGTGGTCAATCGTCCGATCCATTGGGTGTTCGTGACGGCTTCTAGCGGCTGCCCATCAGGGCCTGTCACCTCACCCTTGATGGTCACGTGACCATCACCGATGCGGACGTGGAGCTCTTCTCCCGGTCGCGGAAAAAGGCGTCGCGTATGACTGGCACCAGCTTCGCCCCCACCACTATCTCGGGATGAGCCAGCAATCGCAACGCGACGACCGATAGTCGCTTCCGCCGGGCGCACGTTTTCAAAGACGAACGCGCCGTTTGCGTCTGCCATTGCGAAGTATTGGATGTCTTCATATGAATCGCGGTAGGTGAGGATGATCTCGCCCGGGGCAGGCTTGCCTTGGTGAAAATGAATCCCCTCAATTCGCGCTGTATTGTTGTCGCAACCTGTGAGGTGCCATGAGGTAAGCGCGATGACCACTGACAAGGAAACAAGTTGGGGGCACGTTGCTGTGATGCGCAAAATCGAATCTCCTAGGGTGTGGGGCGTCCATGCCAGCCGGGGTCAAGTGGTGAGAAGCGCCATGTCCCAGGCGCCCAGTTTCGGCAGTGTGAATCGCGTGTGGCCGTCGTGCCGCGCTGTTGCGGCGATGGTGCTTTGTTCGCATCGCTTGTTGTGGAAGGTGAGGGTTTCGCTTTCGGTGCGCACGATGATTTCGATGGCCTCTGCGGGATCTCCGTAGGCATTGAGCAGGGCGATGGCGTGACGCCCGGGCGCGGTTTCGCGCACCCAGAGGTTGATGCGGTGGAAGGAGGCGATGTACGCGGCGAGGGAATCGCGCGAGAGCCATTGCATGACCGATTTTATCTGGGTGGACTTGCTCAGGTTCTGCAATTGGTCCCAGGGGTAGTAGCCCGCGACGCAGATGCGGCCACCAAACTTGTTCTCGAAGATCCCCATGCAGCAGGGGGCGGTTTCGGCGTAGGTGTAGTCCACGACACGGGAGAGGATTTCCGCGCCCGCTGCGGTGGGCCGGAGCAGGCTGGCGGGAGATTTGTAGAAGGACTGCCGACCGTTGCGGCGGCGTCCCGCGAAGTTGCCGTTGAGGGGGTGGCTGGTCAACTCTTCGATGCAGTCAATGTTCAAGACCTGATCCACGGCGAAGCCGGTGAGCTCGCCATAGCCCAGATCGTTCAGGCGCGTGAGGGCGGGCCCGTCGATATAGAGTCCCCCGGCGAGGGCGAACTCGATCTGGCTGGCGCTGAGCGCGAGGACGCCATCGCCAGAGAGAGCGGTCACGGCGGCGTGCTCCGCCGAGTAGGCCGCGGGCAGGCCGGTGGCCCAGAGCTCGTTGCAATGGTTGGGGGAACCGGGATCGCCGAGCCAGGGGCCGTCGGGGTTGGATGCGGCGTAGGAGTCCTTCACCCAGCCGCTGTGCAGGCCCGTGGGCGCGACGCGGCCCTGGTGCGCGGCGAGAAGATCGAGGAAGGGACGCGCTTCTTTCAGGCCCGCGACGAGGGGCGCATATTCGACCAGCGGCTCGTCGTACATCGTGAGCACGTTGAAGGCGGTGCCCGTGCAGCCAGCGGCGATGTAGGCGGCGGCCTCCATGGCGGTGGTGTGAATGCTCTTTTTCAGGCGCTGGTAGGGGAAGCTCTCGACTTCGGACTGGATTACGCGGACGTGCTGCGGGAGCAGGGCCACCTGACGTCCCATGGCGTGGGCCTTGTCGGGGAAGTCGTCGAGACGATCTTCGCGGTAGGCGCCGCCGCCGGGCCGCCAGAGCACGGGGGAATGGCTCGGGCCCGCGAGCAACTCGGCCCAGGTGTCGAAGCCATAGCCTTCGAAGAATCGGTCGCCGGTCATGAAGCCCAGGGGCATGCCCGGCGCGACCTTGTGCACGGTGCCCTCGATGAGGGTAAAGAGACGGCTGAGGGTGTCGCGGTTGTGCTGCAGGAAGGCGCGCCGCAGTTGGAGGCGCTCCTCCAGCGTACCGGCCCCGAGGGCTTCCCGGAGGCTGTCGCGGGTGAAGGACGTGCCGACCTGTTTCGAGAGTATTCCCACGCAGCGATCACAGAAACACGTGGCCCGGACCGGGGAATGGCCGAAGAGCCGGACGTCATCATCGATCCAGATGTAATCGGGCTGTGTGGAGGCGAGGGCCTGGTAGACTTCCACCGCATAGTCGTGAAGGGCGGGATCGTTGGGACAGATGGAGCCCAGGCACACGTTGCCATTGGGATCGGTGGCGGGGGTAAAGCCGCCCGAGAGAGAATTGGCCAGGTTTTCTTCGTGGTGTCCGATGGTCGCGAGAATGTTGACGCCCGAGCGATAGCCCCGTGCGCGCGCGGCTTTAATGCGCGTCTCCAGCACGGGCATGCGCGCCAGCATCACATCGAGCGGCAACGGCGGGTGGGTCTCGGAGGTGAAGAGGGTGATCTCGTCGGTCACGCCGCGATGGGCATCGAAAAGATCGAGGAGTTCGTTGAAGCGTTCTTCGTTGGCCCATATGGGCTGTCCGATCCGAAAGCAGACGGAGGCTTTTTCGATGGCCTCCGGGCCTGCGGCAGGCGATGTTGACGCCGCGAGGGCCTTGGACTGGGCGAGGAATGCGGCGGCTGGGAAGCTCGCGATGCCGAGCTTCAGGACGGTTCTGCGCGTGGGTTGAGACATGGGTTCCTGCTCCTGTGTGGTGATTTCGCAGGGTAGCATCTTTGGGACGGGGAATGCCATGGGAGAAGGATTGACCACGGAAGGGCACGGAACTTCACGGAACAAAACAGGGATGAGTTGCACGCAAAGGCGCGAAGGCGCAAAGAAAGTTGTGATGCGAGTTCAATTTGGTCTTGCCAGGATTGCGGGGGGAATCATAGGCGCGTGACGATTCCTTCCTTTTTCTTCTTCGTGCGCTTCGTGGCCTTCGTGGTGAAACATTGGGTTGCAATGGGTGCGAATACTCAAAGCCGATGTCTCTTTATTGTTATGATGGAGCAAGATGATGCGGGGTTGAATGGGTACGGGAGTCAGGCATGGAAATGTGGCAATTGTTTGCGGGTGTGGCGGGTGGCGCTTTGGTAGGTGGTGTCTTTGCGTGGGTGCTGGTGCGTGCGCAGTCGCAGGCGCGGGAGGCGGTGCTTTCGGGCCAGCACGATCGGGTGCAGGGCGCGGCGGAGGAGCGTATCCGGCAGTTGGAGAAGTATCTGGGGCAGTTGCAGCACAACGCGGAGCAGGGGCGCCGCTCTCTGGAGCAGTATCAGGAGGCCCTGCAGACGGCCCGTGCACGATTGGCGGCGAGTCTGGAGCGCAATACACGGGTGCCGGAGCTGGAAGCACAACTGGCGAATGCCACGGCGGAATATCGCATGCTCCGAGAGGAAAATACGACGCACAAGTCGCGCATCTCGGAATTGTGCACGCTGCTGGACGACGAACGGCGGGCGGCGGACGAGAAGTTCGCCATGCTGGAGGAGGCGAAGGCCCATTTCCGCGATGCGTTTTCGTCGCTCTCGGCAGAGGCGCTGAAGACGAACAACCAGTCTTTCCTCCAACTGGCGCGGGAGAATCTTGCGCAGTTTCAGGAGAAGGCCCAGGGCGATCTGACGACGCGACAGAACGCCATCGGTGATCTCGTGAAACCGCTGAAGGAATCGCTGGAGCAGGTGACTGCGCGGATCAATGCGGTAGAAAAAGATCGCGCCTCGGCTTATGCGCAATTGACCGAGCAGGTAAAGGTGCTGGCGGCGGGCCACGGGCAGTTGCAGGCGGAAACGGCGAATCTGGTGAAGGCCCTGCGCGCGCCGCAGTCGCGGGGACGCTGGGGCGAGATCCAGCTCAGGCGCGTGGTGGAGATGGCGGGCATGGTGGCCTATTGCGACTATGTGGAGCAGGAAAGCCACGGCACGGAGCAGGGGCGGCAACGTCCCGACATGATCATCAAGCTGCCGAACAACAAGCGGATTGTGGTGGATGCGAAAGTCCCGCTCAAGGCCTATCTGGACGGCCTGGAAATGCCCGACGAGGCCAGGCGCGCCTTCTGTCTGAAGGAGCATGCGCGCCATGTGGCGACCCATGTGCAGCAGCTCGGCGCGAAGGCCTACTGGAGTCAGTTTGAGCAATCGCCCGAGTTTGTGGTGCTCTTTTTGCCGGGAGAACACTTCTTCAGCGCGGCGCTGGAGCAGCAGCCCGATCTGATCGAGCGCGGCGTGGCGCAGAAGGTGATCATCGCCACACCGACCACGTTGATCGCCCTGTTGCAGGCCGTGGCCTTTGGCTGGCGTCAGGAACAGCTCGCGGAGAATGCCCAGGCGATCAGCGAATTGGGCCAGCAACTCTACGAGCGGCTGCGCACGCTGACGGAGCACTTTGAGGAACTGCGCAAGGGACTGGATCGGGCGAATGGCGCGTATAACAAGGCCGTGGGCACGCTGGAGAGCCGGGTGCTGGTGAGCGCGCGCAAGTTCAAGGAGCTCGGCGCGGCGAAGGGTGGCGATATTTTGGAACTGGAGGGCGTGGAGCAGGGGCCGAGGCGGCTGGTGGACGAATCGGGGGAGTGACGGGGCCTCGGGTGCCACCCTCAAAGGGAGGAGCGAAGCGGGGGAACTTTGTGGGTGAGGGGACTACGAGCGAGCGGAGTGCATCGCAAGTTAGAGCAAAAGCGGATGCCAAGCGGGTATTCAGTGACTGCGTCAAAGCCGAAGTCCCATCACCCACAAGTTGTGCACCGCCGTTGGCGGGGGGGCGTGGAAGAAACCACTGGATACGAAATCGGTGTTTTTCTGGCGGCATCTGGTGATCAGATATGGGAATAGTGTGGTCATCCCGACACTTCACGGCTACCGTCTGTCGTGCCACGCGATCCGCCCGAAAGGGCGGTTCGTGTGCCCTGGATCAACTAGGCGCGGGTTTGATGACTGTCCTGACCGAGCGGCTTGTTTGGCGAGGGGAGTTTGCTGGCGAGTTGGGGCGAGGTCCACAAGGGCCCGTTGGGTTGTCGATGATGTACAAGGTGAATTCCGCCTCGGGCACACTAACCGGCGTTGCCGGATCGCGTGGCACCCCGGAATGGGCGTTGGAATGCGGGGAGAATGACCATCATCAACGTCCCTTCACCCACAAACTTCCCCCGCTTCGCTCCTCCGTTTGAGGGTGGCACCCGAGGGGCCTGAGGTTGACCGAAGTGGGCCTCGCCTGGTTGAAGTCCGTACAATCCACAAGGTGTTTTCTTAGCAGCAGCTCCGTCGCAAGCGCCTACGTTTGAGGGTGGCACCCGACGTGAGCTTTGATTGCCAACGTCGGCACATGTTAAATAAGGGCTATTGGAGTACAGTTACTAAGGCGCGCTATGCGTGATCGAAGGCGCGGTCGAAATCTTTCCAGACGGGATCGTAGCCGGCGGCGCGGATGACCTCGATCACTTCCGCGGGGGGGCGGGTGTCTTCGATTTCGAATTGTTCCAGCACTTCGACGCCTCGGGTGGCATAGCCGCCGGGACGGGTGCTGGATCCGGCGCTCATGTGGGTAACGCCGAGGGGGATGAGTTTGTCGCGGAAGGCGGGCGCTTCGCGGGTGGAGAGGTTGAAGCCAACCTCGGGGAGAAAGAGGCGCATGGCGAGCATGCCCTGGACCAGATCGGCGTCGCTGACGAAATCGCGCACCTGGAAGCGCTCGGGCATGTGGAGAATGCGGGGAAATGAAATGGACAGGGCGGACTGCCAGCATTGCTTTTGCAGGTGCCTGGCATGGAGGCCGACCCAGAGCAGTTCTTCCTGCCACTGATAGAGACCGAGGAGGGCACCGATGCTGAGCTTGCGCACACCGGCATTGCCCGCGCGTTCGGTGGCGTCGAGGCGGTAATCGTAAATCGATTTCTGCCCTTCGAGGTGGACCTGCTCGTAGGTGGGTCGGTGATAGGTCTCCATGTAGAGCGTAACGCCTTCGAGACCGGCTTCGACAAACTGCTGGTAGTCCGGCTCGTCCACGGCGTAGATCTCCACCGAAACGCCGCTGAAGTATTCCCGGGCAATGGCGATGGATTCGGCGATGTATGCCACATCGACCGCTTTGGGCGCTTCGCCGGTGAGGATGAGGATGTTCTCATAGCCCATGGCGGCGAGGGCCGCGCATTCCTGGTGGATCTCGGCGGGCTTCAGGGTAACGCGCTTTTCTTTGTTGCCAGAGCGCACGGAGAATCCGCAGTAGACGCAGTCGGCCGCGCAGAGGTTGGAGATGTAGATGGGCGCGTAGAGGGAGATAGTGCGGCCGAAGTGCCAGCGCGTGAGGCGATTGGCCTTGCGGGCCATGGGCTCCAGAAAATTCCGGGCCGCCGGGGACAGCAGGGCGGCCAGATCGGCGATATCCAGGTCGTCTTTGGCCAACGCGCGCTCGACGTCGGCGGAGGTGGCTTCCTGGTAGAGGGGCTTGAGGCGTTCGGCGGGCCATTGTTCGATAGTGGGCTTGAAACTCATGGGAGGGGGGTGCTTTCGATGGAAGCGGGGTGTGGAAGCGGCCCGCGTACTGCGGGGGGTATTTTAGCCGGTGCGGGGCGGGGTTGTCCATGGAATGAGTTTAGAATGGTGAATTGAGAATAGTGAATTGTAGAACGAAAGGTGCCCGTTGGGTACTGTCTCCCTCCGCATTCTGCTAGAATCGCGACAGTGAACCGAAAAGGATGGTCAGCATGATTCAAATGTTACTTGCGGGGCTCCTGTGTGTGGGTCTGGCCTCCCCGGCCTTTGCCCAGGCGAAGAAGTCGGCCGAAGCACCCGGTATCTTTGAGGCCGCCCCGGCGGCACCCGTGGAGACGCCCGCAGCGGAGGCCGCGCCGGGTATCGTGGATAGCGTGCCGGAGTTGGAGGCCGTGCCGGCGCTGCCGGGCATCGACCAGCAGGCGGATCCCCTGGGTTATGCCCTGGCGAACATGACGCTGCAGCGGAAGGTCGCCCACTTGATGATGGTGACCATGACGGGGGCCCACGCGCCGAATGTGCAGGATCTGGCCTACCTCCAGGCCTATACACCGGGGGCGGCGATTATCCCCAAAATACTGAAGCCCGCCTTTGCCGCGGTCTACGTCACGAAACTGCGCGGGGTCCAGCAGATCTCGGGCGTCCCCATGTGGATCGGCACGAATCTCTACCGCCTCACGCGCGTGGACCGCGACGAATTCAGCGAGTTCATCCAACTGCCTTCGCCCCTCTCGCTTGCGGCGGCCAATGATCCCGCGACCACGGCGGCCCTGGCGGAGCTGATGGCCGAACATCTTTCCATGATGGGCTTCAACTTGCACCTGGGGCCCTCTCTCGAAATGGCCCCGACGCTTCCCACGGCCGAGGGCACCGTGTACAGTCTGGGAAGCGACGCCGGGTTCATCGGCGACACCTACGACATCTTTCGCGGCGTATTTGAGCAGTACGGGATCGTTACGGTGCCGCTGGGTTTTCCCGGCGGGGGCACGAACCGTCCGAAAAAGTCTTCGGCGGTGCTCCTGACCCCGTCCACGCTCTTGAAGGAGAGCGACCTGGCACCCTATATCCGGGCGATTGAGGCCAAAGCCCCCCTGATTCATGTGGGCAATACGCTGGTGCCCACGCTTGACCCCACAAGCCCGCCGGCCTGCGTTTCCGAGGCGGTGCTGAGCGGGTTGCTGCGCAAGGAGCTGGGCTACGAGGGCATTATCCTGGCCGGCCCGATGGATTCGCAGGACGTGGCGGGGATCATCGATTCGGCGGAGGCCGCGATTCGCGCACTGAAGCACGGCGCGGACATGATCTATTGGAACGGCGCGGGCAACACGGAGATGCGCGCGGTGGACAATATCGTGCTGGCGATCAACGAGAAACGCCTGGATGAGTCCCGCATCGACGAAGCGTTGAGACGGGTGCTGGAGTACAAGTTCGCCCATTTGATGGCCGAGGTTGCGGTCAAGGAGCGTGGTTCCGCGCCGCTGGAGAAGCAAAAGCAACTGGCGCGTCGCGTGCAGGCCATCGAGAATCAGGCGATTACCGTGGTTCAGAATCGGGGGGGAATCCTGCCCCTGAGCAAGAGCGGCTCCATGCCGGTGGGCGTGACGGGGACGGTGGGTGTGGAAACATTGACGAAGGGCCTGGAAGAGCATTTCAAGCCGATTTCGCAGCAGCTCATCACCACGGCGCGACACATCGGCGAGATCAAGGATTTCGAGATCGAGCGAATCACGAGCCACATCCGGGGTATCCGCACCGTGGTGTGCGTCCTCACCGACACGGATCGCCCGGAAGGACAGGTGATGCTGATCCGCGCCCTGCAGGAAAAGGGTGCGCGGGTGGTCGTTATCCTGCTGGGCTATCCGCGCAATCTGCCCTACCTGGCGGAAGCCGAGGCCGTGGTGCTGGCCTACTGCGACCCCACCAAGTACGAGGAAACCATCGCGGCGATGGGCAATATCCTCGCGGGCGTGGCTCCCATCGGGTTTCGTGACGTGGGGCGCGATATCAACGTCAAGTCGGGGGAGGCGCGGACCTTCAATGTTCACGATCTCATTGTCAGCCCCGCGGGCCGGTTGCCCGTCACGCTGTCGGATCAATTCCGCGTCGGTACCGCGGCCCCGTACAACACCCAGGAGCTTCTGAAGAAAGTCCAATGGGATTTTGGCGACGGAACGAAGTCCAAGGACGTGAAGGTCGTCCACACCTATACGAAGCCCGGCCGCCATCCCGTCGCGCTCACGGTTACCACGAAGGCGGGCGACTCGGCGAGTTACACCTTTTATGTCGCGGTGGATGGGGTACAATAGTGCGAACCTCGCATGGCACCTGAACTGGAAGTATTTTCATACGGATGAAATCTCGTTTACAACACTACGCCTGGCTGCTTCTGCGGCACCTCCGCTGCGGTGCCGTGGCCCTCGTCGCGACCGCGCTCGTCTGTCCCGCCTGGGCTCAGACCGCACCCGCCTCGGACCACACCACCTACATCATCACCCTTCCCGGCGCCGACTATGGCACGCTGCTGCGCACCGAGGACGCGGGCGGCGTCATTGACCATTTCGATGGCGATGAGGTGCGGGCCTACGTGCATCAAAGCCGCTGGCAGGATTTCCTCAACGCGGGTATCCCCCACCGGATTCTTGCCATGCAGCCCGACCCCGACAAACAACTGGATGGCTATCCGAGCTATGTGGAGCTGGGCGAGACCCTGGCCGCGACCGTGGCGGATCGTCCCGAAATTGCTCGGCTGGTCTCCCTGGGTCAGTCGGTGCAGGGCCGCGAACTCTGGGCGATCCAGATTTCCGATCAACCCGGCGTGGAGGAGGACGAGCCCGAATTCGCGTATATTTCGACGATGCACGGCGACGAGAAAGTGGGGACGGTGCTCTGCCTGAATTTCCTGGCGATGCTGGTGGGAGGCTATGGGAGCGACGAGACGATCACGGCGTGGATCGACGATACGGAGATCTGGCTCATTCCCCTGATGAATCCCGACGGCTATGAACTGGGCATCCGCTGGAACGCGAACGATGCCGATCTGAACCGTGTGTTTCCCGAATATCCGAACCAGTTCAGCGGCACCATCCTCACGGAAGAGATGACGACAGAGGGCCGCCAGCCGGAAGTCGCCCATGTGATGAACTGGAGCGCGGAACGGAGCCTGGCACTACTGGCGAATTTTCACGGTGGCGCGCTGGTGGTCAATTATCCCTATGACTTCATTCCGGGTGTGCCCACCGGCAGCGACGCCCCCACGCCGGACGACGCGCTCATGCGCGATATTTCCACCGACTATGCGGCGACCAACCCGGCCCTGCTGGCCAGCCCCTTCTTCCCCGGCGGCATCAGCAACGGTTCCGCCTGGTACAGCGTCACCGGGGGCATGCAGGACTGGCACTATCGCTACACGGGGGCCATCGACATCACGATGGAAATATCGAGTTTAAAGACGCCAGCCGCACGCACGCTGTTGTCCCTCTGGGAGGAGAACCGGGATTCCATGATGGCCTATCTGGCCTGGGTACACCGGGGCCTTCGCGGTGTGGTCACGGACCGCGTGACGGGACAAGTGCTGACGGCCAGTGTACGCGTGGATGAGAATCCCCAGCCGGTATTCACTGATCCCGAGGTTGGGGATTACCACCGCTTGCTGAGGGCGGGGAGTTACTCGGTTCTGGTGGAGGCTCCGGGCTATATCCCCTACACGGCTGGGCCCGCTCTGGTGGGCGAGGGCGAGGCGACGCGTCTGGACGTGGCGCTTTCGCAGGGTGATGTGAATGGTGATGGAAGCATTGACGCAGTGGATCTGCAGACCGCGATCAACGCCCTGCTGGGCATCGCTCCCGACGCAAATGCCGACGTGGATGGTGGCGGGGTTTCGTCTACAGATGTTCAGCGTCTGGTGAATCGGCTTCTGGGACGTCTTTGATTCGTATTCCGGGGTCCGTGCTGACGCCGTTGACGGGAAACTCCGCATAGAGATGTGCGAGCACGTCGTCCGTGGGACAGGTATATTGGCAGGCCGTGATGAGGTGATAATCGGAATCGTCCGAACTGCGGCGCCACACCAGCAGCTTGTATCCCAATGGGAAGAGCCAGCGGAAAAGCCCGCCAAAGCTCAGGTCGCCCGCGAGTTTCCCGAGCTCGTCTTCCTCGAAGGTGATGATTACGCGGCCGCCTTGCACCATTAACCCGCTCGACATTTCGAGCACGTCTTCGAGGTCCATACCGTGGGACAGGGGCCGCGACCAGAGCACCGCGTCGTAGCGCGTTTCCGGCACGTCGATACCCTTCGCGAAAAGGGCCGCGACGTCGTAGGACTTTCCGCGCTGTTCGAGAAGTTCCGGGGTCATGGCCAGGGCGGCGAGGTGCTGCACGCCCTGACGCCGCAGGGCGACGCGACTGGTGTCGAGGCCCATGCCCACGTCCAGGAGTCTCCGCGTGCCGTAGGGAACGAATTCCGCCACGCGTTTGCCGGGCTTGATCCGCGAAACGGGTCGCTGTCCCAGGTCGGGCATATACTCCCGGAGCAGTGCCAGCATCTCGCTTACCCGGTGGGCGTACGTGTGCTTTTCGAGCACTTCCTTCTGGCCCGCGGCACCGATAGTGGCGGCCCACTCGGGATTGTCGAGGCAGCGCTGCACCTGTGCCACGAGGTCCTCGTCGGTATAGGCGATGAGATGCTTTCCGTCTTCGAAGAGATCAAGGAGTCCATTGGCCTCGGCCTCGCGATTGGTGATCAGGGGCTTGCCCGTTGCGAGGGCTTCGAAGACCCGCATGTTGACGTCTTTGGCGATGCTGGCGTTGAAGATGAGGCGGGTCTGGCTGTAAGCCTCGGCCATCTCCTCGCAACCGAGGCCGAAGGTGAAGCCCAGATTGAAGTGCTCTTCGAGCACCTTGAGCCGGGCGACACGCTGGCGGTTGACCATGAAGTGGGTGCTTCCCACAAACCCGATATCGAACTTTTCCTCGCCTTGGGCCACATAGTGAAAGCGCGGATCGCAGCCGAGGGGCAGCCAGAAGACGCGGCAGCACCCGGCCATGCGCATGTACTTGACCATGCCCCTCTGGGCCACGAACACGAAGTCGTACTGGTGCGCGTGGACAAACTCGCGGGGATCGTGCCAGGTGTCGATGGACAGATAGGCCGTGGGGCAACCCAGCTCGGTGACGCCGGTGACGATGCCCGCGCCCGACTGAATGACCACCACGAGGTCGGGCGTCCAATCTTCGGGTAGCAACTCCATCAGCGCGACCGCATCGAGCTCGTCGCTGTTGATGTCGTTGCGGACAATATACTTTTCCACGACCGCCCAGTCGGGGAAGTCGTGGTTCTCCCGTTTTGCCGCCGCACCGATGCTGATAACGTCGCACTGCTCCCGAAAGGCGTTCAGGAAGTAGCACGGCCAACTGAGGAGACTTTCCCGGGCCAGTATGCAGACGCGCAGGAGCATGGGCAGCGTTGCCGGAGCCTGAGGGCCCCTATCCTTCCTTGGTCCAGATCATGCGATCAATGAGGGGCATGTATTCCGACCAGGACTGGTTCTTGTCCCGGGACTCGTGGGCGATGCGGGCATAGGCCGCGGCCTGGGCGTCCAGGTTGTCGATGTGGTGGAGTACGATGGCTTCGAGGGTTTTGGGCACGACCGGCGAGCCGTATTGAAGTTCACCGTGGTGCGACAGAATGCAATGGATGATTTGAAGGCGAAGATTCTCTGGAAAGCCGGCTATGGCGTTGATTCGGGCATTGGCCATGTCGGCACCCATCTGCACATGCCCGATCAGGCGGCCCGCCGTGGTGTATTCCACGCAGAGGTCATGGGTCATCTCGTCGAGCTTGCCCAGATCGTGCAAGAAAATACTGGCGAGGAGTACGTCGCGATCGATGTCGGCATAGAGCTCGGACATGGTCTCGGCGATGCGGCACATTTCGTAAGTGTGGCGCACCAGTCCGCCCCGGTATTCGTGGTGCCACTTCTTTGCCGCCGCCGCCGCGGTGAACCGGGCGATGAAGTCCGCGTCTGCCCAGAAGCTCTGGAGCAATTGCTGGACCCACGGATTGCGAAGGGAGTCCAGGATACCGCGCAGGGCCGCGAGGTCGTTTTGGGTGTCATCGGGCGTGTAGACCAGGTCGGCCACGTCGTATTCGCCATCGCGCAGGGGCAGCACGCGCTCCACCTGCAACTGTAGACGGCCCTGGTAAGAGCTGACCTTGCCTTTGACGACGACCACGTCGCCCACCTTGAACTGGCGCGACACATCCGCCGCGTTGTTCCACAGGATACCGCCGATCTCGCCGGTGCGGTCCTTGAATACCATGCCCAGGAACTTGCCGCCGTCCTGCTTGGCGCGCAGGTCGTTTCGGGTGGCGATGAAGATATCATTGACGACATCGCCTTCCTGAAGGGCATTCACATACTGATTCTTCATGGGGTTCTCCATAACGCGTCACGGTGGCGACTGGCCGCTGCGGCCCCGTCTGCCCCGTGACTGACGGGCATTGGTTTTACTCGGTTGTGGCGCTATCCGCCGCGGACACCTCGGCCTCGGGGGCTTCTTCGGTGACTTCTATCTCTTCTTCAGGCTCTTCTTCTTTGGCCGGGCTGGATTCCGCTTCTTCCGCCTCCGCAGGCTCCGGCGGAGCATTCGGATCGATGACCTGGAGCAGATAGGCTGAGGGCTCCGTTCCTGGATCGCCATCAAGGGCACCCCAGTGGACGGCGTAGCGCCCCGGTCCCAGCTCCACGGAGGGACTGATTCGCCAGAGCTGTTGCTCTGGCTCATCAATGGCCGCGACCTGAATCGGCAGCCGTACGGAGGCCGCCCACACTATCTCCGTGCGGCTTTCCGCGCCTTCTTTGGGCACTTCGCCCGGGGCCGGTGCCTCGAAGCCTTCCCGCAGGACGGTCACTTCTTCGAGGCGGCTCAACTGCCAGTCGTAGGTGGCCATACGGTGGCTGATAATCATAGAAGGGGCCACGGCAAGCTTCAGGTCAGGCGCAAGCTTGATCCCGAATACCGGTGTATTGTTTTCGCGGAGGTAGCGCTCGGGCGAGACGCGGGTGAAGGTGTCATAGCGGAGGCCCTCCAGCGCATAGACGCCCTTGGCGGAAGGCAGCGGCCACAATTGGACCGGCGGCACCTCGAAGGTTCTGCCTTCGCCGGTGGTGATGCTCTGCCGGACGGTCGTGAAACCGGTCTTGAAATAGGCCAGCTCCCAGGTGCCGGGCGGGAGGGCAAGGGTATTGGGCCGCTTGCCGAAAATCCCGTTGCCGTTGCTCACACCGAAGGCGCCGAGCTGCTCCACGCGCACGGAAACCCCCGGAAGGGGTTCGCCTTCGATGTTGTACACCAGCCCCTGGACACCCACTTTCGGCGAACAGCCCGCGAGCATCACGACAAGAGCCCACACCCAGAAACTGGCACCGCAAGGGAGCGCCAGCCTGGCCGGGGAAGCGTACCAAAATACTAACCCACCACTCATGTGCCTGCATTTCTATCGTATGTTGTTAATCCACCACTCGGGTGGGCCAACCGGACACTGCCGCCCCGCCGCGTTCAGTAAATGTGAACCCGCATATAGGCGGCGTTCAGGCGGGCACTCTCCAATGGATCCCGCATGGACTCATCTTGTTCCACGATTAACCACTGCACGCCCGTGTCGCCCGCAACTTTGAATATGGGGGCAAATCGCGTTGCCCCGTTACCGAGTTCCGTCGGCACCGGCGCTTCGCCTTCGACCCGCATCTTAACGTCCTTGACGTGAATCATGGGAACCCGGCCGGTGTGGGCCTTGAGGAGGGCCACGGGATCGGCACCCGCGTAGTGCGCCCAGCCCACATCGAGTTGAACCAGCAGACTTTCCGGATCGACCGTGTCAAAAATCAGATCGAAGATGGTCTTGCCGTCTACGCATTCAAATTCGTGGGTGTGATTGTGATAACAAAGGGGTATCCCCGCCTCGCGGAAGCGAGTACCAAACGCCGACATAGCCACGGCGCGGGCCTTCCAGTCTTCCACAGAATGGTTTTCCTCCGGGCTGAGCCACGGAATCACCGCCCACTGGACCCCGAGGGTCTGGCACTCGGCAATCACCGCGTTGATGTCCGCCAAACATCTTTCATAGGCGACATGGGCCGAGATCGCGGTCAGGCCCGCATCGGAGAGGGCTGCGGCAAAGCGCGCCGCCGAATGGCCCTGGAACCCTGCCGTCTCCACGTGATCGTAACCGATGGCGTTGACGCGATGGAGCGTGGCGTGCAGATCTGTCTCCAAGGGGCCGCGTACGGAGTAGAGTTGCAGTGCAAAAGGCAGCTTCGCCATGGGGCAGACTCTCCAGGGTTCGGGATCGCGTGTGCCGCTCCCGTGCGGGGCGGTTTTTCGTTGTATTCTATACGAGGCACTGGCGAGATACAAACGCCTTCCGCCGCCGCGCGCCGGAAAGCGACCTGCGGTCCCTCACTCGGCAGCGCCGGCCCAAAACACAAAAAAGGAGCAGCGCAACATCGCGCTGCTCCTGAAGGGTCTGTGGGATCACCTGGCGGGGCTTAGTCTTCGCTATACTCGCCCATGCCGATGAGTTCGATACGGGCCATGGGCGACGCATCGCCGACACGGTTTCCGGTGCGGAGGATACGGGTGTAACCACCGGGACGCTCCGCGAAGGCCGGGCCGATCGTGTTAAAAAGCTTCGAAACGGCTTCTTTATCCCGCAACTTGGCGAAGGCGCGGCGGCGGTTGGCCACCGTATCCACCTTGGCAAGGGTGATAATAGGCTCTGCGAAGATCCGGAGTTCCTTGGCCTTCAGGTGGCCCGTCTCGATCGCATTGTGGTGGAATAGGGCAATGGCCAGACTTTTCATCGTGGCCTTGCGGTGGGACATGTCCCGACCGAGGCGCCGGCCTGCTTTACGATGGCGCATGATTATTCATCCTCATCAGTATCGGTTTCGGAGACCGGCGCCGGTATGCTTACGGCGGCAGCGGCGGATCCGACATTCATTCCAAGGGACATGCCCATCGAGTCGAGAAGGGCCTTAATTTCATCAAGTGACTTCTTGCCGAAGTTGTGGAACTGGAGCATCTCGCTTTCCTCGCGAGCGACCAAGTCGCCGATGGTGCGTATGCTCGCGGCCTTGAGGCAATTTGCGGCGCGCACGCTCAGTTCCAGTTCATCGACGGTGCGGGAGAGGGTGCGGACCA
>JBIJDL010000363.1:0-6653 GCA_044344195.1 Candidatus Hydrogenedentales bacterium
AAAAACGGCGCGGGGGGCGAGCGGTGCTCGCCCCCCGGTTTGAGCGGGCCGAGTGCGAAGGAGGTGGTGCCCCGGTCAGCTCACGAAGAAATGGGTGAGCTGGGCATTGGGCTGATTGGCCGGGAATTTGCCCTGGGGATCGTATTTCATGAAGGTTACGTGGCCATCCATGTACAACACGTTGGTGCCGCCTGGGACGTGGTTGAAGGAGGCACCACCGGCATTGACGCCGGCGCTGATGACGTCGTTCATCACGACGATTTCGGATTGAGCCCGGGAGGAAGCGCCGGGATTGTTGATATCGGTGATGAGGAAGCGTTCGACACCCTCGCGCAGGCGCAGGATGTTGCTGCCGCCCGCGTTACCGAAGGGCGCGGAGACTGTAATATCGCGATCAAGCGCGGCGCGGGCGTTGGTGGCCGCGGCACCGGTGAGGTCGGTGGTCCCGATTGAACCGGTGGCCCCGAGGACGGTGAGCGAAGAGATCAGTTGGACCGGCACGTTTACGAGGTTGGCACCGATGGGAACGGGGGTCGTGGGGTCGTCGCCATCGGCCAGATCGACGAGCCAGCCCTGATAAACGTAGCTGTCGCCGGGATTGTCGGCGAGCCCAGGAAAGGGGCAGGGCGTTCCGTCAATATCGTTGACGGTGTTGATGATCGAAAGGTGATCAATGGTTCCCTGGCCGTAGTCGACATCTGAGGGGCACTGATAGATGCTCCAGTCGGTTACGTATTCCGGATAGATCATTTTGACGTTGGGCGAAATCTCAGGATCGTCCTGCATGTTGCATCCGGCGATGGGACCGGTTACGGCTCCGACGATGGGGTCGTCTTCTGTGTAGTAGAGGGCGAGGCCTTGGGTGGGAGGAAATTTTCCGCCGCTGGCTTCGTTGGCGTACATCTTGAAGATGATGCCGAATTGTTTGAGGTTATTCTGGCAACTGGCACGTCGGGCGGCTTCCCGGGCTCGTGCAAGGGCGGGCAGCATAATCGCTGCGAGAATGCCAATGATGGCGATGACAACAAGCAATTCGATGAGGGTGAATCCGCGTGTCCTGGTTTTCATGAGGCCTCCGTTCCGGTTCGTGTTTCCGAGATGGATCTTGAGCCGCCTGAGGGCGGTAGTCCGAAGGGAGGATAATGTGGCTGGGTTCTCGACGCATGTCTGTCGCGTGAATTCTGTGTTAGCTGCGAGAACTTGCATGAAAATGCTAAGAGCCCGCGACCGGGGCCGCGGGCTCTCATCAACTTAAGACTAATCTTCGCGCGATCAGCGGACGAAGAGCATTTCCTGGTAGGTCGGCAGGGGCCAGTGATCATCGGCCACGATGGTCTCCAGTTCGTCCACCACGCCGCGCAGGGCAACCATCGCGGGGATGATGATGTCGCGGCAGTAGTTGCAGCCCGCCTCGGGATCGTGAGGCTCACCGGCCTTGGCCGTGGCCAGAGCCTTGAGGGCGCTCTGGAGATCGGCAATCAGCCCGGTGATGTACTTGAGGGTGTCGGCGTCGGTTTCGATGCCCACGGCCTTCAGGTTGGCCAGGCTCGTGGCCAGTTCACCCTGGTAGCGGATGGCCGCCGGGAAGATCATGGTCTGGGCGATCTCAAGCATCAAGTTGGATTCGACATTGATGCTCTTGATGTACTGCTCAGCATAGACCTCGTAGCGGCTTTCCGTTTCGCGGGGCGTCAGCACTTCGTATTTCTCAAAGAGGGCGTACACCGCCGGGTCCTTCAGCGCGGGCAGCGCGTCGGGCGTGGTCTTCAGGTTGGGCAGGCCGCGCTTGGCCGCTTCCTGGTGCCAGGCTTCGGAGTAACCGTCACCGTTGAAGACGATGGTCTGGCATTCGAGGTAGATCTCTTTCACGAGATCTTCGACTGCGGCACCGAGCTTCTTCGGGCTGCTGGTATCGGCGGCTTCGAGCTTCGTGGCGCAGTAGTCGAGGGCCTCGGACATGATCGTGTTCAGCGCGACCAGGGGGCCGGCGATGGACTGGCCGGAGCCTACGGCGCGGAACTCGAAGCGGTTGCCGGTGAAGGCCATGGGGCTGGTGCGGTTGCGGTCGCCGGAGTGCCGGGGAATTTCCGGCAGCACGTCGGCGCCCACGTGCATCACCTTCTCGCGGGATTTCATCGGCTTGCCCGTGGCGATGGACTCGATCACTTCGGTGAGCTCGTCGCCCAGGAACACGGAAAGGATCGCGGGGGGCGCTTCGTTCGCACCGAGACGGTGATCGTTCGAGGCGCTGGCCACCACGGCGCGAAGCAACGGCGACCACTTGTAAACGGCGCGGATCATGGCGGCGCAGAACACGAGGAACTGTGCGTTCTCGGCCGGCGTGTCACCGGGATCGAAGAGGTTGCCGGCGTCGGCAGAGCCCATCGAGAAATTCAAGTGCTTGCCGGAGCCGTTCACGCCCTTGAAGGGCTTCTCGTGGAGCAGGCAGATCATGCCAAACTTCTCCGCGGTCTTTTTCAGCGTAACCATAACAAGCTGCTGGTGGTCGGTGGCGACGTTGCCGAATTCGTAGACCGGGGCGATTTCGTACTGTCCGGGGGCCACTTCGTTGTGGCGGGTCTTCACCGGAATACCGAGCTTGAAGCACTCGCGCTCCATGTCGAACATGCACGCGAGCACGCGCTCCGGGATGGCGCCGAAGTAGTGGTCATCGAACTCCTGGCCCTTGGGCGGCGCGGCGCCGAAAAGGGTGCGGCCGGCGTTGAGCAGGTCGGGGCGGGCGTAGAAGAAATTCCGGTCGATCAGGAAATATTCCTGTTCCGCGCCGGCCGTGGAGGACACGAAAGCACCGGCGGTACCGAAGAACTTCAGGACGCGCTGGGCCTGCTTGTTCAGGGCCTGCATGGAACGGAGGACGGGGGTCTTCTTGTCCAGGGCTTCACCCGTCCACGACACGAAGGCCGTGGGGATGCACAGGGTGGTGCCGTTCGGATTCTCAAGAATATAGGCCGGGCTGGTCACGTCCCAAATCGTGTAGCCGCGGGCTTCGAAGGTCTGGCGGATGCCGCCGCTGGGGAAAGACGAGCCGTCGGGCTCGCCCTGGATGAGGGTGGAACCTTCGAATTCGACGAGGGTTCCGCCCTTGCCGTCGGGCGTGTAGAAGGAGTCGTGCTTCTCCGCCGTCAGGCCGGTAAGAGGATAGAATACGTGGGCGTAGTGGGTTGCGCCTTTTTCCAGCGCCCAGGACTTCATTTCCGACGCCACGGCATTGGCCGTGGTGGGATCGAGCTTCGTTCCCTTTTCAATCGTCTTTTTCAGGGACTTGTAGACGTCTTTCGGAAGACGCTTCTGCATGACCGCCAGGCTGAAGATATTCTCACCGAAGATCTGGCTGGTGGGCACTTCCGCGAAGGGAACGGTGTTCCCGACGGGCTGCATGTTGATAATTTCCGAAATGGCTTCAAGCCGTACCGCATTCCCGCTCATAATTTCTCCATTGCACCGTGTTCTTGTTGAGGGTTAGGGGTAGAATAACTCCGTCTAGCAAGCCACTTCCATGCCAGAAATTTGGCATTTGAGTTACTAATCGGTTAGCAACTGACCCATATTCACTTAGGGGGAAACCGAATGGTGCACTTGGGGAAGCGCATCATTCTGGACCTACCAATCGGTACCACTGACCTGAAATTTCAGACCATACGGTAGGATTTTTGTGGGGCGCGGGGTTACCGCAACCGGAATCGGGCCGACAACCCGCAGGTTAGGCTGACCGCAGCATCCGGTGAAAAGAGGGTTCCTAGATCCCATCACCCAGCGCAAACTGTCGCCATCATACTCCACGGGGAAGCGGCGGGCAACCGCAAAATAATCCATGCCATCATCGGGCCTCTCCCCATGCCAGGACAGCGCCGCGAAGAGCGTCTTCAATGCAAAAAAACGGCCCCGCGGGCTGGTTGCGGGCAAAGCCTCCGTTAGATCGGTATACTACGTTGAAACCCGACCATCCAGGCCTTCACCCATTGTTCAGAGTAGACGTAAAATGCCCGCTGGACCTTTTACATTCGTCGCTGTCGCCTCGTGGCTGACGTCGCTGTTGTTTTGCCTGCCTTCCCCGGCTGAATCTCCGGTCAACTTCGACCGCGACATCCGGCCCATTCTCAGTGACAACTGCTTTCACTGCCACGGGCCCGATGCCGCAACGCGCAAGGCCGACCTTCGCCTGGACACAAAAGAAGGGGCCCTCGCCACTATCGACGGCATAGCCGTGGTGCTTCCAGGAAAGCCAGACGAGAGCGCGCTGATCCGCCGCATCGAATCCACGGACCCGGATGTGCAAATGCCGCCCCCCGAGGCGAAGAAGGATTTCAGCGATGCACAACGGGCGCTCTTGCGTCGATGGATCATGGAGGGTGCGGAGTGGTCGGAGCATTGGGCCTTTGTTCCCCCCGTTAAATCCGCGCTCCCCGTGTCGAAGTTCAATGTCTGGCCGCGCAATCCAATGGATTACTTCATCGCGTCAAAGCTGGAGGAGAATGGACTTGAGCCTTCCCCCGAGGCATCGCGGGCCACGCTGATTCGCCGTGTGTCGCTGGACCTTACTGGCCTCCCTCCCACGCCCGAAGAAACGGCCCGATTTCTTGCGGATACTTCGCTCGATGCCTACGAGCGCCTTGTTGATCGCCTGCTCGCTTCGCCCCACTTTGGCGAGCGCATGGCGTGGCCCTGGCTGGATGCGGCGCGCTACGCCGACACGAACGGCTACCAGGGGGATAATGAGCGGACCATGCATCCCTGGCGCGACTGGGTGATCAACGCCTTCAACAGCAATATGCCCTACGACCAGTTCACCATCGAACAACTGGCGGGCGATTTGCTGCCTGAGGCAACCCGGAAGCAGCGGCTCGCCACGGGCTTTAACCGAAACCATATGATCAATGGCGAAGGCGGCCGCATCGCGGAAGAAAACAGGGTCGAATACATCTTCGATCAGCTTGAGACCGTGGGGACGGTGTGGATGGGGCTGACCTTCAACTGCTGCCGCTGCCACGATCACAAGTATGACCCGCTCACGAACAAGGACTACTACCAGCTCTTTGCTTTCTTCAACCAGACGGATGTGGACGGTGCGGGGGGCGACCCGAAGCGGCCACCGAACCTGGCCTTTAAAAAGCCCGAGGCGGAGGCGCGCATTGCGATTCTTCAGAAGAAAATCGGCGGGCTGGAAACGAAATTGGCCGCGCGAAAGAGCGAACTGGATCCCCTCCAATCGGAATGGGAGTCCGCGACGCTTGCACGCATTGCGAATGCACAACCCCAGGACGAACTTGCGAAGCTGCTGTCCGCACCGCGCGACAGCCGCGATGCGGAAACGTCGAAAAAGATCGCGGAGGCTTACCTGCAATCGGACGAGCCCTACCGCGTTCAAAGCGATCAACTGAAAGGGTCGAAAGAAGAGCTCAAGAGAATCGATGCGCAGACCGACAAAGTCATGATCATGGAAGACATGGCGGAGACGCGCAAGACTTATGTGCTTCGCACGGGGCTCTACAATCAGCCCGGCGAGGAAGTTTCCGCCGCCGTGCCAGAGTTCCTCTTCGACATGCCGGCCGAGGCACCGCGGAACCGCCTGGGCCTGGCACGCTGGTTGACCGATCCGCAGCATCCGCTGATGGCGCGCGTGACGGTGAACCGCTTCTGGGCGGAATTCTTCGGACGAGGGCTGGTGAAGACGGCGGAGAATCTCGGTTCGCAGGGCGAGAAGCCGTCGCACACGGAGTTGTTGGACTGGCTGGCGGTGAACTTTGTCGAGAGTGGATGGGATGTAAAGGCGCTTATCCGGCTGTTGGTCACGAGCGCTACGTACCGTCAATCTTCCGATGTGGACGAACACCGACTCGCGATTGATCCCGAGAATCGCTACCTCTCACGCGGGCCGCGATTCCGCATGCCTTCGTGGATGATTCGGGATCAGGCATTGGCCTCCAGCGGACTGCTCGTAGCCAAGGTGGGCGGGCCTCCGGTAAAGCCCTATCAGCCGGAGGGACTCTGGCAGGAATTTTCCTTTGGCAACCTGAAATACGAACCCGACACCGGTGAGGCTCTCTACCGCCGCAGCCTCTACACCTACTGGCGGCGGATCGTGGCGCCACCGATGTTTTTTGATTCGTCCACACGCCAGACTTGCTCGGTGAAGTCGCCCCGCACGAACACGCCGCTGCACGCCCTGGCTACGCTGAACGATCCAACCTATGTGGAAGCCGCGCGTGCGATGGCGCAACGATTGCTCCTGATGCCCGGCGCGACGGTTCGGAATCGCATTGATGCGGCATTTCGCTTCAGCCTCGCGCGGTCAGCGAGCGAGGAAGAGATCGTGCTGCTGGAACAAAGCGTCGAACGACTGCGAAGAGAATTTAACGAGGATCCAGACTTGGCTGGGGCCTACCTTGCGGTGGGCGAATCGGTGCCGTCGGCGAAAATCGACCCCACCGAACACGCCGCCTACGCCGCGCTCTGCCTCTCAATATTGAACACTGACGAAGCGCTCACGAAGGAGTAAAGCCTTGAACCCCGTGAACGAACATAAGCTGCTTTCCACGCGCCGGGCTTTCCTTGGCCAATGCGCCACGGGTCTGGGCACGGCGGCGCTCGCCGGGCTGCTGGGGCAGGAAAAGGTCTTCGCGGCCACGGGCCAG
>JBIJDL010000136.1:0-13022 GCA_044344195.1 Candidatus Hydrogenedentales bacterium
GTTTGCGATAGCGGGGCAGTTACCAAGGCAAAAACCAATCCATGACTTCTTGCAACGCCTTAGGTTGCAGCGTATTCTTTCACAGAATCAGGTTCTTCACCGTTTCTTTTGCGACCATAAACCATGTGTGCAACCATGGCATCAGGAGAGAAACCTTGGCTTCGAGCAAAATTGACCGCGCGAAAGTAGAAGTATCATGAATCACGCGTCCGTGGGTTACATCACTTGTGCAGACAGGTTGCCAGCAACCGATCTTTTCCCGAAATGAAAGAAAACCAACACATCGAATGGAAATCTGCCTGGCGGGACGAGTACCTCAAGTGGATTTGTGGATTCGCCAATGCCAGCGGCGGTGTGCTTGCGTTGGGGCGTAATGACAAGGGCAATGTTATCGGGCTCAAAGATGCTCAAAGCCTGCTTGTAGAACTGCCCAACAAGGTGCGCGACCTCTTGGGGATTATGGTGGATGTGAATCTACGCGAAGAGTCTGGTGTGGAATTTTTGGAGATTGCGGTGGAGTCCCACCCCAATCCCATCAGCTATCGGGGAGAATATTACTACCGGAGCGGTAGCACCAATCAGGTGCTCAAGGGTTCAGCGCTGGATCGTTTTCTATTGCGGAAGCACGGAAGTCACTGGGATGGCGTTCCCGTGCCGCATGTCTCCATCAGCGAGTTGAGCGACAATGCGCTGGAGGATTTTCGGCGGCAGGCATTGAGAAGCCGCCGACTCACGCCCGAAATCCTGAAGGAACCTTATCCTGCCCTGCTGGAGAAGCTGCACTTGACGGAGGGGGAATACCTCAAGCGGGCTGCCGTCCTGTTGTTTCATCCCGATCCGGAGAGATTCGTAACGGGGGCCTACGTGAAACTCGGCTATTTTGAAAATGATGCTGATCTACGCTATCAGGATGAAGTGCACGGGAATCTCTTTGCGCAGGCCAGTCAGGTCATAGAAACGCTCGGGGCAAAATATCTCAAGGCGTGGATATCCTATGAAGGCGTGCAACG
Source organism: Candidatus Hydrogenedentales bacterium (assembly GCA_044344195.1). Taxonomy (GTDB): domain Bacteria; phylum Hydrogenedentota; class Hydrogenedentia; order Hydrogenedentales; family JAEUWI01; genus JAEUWI01. The sequence continues at coordinate 1,011 of JBIJDL010000136.1, forward strand.
GGTCGAGTCCTGGCCGGTGCCGGAGACTGCCTTGCGTGAGGCCATCTTGAATGCACTGGTTCATAAGGACTATGCGCGCGCCGCTCCGGTCCAAATCAGCGTGTACCCCGAGAAGCTCCTGATCTGGAATCCCGGACAGTTGCCTTCTGACTGGAACGTGGAGCGGCTTATGGTCAAGCACGCCTCGGTTCCATTCAATCCAGACCTCGCCAATGCCTTCTTCCGGGCTGGATTGATTGAGGCATGGGGCTTGGGCATCGAGAAAATGCGCCGCGCTTGCGTGGAAGCCGGGTTGCCCGCGCCAATTCTGCGGGAAGAGACGGAGGGCTTCTGGGTGGAGTTTACGCTGGTAAAAATGTCGGGAGAAATGTCGGGTAAAATGTCGGGTAAAATGTCGGGTAAAATGTCGGGAGAAATGTCGGGAGAAATGTCGGGAGAGATCCTTAGACTTATGCTAGAAAACCCAGAAATCACCCTGCCCAGCATCGCCCAAGCACTTGGTAAAACTACACGTACAATCGAACGGCAGGTCAAAGAACTAAAGAATCTCAATATTATCCAGCGAGTCGGATCCAGCAAACGTGGTCGCTGGGAAGTACTGCCGTAAGGATAGAGAAGTTCCCCTATTCGAGAGTAAAATTTGCGCCCATTCGCGAGAATTTGCCGTTCTTACCCTCCCAGCCCTCAAATTCGCCATCGCCACAAGTCTTTCTGTATAATAACCTTACATACCAAACCATCCCATACTTGACTTAGTTGATAAAGTATGTAATAATTAGTCCATGCCATCTCGCTACGGGTGTACTCCATCCACGCGGTCGGGCGCTTCACGACGTACGTGCGCATGCCCCGGAATCATTAGATTGGCAACAGCACCGGGCACGGTCCCGGCCACAAGGATTTACGAGCATCATGGCAAATTGGATTGAGAGCAACGGCAACCTGGAACAGCTTTCGGGCGTGGAAACCTTCAAGAATCGCTCGGGCGGCCTGTATGGCCCCGTGGGCGATGAACTGGCCCAGCCGACGGATCACTTCTCCGATGAGAGTGTCCAGATCCTCAAATTCCACGGCTCGTACCAGCAGGACAATCGGGACACGCGCAAGGCGCGCTCTAAAGCGGGTTTGGACAAAGAGTATTCCATGATGCTCCGGACCAAGTTCCCCGGCGGCGACTTGACGGCGGAACAGTTCCTCCTTTGCCTGGACATGGCGGCGAAGTACGGCCAGGACGACTTCCGCGTAACCTCGCGCCAGGATTTCCAGTTCCACGGTGTGATCAAGCAGAACTTTCGTCCCCTCATTTCCGATTTGAACAAGCTGGCGAAGATCACGTCCATTGGCGGTTGCGGCGACATCGTGCGCAATACGATGGCGAATCCCGTGGCCGATATCGACCTGCGCTACAAGGATTGCGGCGCGGACCTGGTGAAGATGGCCCACGACATCGCCACGGCGACGCTGCCGACCACCAAGGCCTATTATGACCTGTGGTTGAACGACGAAAAGGCGACGGTCCACGAAGACGGCACCGTGTCCTTCGGCGAGGACCTGCGCGAAGAGACTGTGGACCCGCTTTACGGCACCCAGTATCTCCCCCGCAAGTTCAAGATTGGCGTAGGTACGGATTTCGACAACAGCTCGGACGTATACACCCAGGACGTGGGCATCATCGCCGTCACGGAGCAGGGCAAGATCATCGGCTATGAAATCATCGCCGGTGGCGGCCTCGGCTTCTCCCACGGGCGCAAGGACACCTACGCCCGCGCGGCGTCGCACCTGGCCTTCGTTCCGGAAGAAGACGTGCTGCCTATCACCCTCGCGATTGTGAAGGTGCAGCGCGACTACGGTGATCGTACGGACCGCAAGCTGGCGCGCCTGAAGTACACCATCGACCGCCTGGGCCTCGACGTCTTCAAGGCGAAGGTGGATGAGTACGGCGGCAAGGTCTACGGCGCACCGCGCAACGTGAAGCCCACGGATCAGCCCGATTACCTCGGCTGGCACAAGCAGATCCAGCCCGGCCTGAACTATGTGGGCGTGTGGGTGGAAAACGGCCGAGTGAAGGATTTCGAAGGCAGCCACCAGTTCAAGACCGGCCTCCGCGCCGTGGTGGATCGCTTCAAGACCGGCGTCCGCGTGACGGCCCACCACAACCTCGTTCTCGCCAACATCAAGGATGAGGACGTGGACGCGGTGCAGGCCATGCTGGATCAGTATAAGCTCCCGACGGACAAGGGCATATCCACCATCCGCCGCCTGGAAATGGCCTGCCCGGCCCTGCCCCTCTGCGGCCTGGCCCAGTCGGAAGCGGAGCGCTACCTGCCCTCGCTGATGGACGCCATCGAAGCGGGCGGCCACGGCGACGCGAATGTAATCATCCGCATGACGGGCTGCCCCAACGGTTGCGCCCGCTCGTCCAGCTCGGAAATCGGTCTGGTCGGCAAGGGCGTAGGCCGCTACACGCTCCTTACGGGTGGCTGCTACAACGGCACCCGCCTGAACGAACAATTCATCGCCACGGTAAAAGAGGAAGATCTCGCGGGTATTCTCTGCGGCATCTTGAACCTGTGGAAGACGCACCGCGCCGAGGGCGAACGTTTCGGCGATTGGTCCAAGAAGGTCGGTGTGGTGAAATTGCAGGAACTGCTCGATGCCGAACTGGCCGCGCAGGTCTGAAGAACGTAGAAGCTCACGGACAATATTTGTATTGGTACTGTCGTATTTCTTGTCTAGTATAGAGCTGGAGTAATATGATTTTTCCCACGACAGTAATTGACTCTATTGCGCGAATGCCTCTTTGCCCCGGAGGGGCTGAGGAACTTAGCCCAGGGTGAAGCGAGGCACGAGCGAAACCCTGGGTAGACGCCGGTTGCTATTTTAATTTAACCCGCGAAGCGGGTGACGGAAAAGACCTGGGAATCCAAACTCCGGTTTTCCGTCGCCCCCTTCGCGGCTGTTATCTATCAAACAATGATCCCAGGGTTCCATTCGTACCTCACTCCACCCTGGGCTAAGTTCCGCGGCCCCTCCGGGGCCAAGAGGCACGTTAGCAGACATCCAAATGTGTCGAAACGGCACAACGCATGATCGCACCTGATGAATTAGAAGAGAAGCTGGAGGTCAATCCCATGGCCGTTGCGGAAACAGAAGAATTGCTGCTGGATCGCCTGAACGCGATGGAGGCGGAGGAGATCCTCGCCTGGGCCCTGGAGACCCACGGGGATCGGGCCGCCATCATCACCAGCTTTCAGGATACGGGCTGCGTGATGATCGACCTCATGTCCAAAGTGGCGCCCGGCATGCGCGTGCTCACGGTGGACACGTTGCGGCTGCACCCGGAGACCTACGCGCACATGGACGCCATGGAAGCGCGCTACGGGAAAATCGAGCGCTTCACGCCGGACCCCGCGCGCCTGAAGAAAATGGTAAACCAGCACGGCGAGTATCTCTTTTTCGACAGCAAGGCGAAGCAGGAGTATTGCTGCACCATCCGCAAGACCGAGCCAAACCAGCGCGCGCTGGACAGCGTGGACGTGTGGTTTACGGGCTTGCGCCGGGACCATTCCGAGTTCCGGGGCAAGACGCCCAAGGCCCAGTACGTGGATCGCGCGGGTAGGCCTCTTCTGAAAATAGCGCCCCTGGCCGACTGGGATCAGGCGCGCATCGACGCGTACCTGGAAGAGAACAAGGTGCCGAAGAACGCCCTCTATGACCAAGGCTACACCAGCATCGGCTGCATGATCTGCTCCACGCCCACGCTGCCCCACGAGGACAAACGTGCGGGCCGCTGGCGCTGGTTTAACGCCCTGCCCGACGATGCCAACAACAAGGAATGCGGCATCCACATCGGCGGCAGCGGTATCTGACGTCCTCAAACCACGCCAAAAACACAATGCCGGGTAACCCAATCGGGATACCCGGCATTTTCTCTTGTGGTCAAGAATTCGATGATGCTACTGGATCACGGTTCGCTGGATACCCGCGGGCACACTGCTCTGGCCTGCGCCCAGCTTGTCCCGGCGCGCCTTGATCTCTTCGGGCGCGGCACCGCGCTTCTCCGCCTCGTCCAGTTGGCCGCGGGCCCGGGCGAAGTCTTCCGCCGCAATGTTCATGTCCGCCATCTGGAGCCACGGCAGGGGGCTGTCCGGGTAGGCCTTCTGCGCCGCGTCCAGGTAGGTCACCGCGCGCTGGGGCTGCTTCACCTGCAGCGCGATCTCCGCAAGTTTCAACTCCGGCATGGTGCCCGGCGACCCCGAAAGTCCATGGCGCAGGTAAAGCTCGGCCGCGTCCCAGGCACCGGTCACGGCGCAACGCCCCGTCAACTGTTCCCAGGCCGCCAGATTGCCCGCGCGGCCCGCACCCCAATCCGCCAGGAAGTGCTCGCTTCCGTTGATGCGCGCACTCACCATGCCCAGAGTGGCCCAGGCGGCATCGCTGGCGGGGGCCTGCTCCATCACCACCTGCAGGAGGTAGAAGGCGGACATCAGGCGGCCCTCGGCCAGCAGCAGATCGACCCGGGCCATAAGCCCCTCGACGCCCGCCGGGTTCTGGCTCATGGCCGAATCCACACGCTGCCTCAGGGTCTGCATCTGCTCCGCCATCGCCGTAAACTGATCGAGGGGTGCCTTCAGCGGAGATTCCTTGTCGTCGCCCACCGCCGCTTTGACCAGGGGCAGTCCAGTTTCAAATTCGCCAAAGCTGGCGGTCAGCAGGCCATAGCGCGCTTGCGCTTCCACGGGCAGCACGCCCAGGCGCGCGGCCCTGCGGAAGGCCCGCAGCGCCCCGATCAGGAGATTTCGATCACCCGAGCTCTGGCCCGCTTGTTCCAGGGTGTATCCCAGATAGAGCGCCAACTCCTGATCCTCGGGCAGGTGCGCGCTGGCCGTCTCCAGCAGGGGGCGCGCCTCGTCAAACTTGCCGAGGTTCACCGCCATGATGCCCAGATTCTTTTCCGCTTCCGGGTCGCCGGGCACCCGATCGAGAACGGTCTTCCACGCGTCGGATGCGGTCGTAAGAAGCTTCTCCCGAACCTGCACATTATCCAGAGGGGCCAGTTGGGCCACCGCGCTCTGGAATCGACCCAGCGCTCGCAAGGGCTCCACGGATTCCGGATGGCGCTCCAACTCCGCCGCCCAGAGGACCTCGGGCTGCTTCCACGCTTCGGTGCGCTGGAAGGACATAAAACCCAGCGCCAGAATTAACAGCGCCGCCACGCCGCTCGCAATGCGAAACGCGGACGGCACGTGGAAGCGGACCAGCGCCCAGGGCAGTAGTATGGCCAACCCCGCAAAGGGCAGGTAGAGATAGCGGGTCGTCTCGATGGAATCGGTCGGCGCGTAGCAGGCCACGCTGAAGAGCCCCAGAACGACCAGCGCAATGGCATGGACCAGCGACATCTGCCTGCGCAACAGGCCGAAACCCAGCGCGGCCATCAGCAGCAGCAACGCCGCGAGTCCGGCAACAAGCCCGGGAGCGAGCGGCAGAATCGAGGTGCGCAGGGGCCACAGCGTGGAGAGAAGCAGATTCCCGCTCAAATCCAGGAGCGCCCCGAGGCGCGCCCCAATCCCGTGGCCGATCACGGCGGGATCGAACAACCCGGCGGCCTGGCCAGCCACCCACAGCGATACGGTCGTCAGCACCAGCGCGGGCGTCGCCGCTCGATGGTAAGAAACGCTCCCGTCGCCTGCGGGACGCAATTGCAGCAGCGCTATTCCGACAACGGGCAGGAGCAACGCTCCCGTATCACTGCCAAAGGCAAGCACAAATGCGATCACCGAACCCGCGAGACTTCCCAGGCAGAAATTGGCCTGGGCGGCCCCGCGTAGCAGGAGATTCAGTGCGAGCAGTCCGAAGAAGGTGGACTGGAGCACTGGAAAGGCGATCAGGTAGTTCACGGTTCCCGTGAGCAGCGGGTGCGCGACGAAAAACATGCCCGCAAGCATCGCCACCGCCTCCGGGGTCCCCGCGGGCAGCAGGCGGCGCGCGAGAAGAAACACCAGGATGGCGCAGCACAGGTGAAGGAGAATGCTGAAGCCGTGGAGACCATCCACGTTGCCGCCGGTCACGGCATAACTCAGGGAGAGCCCCACTACCGAAAGAGGCGACGTGGGGAGTTGCTCCAGCGCGCCCGTGGAAGTTACGACCCGGTGCAGCGCCTTGGACTCGTGAAACAGCTTCAAGTCTTCGCCCTGGAACGGGATGCTGAAACTGCCCAAATATACGATAAAGCCGAGGGCGGCAATGAGAAAGGCACTGATCCACACCTGGGCCGTTTCCGTACCCGCATCGCCTTTCAGCACACCCGCCGCCAGGCGCTTGTCCAGCGCGGTGTTGCCGGAGCTTTCGTCTTCTTGTCCTGCTGATTCCATGACCGGGGATTCTGCCTGCTTGTCCAATGCGCTATGCTCCGACTTTGTTTACCAAGATGAACTCTCGGAATTATAAGGCAAAGCGCCATGACCATGGAAATACCTTCCGGCACGTCCCACCGTAGGACTCTGACTTGGGACCGCTCCGAATGGAACGAACGTAACCAACCCCAAAGTACCCTGACGAAAAGAGTCACAATCCGGGTGCCACCTTCAAGCAGAGGAGCGCAGCGGGGGAAGCTTGTGGGTGCGGTGGATTCGGAAACACCACGATTGAAAGCGTGAAGTTTACTGGTTTTCACTGGCCTTGAGCTGGACTCCGCCCGCATAAAGTCTCATAACCCACAAGTCGTGACCGCTTTTTGCGGGGGTTCGAGAAAGAAAACGCCGGGCTGTAGTCTTCAGGCTGTAGGAAGTTGTGTTCGGCTATTGAGTGAACTGTGTCTGGTTAAAGTCCCCTCACCCACAAAGTTCCCCCGCTTCGCTCCTCCCTTTGAGGGTGGCACCCACAGGGCCTTTAGGGGATCTGGGTGGGGCTTTGGTCGGTTGAAGGCCTGTGTTTTCTTGGCAGCTCTTCCGCTTGAAGGCACCGCCCACCGTCTGCGTCGTGTCTGATAGGTACGCCATCACAATTGTAAATCGGATACCCTATTTAGCGTCATTCGGGCCCGTCCTTCGCTTTCACCAGCCAAGGACGGTCCCGATCACCGGACACTCAGCGTGTGGCTCCTAATTGCTGCAACACGGCAACGATATCGTCCTTCCCCAATTCCTGGGCATACTGCAAGGGAGTGCGACCCTCCATGTCTGGATTTATGACATCCGCACCATTTTGAACCATCACGGTTACGATATCGGCATTGCCTCCCTGGACGGCGCAATGTAGCGGCATCAAGCCCTCCGCGTTCGGGGTATTGTAGTCCCACTCGCCCGCGACGATGAACTGGCTCGTCGCTTCGAAGTCGCCTGCGGCGGCGGCACTATATATGTCCATTAGAGGCTGGGTCAAAATGGGATCACTCTTCACTTCCCCGGGGGTGCATCCCCCCAACACGGCACAAGCAAACAGTATAACAGCATATCGATACATGCAAGACTCCTCACCGTACGCACAACGTACGTCACAATCCGTTCTCTTTCAATAAAAAAGAATCCGGTGTGCGCCCAATCTGTTCGGGCTCACACCGGAGTAACTTCAGCCGTATAATCGTGAATCACACAACAAATCAGGTAGCGCGACCGACGATGGCGGTCAGCTTGTCGCCAATCTTACCTATTTCCGCCGGATACTTCACGAATTCGACATGCCCATCCATGTACAGCACGTTTACGCCGCCGGGGATGTGCGCGAAACCGTTCTTGGAACGGCTGTTCGGAACGGCACCGATGCGGTCCCACATCACGCCAACGTTGCTCTGCGCACGGGCGCTTGCACCCGAGTTGTTGATATCAGTAATCATGAAGCGCTCAACGCCTTCACGCAGGCGAAGGATGTTCGAGCCGCCATTATTACCTTGGGCGATCGTCTTGGCGACACCGAGCGCGGCATAGTTGGCCGCTTCGCTGTCGAAGTAAGCCTGGGCCGATGTCAGATCGGTAGCGCTAAGGGACATGTCACTGTCGGCAAAAGCCTTCATAATCGGAATGTCGGCGGCCTCAAAGGTGCCCAGAAGGGTTCGCTGAAGCGACCATTTCACTCGCGCCGTATCAAGAACCTGGGTATTGTCCATGAGCCACGCCACATATACGTAATTGCGGTCGTCGAAAAGGCTGGCGTTCAGGAAGTCCCCGCGGTTTGGATCATAGGGATTCCCGGTAACCTTGCTGCCGCTGGTCCACGTGCCGCCGGGGATCTTCAAGTGATTGTCTGGATTTTGATCACTGTCGGTGCCAGAGGGGCAGAAATAAATCAAGAGGTCCGAAATATACTCGGGGTAGACTTCCAAGCCTTGAGGGGAAGACAGCATTTTATTGGGACCGGGGTTGGGAATGAGTCGTTCAGAACCCGTCGCCATGCGGGGGAATTTTTCGCCCTTGGCCTCGTTGGCGTACATCTTGTAGACGAGACCCCACTGCTTCAGGTTGTTCTGGCAGCTTGCGCGACGCGCGGCTTCCCGGGCGCGTGCAAGTGCGGGCAGCAGAATCGCCGCCAGGATTCCGATGATGGCAATAACCACCAACAATTCAATAAGTGTAAAGCCTTTCTTTCGCATGTTCTTCTCTCCGTGTTAGGATTGCGATTTCAGTCGTTTCACTGCAATAAAACACCGACACTTCAGTCTAAATACTCAAGTTCGACCTGCGACGGCGGAGCACGCACTGCCTTAGACTATGCTCCGAAGCCTTCGCACTTTCACATCCAGACTTAATCTACCTTATGGCTAAGCTAGCATGAGTTGCGTGTTTCGTCAACACTTTTTATTTTCCGACCATCAATCGACAAAAGCGCGTGAACGGCGACTGATGCCCAGCGCCTTACGGCACGGCGCTCCATTTCTAAAATGCCCTCCGGGCAAAGATTTTTTCTCAGGGATTGCGCCGCAGGCATCTTCTGTCCTACCATAGCTTTACCCACGAAACTCCACACCATCAGGACTAAACATTTATGATCGACCCTGCCCTGGCGCTTCAAGACCGTCAAATAGCCGATTTCCTCGAGAATGGTTTCCTTACCATCGATGGCCTTGTCTCCATGGAAGAAGTGCTTCGGATGCGCCTCCTCTACGATGGCCTTTTCGAAGCCCGCGCGGGCCGGGACGTGGGTGACCACTTCGATCTCGCGGGCACGGACGATGAGGGCGTTCCCGCGGCGCTTCAGCAGATCCTGAACCCCTCGCGCTACGCCCCGGAGTTTGACGAGCTGACCTGCGTGCGGAATGCCCTGGCCCTGGCCACCCAGCTCCTGGGCCCCGGCACCGAGGCTCAGGGAAACCATGCCATCATGAAGCCGGCAGGCATGGGGGCCGCCACACCCTGGCATCAGGACGAGGCCTATTGGAACCCTGAACTGGCCTACAACGCACTCAGCGTGTGGATACCCCTCCAGGAGGCCACCCTGGAAAACGGATGCATGCATTTCATCCCGGGAAGCCACCACCGGGAAGTGCTGCCCCACCACTCCATTAACCATGACCCGCGAATTCATGGACTTGAAGTGGACGCCCCCATCAATCCCGCCGAGGCCGTCGCCTGCCCTCTGCCACCGGGAGGCGCCACCTTTCATCTAGCGCGTACCCTCCACTATGCCGGGGAGAACAAGACGGATCAGCCGCGCCGGGCCTATATCATGATGTTCGGTACGCCGCCGAAACCTTTCGACGGGGTGCGGCGTTTCCCGTGGTTGGAGCAACAACAAACGGCCCGGGCCGATCGCGCCCGGAAAGGCGCGGGCTGAAAACTTCTCGGGGTCGCAAAGCCCTCTCCTCGCGGCGGACAGTGGCCGATGCCCCATGGCAAAAGACAAGGAGCCCGGACCCATAGGTCCAAGCTCCCTGATTAGCTCTTGATGACGTGGTGCCGCTTAGTGCTCGTGACCGCAGCCGCAGCCGTGGTCATGGCAATGGTCGTCGTCTTCGCCGTGAATGTGGCCGTGGGCCAGTTCTTCGGCGGTGGCTTCGCGGATACTGTCGATGATCACAGAGAAGTGCAGGCGCTCCCCGGCCAGCTCGTGGTTGCCGTCCACGGTGATCAGGTCGTCGGAAATCTCCATGACCGTGATGGGGACGATGCCATCCTCGGTGTCGGCGTGGAACTGCATGCCCACTTCCAGCGTGTCAATGCCTTCAAAGGAGCTGCGGGGCACTTCCTGAACGAGTTCGTCGTCGTACTCGCCATAGCCGTCGACCGGCTCGACCACCACATCCTTGGAGTCGCCCACCTTCAACCCCGCCAGGGCGCTTTCCAGGCCGTGGATGATGTTGCCATGGCCCTGGATGAAGACCAGCGGACCACCACCTTCGGAGGAGTCGATGACCTCGCCATCGTCGTTCTTCAGCGTGTAGTGCATGCCCACGACGGAGTTATGTTGGATTTCCATGGCGATTCCTCTCAGGGTTTGGCAATCAGGGTGGGTGAAAAAGTGACCAAGTATAGCATGAGGGGGCGGGGGATGGTGAATTGTTGCCGGTCCGGTCCTCGTCCAGATTCCTTTTGCGCCATGACTTCGGGGTTCGGGCAAACCCAGCCACTAAAACGTCACCTTCCATTGAACCTCGCCACCGGCCGTTGCGCGAATGGACAACTCCAGCAGGGTGCCGGTCTGGTTCTGGCCAACGATTTCCGTCGTAGCCGTGGCCTGGCTCGTCACGTAGGGTTCTGGCACCAGGATAGACAGGGTGCAGGGCTCGCCGGCCACGGCGGTATAGGTTCCGCTCAGCGTGCGGGTCTCGTGGACCCAGTCGAGGGATGAGTGGTCCGAGGCACCCTGGGTATAGTGTCGGCTGCTGGCCACGAGCATGGGCCGCCGCTCAAAGCGACGCAATCCCAGAAGCCGGACACCTTCGGGGGGCACTTCGACCCGCAAGGCTTTTTCGATCAGGCCGAGGTACTGGCTCGCCCAGAAGTCGTAGACCGTGTACAGGTTGTCGTTATTCAGCCCCAGATCCGTGAGGGGAATGGTGTGTTCCACCGCCGCAGCCTCGTCCCAGTTGAAGAGAGCCGCGATGGTCCAGTCTCCGGCCTTCGTGTGGATGGGGAGATACCACTGCCGGGGCGGCCCCTCCTGGAAGAGGTCGAGGGGGTGTCCACTGTTGGCCGGGGCGGGCAGAAGCCGCGACAGGACATGCAGGCGCAGGGGGCTCATTTCGGTCCACGGGGTCGTCGGGCGCAATGGGCCACCTTGCATGGCGGCCAGGGTGAAGGCCGTGATGAACTGGGTGTCACTGAAATGCTTCGTGTCCTGGGCGAGCTCCCGAGCCCAGGGGGCCAGCAGGGGATTTCCGATGGTGGGAATGTAGTGACTTCGCGATTCCAAGGCCCAGTCTTTCAGGGAGAATTGACCCGGCGCGATGGCGCGAGCGTAGACTACCTTTGGCTGGTCCATGGTTGATGCCTCAACCAATTGCAGGATGGCTAAGGGGTGGGGTGATGGAATTGCCGCGTATTCTGTGCTGGTCGATGGTAAGAACTCAATTACATCCAGACCTGTATATTTTAGTTTGTTTAAATCCCTTTCTATTTCATTTGTGTCGGCATGTATTTGCTCAAGTTGGGCGGAGATTTTCAGCCCTGCCGCATGGGCGGCCGTGGCAATGGGCGCGAGCCCCTGGGGAAAGCGCTGGGGGACGGTGTCCACGGCTCCCGGCGTGGCTGACCATGCACGGCCAAGGTTCAGATTGGTCCAGCCCATGGGAAACATCCGCTGCGATGCGAAGGCCAAGTTCTCCAGAAGCAGGGAGTCGGAAGTCTGCTCAACCGTTGAGGGAAGCCATCCATGAAGATTCGCTTTTGTGGGGAAGGGTTCCAGGGCCTGAGCCGCCTCGGCATAGGCTTCGAGGGCGGCACGGGGATCCTGTTGGCCGATAGAAAGGTAGAGCGTTTCCGCCTCCAATCGCTCACCCGGAGCAACAGTAACGGGCGTATTAAAAATACAAACAGACGAAAACAAATCAAAGCAAAGCGCGTCATTTTGGGCGCTTTGACC
>JBIJDL010000271.1:0-8448 GCA_044344195.1 Candidatus Hydrogenedentales bacterium
GTGAGGCGGCCCAGACTCCGGCGGTGGGTCAGGAATCCCGCCACCAGGGCGCGGCCTGTGGAGGGCGACCATGCGGCAATGTGGCCCGGACTCGCTCCAGTCTGGTGTCCGATCTGTACGAAGGGGTTGCCCTCCGAGGGGGCCTGAAGGATGAATACATCGCTCGAATTTCCGCCCAGGTGTACCCCGCCTTTCCCCTTGTTTCCGACGCCGAGTGGGGAGAGTCCGATGACGGTAACCGTCTTTTTTGAGTTGTTTGTGTAGGCCAAATCAAAAGTCAGGCAGCCCGCCGCCGGGTAGGTGGCGATACGCCACTCGCAATCAGCCGAGGCGTAGTGAAAGCCGTTGCCCTTGCCGATGGGGTCGTCCACGCTGTAGCGGTTGGTGCTGCGGTAGTCAATCTTGAGGGGCACTTCCTCGCCGCCCTCGAAGGTTATGGAGGGGAATGCATTGTCGATGAGGGGCTGACCGCCGGTGGTAAGCAGGTCGATCTGGCTGTTCTTCTGGATGACCAGTTCGTACTGATCGGTCGTGATGCTGCGCCGGGCGCGTTCGGGCCGGTAGAGCTGGGCACGGGCCACATTGCCCCACAGGAGGGAAATGGCGAGGGCGACCAGGAGCGGGGTCCGCCGTTGTTTCTGCGTGGTAGTCATCCAGCCTCCGGGGGGTAGGGGTTCAGGCGAAGGCCCCCATAGTACCTTGATATCCCCTGTACCGGCAATTTGGTTTCGGCCAGGGAGAAAGCTGGATGCGCTGTCAGGCCCTGATCCGGGGTGCCGAGCAGGGGCCGGGCAATATTGCTCTCCCTGGGCAGGGAACTTTTCTGGTTTCTGCGGCATAGTATTGTAAAAAAATGCCCCCTCTGCTATAATCCGACTGCGGTAGGGGCAACTACAAATTTCGCGTATGCGGGGCGTTTGCGAGGTCTCACGGGCAGGCTCGGCCTGCCGTCCGCTGAGATTGCAGTAATTCACGTAGTCCGAGTTTCACTGGAACTTGTGCATATTTTTTTTGCAGCGGATGGTAGCATTCTCCAGGAGATTGCCCGCCCTGCCAGCTTAGGAGCAACGAAATGTCACGCAAAATTTATCGGCACACCTTGACGGAGAAGCAGCAGGCGCGTTGGGAGATGGAGGATATGCAGGGTTGGCGCGATTCGATGGTGGGCGTGGTGGAGGATGACGCGCGGGACGAAGGCAGCACGAAGTTTGTGCTGTATGACCGTGCGGAGCAGATTTTGGCGAAGGGTGAGGTAAAGAAGTTGCCCGAGCCCGAGGCAGTGGGGCCGTGATGCTTCGGTAACCCCGAGAAATTTAGCGGGCGCCTGATCGAGGATGATCGGGTGCCCGTTTTGTATTTGGACGGGCATTTGCACAGACATGCAGTTCGATCCACGTCGGGCAAGAACAAACCCAAACGTGCCACACGATCTCGCCGATAGGCGAGTTCGAGTGGCACGAACCCGTTTCGAGGCATCGGCATGCAACCGACTACGCGCGGAAGTTCCGCGCGTAGTCATTTATAGTCAAGGTGTCGCGGCCAGGATTTCGTTGATCAGCGATTGGAGATCCACGGCGTCGATGTAGCCATTAAGGTTGTAGTCGGCGCGGGGATTATACGCACCGCGCCCAAGGCCCAGGTTGATCAATTGCTGGCCATCGGCGGCGTCAACTTCGCCGTCCTCATCCAGATCGCCGACCTTGCTCGTGGGAGTATCCAGGTAGTGGCGCGAGTCGCTTCCGGCTGTTGCCTCGGTTGCGTTGTCGAAGCCATCGTTGTCCATGTCCAGATCCAGGGCATCCACGAAGCCGTCACCATCCACATCCGCCGCTTCGTCGACATCGGGCGTGCCGCTGCCGTCGCGATCGGCATCCTCGGCGTCGACCGTACCATCACCGTCATCGTCGCCGTCGAGATAGCTCGGGATGCCATCCTGATCGGGATCCTGGGCCTGGAATCCGTCATCCCAGCCATCGCCCAGGACATCCAGATCATTTCCGTTGTCGATACCGTCGTTGTCCATGTCCAGATCGTCCGCGTTGGGTGTGCCATCTCCGTCCGAATCGACGAAGGGATAGTTGGCCTGGCCGGTGAGGACGCCCTCAGCCAATTCCAGCGCGCCGATGGGCGTGACATCGGGCGTGGCGGGGAAGAGGGGCGTCTCGCGGTCGCCCGCCATAAAGCGAGACGTGGCGAGCAAGACCGGCCGCAGAAACTCGTCGTATTCGACGACGGCAAGCAGGAGGGGCTGAAGTGGTGTGGCAATGTCGAAGGAGCCATTTCCTACAATGGTTTCACCGGCGAAAACACGGCCACGGGAATCGAGCAGGAGCAGGGTCTTGCCCCAGAACGGCTCGGGGACGGTTCCCCGCACCTGGGTGGTGAGGCCCTGAGGCAGGGCGGGCATGCGCCTGGCAAAAGCGAAGGGGTCGGACCAGATTCGGGCGACGCCATTTTCGCTGTTCGGGGCGAGGGTGGTACCGAGGAAAACGGGGCCCAGGGGGCCGTCATTGATGGCCGGGTCGGCGTCGTCGGTGGCGGGAATGGGAAAGTTGGGCTGGCCCCAGGCACCCGCAAAGGGGAGCCATCGCGGAGCATCTGCTTCGTGGAGACGGCCCAGCGGCGCGAGGTTGAGGGGTAGCTGAAGCTCGTAGTCGGTGCCTTCGAGTCCTTCGGGGGCCAGCCAATGGCCGAGGCCGTCGTGAAGTTCGCTTCCCGCCTCGTAGCGCGTGGCGCCGGGCTCGAAATAGAGGGAGTTGCCGCCCTGGCCTACATAGAGCACCGGGCGCGCGCCGTCCATGCGCTCCACGTCGGCCCAGTCGCGTCCTTCGCCGCCGGGCACGGTCTCGTCCAGCGTGGCGAGCTGCCACTGTTGCGTCGTAGTGGCGCGGTAGGGCAGACCGTCTTTATCGAGCAGAATCTGGAAAACTTCCCAATCGCCTTCGTGGCGGTGTCCGCCCTGCTGGTCGAGCCCCCATACGTCGGCAAAGAAGTGCAGGTAATACTGGATGGAAATGTGATCCTGATCCGCGCCCTCCTCGGCGGACGTGTCGCCCAGGGTTGTGACGGTGTAATAAACCTGGGGTTCGGGTAAGGATTCTGGCGCGGGATAGGCGTCGAAGAGGGCCTGGGTGTCCGTGCCGGGCAGATCGATGAAGGCTTCGCGGTGGGTCGACTGGCCCAGATCGAAGTCGCGGGGCTGGGCGACGAGGGTCATGGTATTGCCCAGATCCAGCGTGGCGGTGCCCAGCGAGACTTCGACGGGCATGGGGCTGAAGACGGCATCACGGTGGAGTCGCAGCACGGGGGCGTAGGTCGCCGCGAGGGATTCCGCCGAGACCGATTCAGTATCCGGCAAGGTCTCCAGCAGATCGGCCACGAGCACGCTGGTTCGCTGACTATTCACTTCGCCACCCGTCAATTGGAACGTGAACGGGGCGTAGGCCGTGGCGGGGGTGAGTTCCGCGGCGGGTGTGATCGCATAGGCGATGGTGTATGCGCCGGCGGTGCGCGGGTGAGGCTCGCCATCGTCATCGGAAGTGACCGTCCATCCGTCGGATGCACCGTCTTCAGAGTTTACCGTCAGGGCGTAGTCGCCCGCTTCGGCGATGTAGAACGAGACGGACAGTTCGCTCGTCTGTCCGGGAATCCAGGGGCCGTAGTTCACGCGATAGATGGCGGAGTCCGGAAGACTCAATTCGTCGGCGCCGTCACTGCCGAGGAACCACTCCACATCGTCGGTGGCGCCATCGCCATCGGAATCTGTATTCAATGGGCTGGTTTCACTGTCGCCAACGCTTCCGTCGCTATTGCGATCTTCCTGGCCATCGAAGAGGCCGTCCCCGTCGGAATCCGGATTCGTGGGGTCGGTGCCGAGGGTGAATTCGGCGAGGTTGGTGAGTCCATCGCGATCGGGATCACCCGCTGCGCCGTCATCGCCCTCGGCGCTGGCCGGATCGAGGCCATACTCCAGTTCCCAGTCATTCGGAAGGCCGTCTTCATCCACGTCATCCGAGCCGCCTGCGACGCGGAGGGCGCGAAGCTGGCGCGGGATGGTCGCGGGGTCTTCCCAGATGAGGAGGAACTCGTTCGCGGCGGCATTGGCGCTGGCGGCGGCGCTGCTGATTGCGGCGGGGGCATCGGGCAGGGAGACGATATCCCCTAGAGCCCGACCGTTGCCTGCGGCTGTCTGGTAGACCGCGACAGGCGCACCTGCGACAGGATCGCGGCTCCAGAGGAAAATGGCCTGTTTCGAGCCGCCGTTGTAACCCAGGGCGAGGGGCGTATCCGGCTGCTGCAATCCGTCAAGGGGAGTGGGATCCGACGCGGTTCCTGAGGTGTCGACAGCCACAGTATTCAGCGTGGACGGATCGTCCGACCAGGCCACGATCCAGCGATTCAGCCCGGTGGACGCTGCCACGGCGATGTTGGAGGTGCCGGGGGAATCGTCGTCGATCACGATGATATCACCGAGGACCGCACCCGTGTTTCCCGCGAGTCGTGCCGCGCGCACCTGGGTGCTCATCGTGTCGTCGACCGGGATGTCTTCGCGCCACGCGATGAGATATTCGTTCACGTCTTCGAGCCACGCAATGGCCGGAATCGTCTGAGGATCGTTGCTGGGTGCCGCGAATCCGCTGGAGAGGATGCCACGGGAGGCGGCGTTCACACGGATCAGACCGACGAAGCCGTCGTTCTCCACCTCCTGTCCGAAGGTGATGGCGACTTCGTTGGCGGCGCTGTTGTAGACGGCGCGGGGCAAGGTCTTGCTGCCGGCGCTCGCGGAGAAGCCGAAGGCATTGCCGGGGCTGCGCGATTCCAGATTGTAGGCTTTCGCCTGGAGGAGCGCGGCGTTGCTTCCCGTGGCGTATTGCTCCCAGATGATCCAGGACTCGCCTTCGTCGGAGACCGAAATGACGGTTGGGTTGGTGGCGGTGCCGAGGGCGGTCAGGGAAAGCTGGGCAGGCTGGCTGAGCGGAATGAGGTTTTCGTCGAAGAGTGCGGCGTGGATCTGCTGGTCTTCCATCCAGGCGAGAGTCCATAAGCCGGTGGTCTCATCGAAGGCGGCTGCGGGTCGGGACTGGGCGGCGTCGGACTCGGCGACATAGAAGGGCACGTCGATATCGCGCTCGGGAACGACGTTGGCCGTGACGGTGAGGGCTTTCTGCTTGGGGCCGGCACCAGCGGGCCGGAAAATGACGGTGCCGATATAGGGCGAGTTTTCGGCGAGTAGGGATGCGGGATTGACCTCGATCGTGACGTCGGTGGCGGCGCCGCCAAGCCGGGGTGTGATGGTGATCCATGGATACTCGGTGGCGGCGGTCCAGGCGAAGACATTGGCGTCGGGGCTGGTGAGGCGCACCGTGCCCGAGGCTTTGGCGCCGCCTTCCTCGACGGTGAAGGTGAGGGCCTCGGGGTTGAGAGCAATATCGACCTGGGGCGAGGCAATGGTGACGGAGAGCGAGATGGGGGCCACGTCGCGCATGTCGGGAGCATCGATGTTGATAACGGCTACGTGGGGCGTGGGGGAGGCCTCCAGGGCGGGGATGTCGATGTCGAGGCTGATGGTATCGTCGCCCACGCCGGCATCGGGATCGAAGCTCAGCCAGTTCGCGGAGGTGGACACTTCCCACTCGAAGAAGGGGAAGTCATTTGAATCGAGAGTGAGGGTCACATTGGTGATCGCCGGATCGCCTTCGTCGGCGATGATGTTGTTGCGGCTGAGGGTCGCATCCACCACGTTGTCCGCCGTGTTGGGGCGCTCATCGAAGTTATCCAGAAAACCGTCATTGTCGCTGTCGGCATCATCCGGGTCGGTGCCGAGGTCGTCTTCCTCGTCATCGGTCAGGCCGTCGCCGTCGCCGTCGAGGGCGTTGCCAGCGCCGCCGGCCGTGCGCACCCAGATTTCCAGAAAGGGATTCGAACCACCGACGGTGGTGACCACGGCGAGGTCGCCATCGGCCCCGAGGGTACCCTGGAAGGCGGTGCTGCCTTCGAAGGTGAAAGTTCCACTGGCGTTCAGGTCGATCTGGCCGTCATAGTCCTGGCCGCCGAGTTCACCGAAGAAGTAGCCGTTGCCGCCAGCGGTCACGGTGCCCACATCGGAGGAGGGCGTGGCACTGCCATTGGCGCGGATGCGGTGGATGCGATAGGTACCGCGAAAATCGGCCGTGGTGGCGCCGCCGTTGGCGGGAAAGCGGCGCACGTAGAGCGCGAGGCCGGTGTAGCCGCCATTAATCTCCGCGTCGTCGCCGGCGTCTACCTCGGCGGTGTTCACGATCAGCGCGCCACTGTCGAGGATGGCGGCGTTGCCGCTGTCCTGTCCCATGAAGGCGATGCGGCCGTCGGACTCCACGCTGTAGTCGAAAAACCGTGCGGTCGTGGATTCCCGGACGAGGAGTACCTTGCCCTTGCCGTCGGCCGTGGCCCCGCCGAAGCTGGTCCGGTAGGTGTCGTTGTTGGCGCGGAGGAGGGCATGGTAGCTGTAGTGGCTCTCGAAGTCGTCATCGGCCATGCCCGCGCCCTGCTTGACGGAGATCTGGAGGCTGGCATAGCCATCGCGTACCTGGGCGTCGGCATTCGGGGCGGCTTCGAGGGACAAGACGGCGAGTTCGCCGCCCAAGCCGACCGTGCCGGTGAAGCCGCTGTTGAAGGTGGTCGTAAAGAGTCGGAAGGAAGCGTCGGTCTTGATTTCGAAATCCAGCGGGGTCGACGTGGGGTAGGTGAAGAGTCGGCTCATGATGCCGTTGGCACTGAAAATGCGAAAACCGCGCCCGAGGTTCTGGGTGTCGTCGTTAATCTCATAGAGGTCGTGGGCGAAGTAGGTGCCGCTCAGGGCATTTTCGCCGGTGGCCTGCTTGGGCTGGGCCGTAACCGACGTCACGCCGAGCAGGGCAAGGAGCACGGTAACGGCAAGTGGCCGGGAATAGGGTGTGAATCGCATTTTAGTCACTTCCAAGATGGTCTGGGTGCCCGGTAACGGTGTGATCCCGCAGCTTCGCGGAAACATCCCTCTACCATACCATGAGAAAGGGAAAATGCAACAGGACAGCCGCGCCGGTCTAGGTTGGTTCCGCCAATCGGAGTTTTCCTTCATGACGGGCCGTGCCTCTTTGCCGCCACAGCCACGTGGCGTCGCTGTCCCTGGGCGTCGTATACTCCAGTCAGGCAAAGGAGCAGCACTATGTTTACCAAGGCAGTTTCAATTCTGGCGTCGCTTTTTGCGGCGCACGCCATGGCGGAGATTCCCGCGTTCAAGGAACACGTCATCAATGCGGAGGCGGGCACGGGGCTCGCCATCACGGTGGCGGACGTCAACAACGACGGCAAACCCGATATCGTCGGCGTGAGTGCGGACGATGTGGCGTGGTATGAGAATCCCACGTGGGAGCGGCACCTTATCGCGGGCACGATTCGCAACTCGAATGTGTGTATCGCCGCCGAGGATCTGGATGGCGATGGTATTCCCGAATTCGCCCTGGGTGCGGACTGGCAGTTCAACAACACCCGCGACGGCGGAGCCTTGTTCTTGCTGACCCATCAGGGGGATGTGAAGGAACCCTGGCGTGTAACCACACTGGCCGAGACCGAGCCCACGCTTCACCGAATTCGCTGGGCGAACCTTGACGGTATTGGAATGCCGGAGCTCATCGTCGCGCCGCTCAAAGGCGTGAACTCCACGGAGCCCGACTTCATGGACATCGGCGTCAGTCTTTACGCGCTGTTTCCGAACGAGAATCTGCTTCAGACGCCGTGGCGGAGAGAGGTAATCAGTACCGATCTCCACATCGTCCACAACGTTTTTCCGTTTCCGCAGGACGACGGGAGCAGCGATGTCGTTATGGTCGCGTCTATGGAAGGGTTGACGGCTTACCACCGGACTGGCGAATCGGCCGCTCCCTATCAGAAGATTGGTCCTGGGCTCCGAGCGCCTCTGATACCTCAAGGTGCGGGAGAGATCAGAGCCATCAAGACGATGCTGGAGAATCCATCGTCGTCTCCATTCCATTTGCTGGCCACGATTGAACCCTGGCATGGCCATCAGGCGGTTGTATACACCTCGCCCATTGACGACACGGGGACGGCTCAACGCTTTGTTCTGGACGATCAAATCAAAGGAGGCCACGCGGTCTGGCTCGACGACTTCGATCAGGATGGTGAGTTCGAGCTCCTCGTCGGCTTCCGAGACAAGGCAGGCCCGAAGGCGTTGCCCGGATTGAATATCTACGACCTCCACATTGACGGCGAATACAACGTCACTTCCGAGAAGCACGCTATCGACGACGGCGGCATGGCAACTGAGGATGCCCGCGCCGCCGACATGAACGGCGACGGCTGGCCGGATATCGTGGCCTTTGGCCGCGCGACGCACAATATCAAATACTATGAGAGTCTGGGAAAACCGTAAAGTGTCCCCGGGTGCCACCTCAATCGAGCAACGCTCGTTTG
>JBIJDL010000365.1:0-6633 GCA_044344195.1 Candidatus Hydrogenedentales bacterium
TCTACGAGGGCTACACCTTGCAGGAGGTCACCTTTCCCATCCGCGTGGCCCGTGAACTGGGAATCCATACCCTGATCGTGTCCAACGCTGCGGGTGGGCTGAATCCCCAGTTCCGGACGGGCGACCTCATGCTTATCGCGGACCACATCAACTTTCTGGGCGACAACCCCCTCATCGGACCGAATGATGATACGCTGGGCCCCCGCTTTCCCGACATGTGCGAGCCCTACACGGCGGCCCTGCTCGATCTGGCGGAAACCAAAGCGCTCGAAATGGGTATTAAGACACAGCGGGGAGTCTATCTCGCGTGCAGCGGTCCCTGCCTGGAGACGAAGGCGGAATACCGCTTTATGCGGCTCATCGGTGCGGATGCCGTGGGCATGAGCACCGTTCCTGAGGTGATTGTGGCGGTCCACGCCGGCCTTCGAGTCCTGGGCTTTTCGGCAATTACGGACGAGTGTTTTCCAGACGCGCTGGAGCCTGTGAACATAGAGAAAATTATTGCGACGGCCAATGCCGTGGAGCCCAAAATCACCCGTCTGGTTATGGCGATTCTCGTCGAATTGGACACTTCGAAATAAACTGACTTATAGCAAAACCTTGGGGCGTATGATACTATGTTGTCAATCAATTACCGGGACATGGCGGTTCAGGGTCACTGGGGATGCATAGTGCGAATCGATTGCGAACGGAGTTAAAGGATGTCCGAAAAGATCATCAGGTATATTTTCGTGCTGGCCTGCCTGATTATGGGGCTGATTTGGGCGACCTATGCGCGTGAGGCGTATGAAGTCGCGAATGCGGGCAAAATGCTGGGCAGTGCCTTGCCGTGGTTCATCTTCGGTGGTCTGGCGGGGGGCGGTGTCGGCTTTCTGGTGCTCCTCCTGCTCCGGCTGGTCACGCAGGACATGTATGAGAAAATGGCCCCGGCCATGGTCGCGATCATCATTGCCATGGTCTTCGGCTATGCCTGCGCCAACTGGCTGCTCTTCTGGGTGCCTCAGGCCAATCCGACCTTCAGTATTTTCATTACAGTAACCTTCGTGTTAATTTTTGGTTACGTGGGAATTTACCTGGGGTTGACCCGGGCTTCCAGCCTCCAGTCCCTCCTTTCCGCCGTGGAGCGCACCAAGGCAAGCGCCGTTGCGCTCAAGCTGGTGGATACGAGTGTCATCATTGACGGTCGCATCGCCGATATCTGCGAGAGCGGCTTCATCGAAGGCACACTGATGGTGCCACGCTTCGTGCTGCTGGAACTGCAGCACATCGCGGACTCGTCCGACGTGCTGCGGCGCGCTAAGGGCCGTCGCGGCCTGGACATCCTGAAGGAACTGCAGCGGGAAGGATCGAAGGTCGAGGTCAAGATCACCGACGACGACCCTCAGGACGTGCGCGACGTGGACAGCAAGCTGGTTCGCCTGGCGCACAAGTATTCTGCGAAAATTCTGACCAATGACTTCAATCTGAACAAGGTGGCCCAGATTGAGGGCGTCACCGTGCTAAATATCAACGATCTCGCCAATGCCCTCAAGCCGGCGGTGCTTCCCGATGAGCAGATGGAAGTCAAGATCATCAAGGAAGGCAAAGAGCCGAGCCAGGGCGTGGGCTATCTCGACGATGGCACCATGGTCGTGGTCGATGGCGGCCGTGGCCACATGGGCAAGATGGTCCAGGTGGTGGTCACCAGCGTGCTGCAGACGGCGGCGGGTCGCATGATCTTCACGCGGTACAACGACGTCGCACCGTGAAGGTTCAGGCCGTCATTCCCGCGGGCGGTCTGGGGCAGCGCCTGGCGCGATCCATGCCCAAGGCTTTGGTTTCCGTTGCGGGCATCCCACTACTGGTGCGTACTCTTCGCGCCTTTGAGGTACTAGGCCTGGCACACACAGCGATTGTCGTGGTGCCAGGAAGTCATCGGGACGCCTTTCGTGACGCGCTGCTGCCCCTCTTTCCTGGGATTCAATTGGTGAATGGTGGCGAGGCGCGTCAGGATTCGGTGCGCCTCGGTATTGCCGCCCTCGATTCCGATACGGAGATCTGCGTGATCCACGACGCGGCCCGGCTCTTCATTGCCCCGGACGTCATTCAGGCCGCCATCGGCGCGGCGGCGGAGATGGGTGCTGCGACGGTGGCCATTCCCTCCATCGATACAATCCTGATCGAAAACGGCGAAGGCTTCCTGAAGGAAACCCCGGATCGCCGCCAGCTCTGGGCCTGCCAGACGCCTCAGGTATTTCGAACCGAGATTATCCGGAGTGCCCATGAAAGGGCCGTGACCGAGGCCATGGAAGTGACGGACGATGCCACGCTTGTGAAGCGCTGCGGTCACCCTGTGCAGCTTATCGAAGGCTCGCCCTTGAATTTTAAACTCACCACCCCCACGGACCTCCAGATTGCCGAGGCCCTGATCGAAAAGGGACTGGAATGCGCATAGGACAGGGCTACGATCTGCACCGACTCGAAGAAGGCTATCCACTCATCCTCGGCGGGATCACGGTTCCCCATCACAAGGGGCTTGTGGGCCACTCCGACGCCGACGTGCTCACCCACGCCATCATCGACGCTCTGCTCGGCGCGGCGGCCCTGGGGAACATTGGGCAGCATTTCCCCGACACGGACCCAAAGTACAAAGGGGCGGACAGCCTGGTGCTTCTGAAGGAAGCTGCGGCCCTTCTATACAAAGCGGGTTGGATCGTGATGAACATCGACAGCACGATCATTGCGCAGCAACCGAAGCTCAACCCCCACTTGGACGCTATTCGCGCGCGCCTTGCGGAGACGCTGACGTTGAAGCTCGACCAGATTTCGGTGAAGGCTAAGACCAATGAGCATGTGGGCCCGGAGGGGCGCGAGGAAGCTATAAGCGTGCATGCTGCGGTGCTGATCGAGGACAAGATCCCCTTCTGAGTTCGCCCCGAATCGACCGGGCACCGCGTTCGCTTGGCACCCGCCCTGGTAGTTCAGAGCGCCGGCTTCGTCGCAGGATCCTCGGACACCGTGAGGCCGAGACCCGAAGCACCCGCATAGAACACCGCCAGCTTCGCCGGCACCGTTCCCTTATTTTTGCCGTTGTGCAGGGTGTTCACCACCTCGGCCAGCGCGTCGCCTTTCTTGAAGTGCTTCGACTTTCCGTCCTTCAGTTCGACGACAATTTCGCCTTCAAGAATGATGGCCACCGACGGGGCCGTGTGAAGGTGCCAGCCGGTTTCTCCACCCACTGCAATCTCGACGATCATGGCGCTCACTTCGGGGGTGCCCGAGGGATAGGCGATGGCGGCACCATTCCACGTACTCGTGGTCTTCAGCAGGGGCGTGGCGGTTACGTCTTTGTTCGTATAGAGGGCGAGGGTATCAAAGGACTTGAAGGCCACCGCGCATATAATGAATCCAAGCAAGAACTTCTTCATAGTTCTCCACCTCTTAAGGGGCGGTATTTACTCGAAAATCATCGAGTACACATCGGCCTCGCGCAGGACCATCCGCACCACGACCGGCTTGCCAATCAGCGATTCGACGCTCTTGTTCCCCTTCCAGCTTACCCGCCGGTCGATGGAATCGCCGTAGATCAGATCGCACTCATCCAAGGTGAAGCCGGGAATTGGCGTGCCATCGAGATTGCGAAGTTCCACCTTCACCATCCCGGCGGCGCTGGTGGCCAGGTTGAGCGAAAGCTCCTTGCCCGTAAAGGTGACTGGCTTCGTGGTGAATTCGCCTTGCTGCAATTTCGCGTGGATGGATGCGAAGCCGTCGATACGCAGGGAATATCGACGCAAACGGGAATCGCGCCCGGTGAAATAGGACTCCGTGGCGTAGAGCGAAAGCTCACGGGGCGAGTCATCGCGAACGGATTCGGTTTCCACCACGTGCCAGGCGATGTAGTTGTCGCCGTAGCACCAGTTGTGACGCGTCCGGAGCCCCGGCCTGAGAAAAACATCGTTGCTCTGCCGGAAGTTTGTACCGTCCCGGCTCGTTATAAATACCGAATCCGTGGCCGCCGTGCCATAACGGGGCGAAACCGTCATCCGCTTTTCCCGGAGATCCCATTCAGGCAGCAGCGCCGTCGAAGGCGTCAGGCCGTTGTCAACATAACGCGCTGGAAATCCGATGTAGAGATGGGGCGCGCGCTCGTAGGGCTTTAACTGGCTTACATAAAACTGGGCCTTCGGATTAGGCCCCTCGCCTTCCGGAAACTTGATGGTCCCTTCGTCGGTCCAGTGGAGATAGTCCTTTGACACCGCGCGATTGACGAGACGCGTGCCCTTGTAACCCCCATCGGAAAAAGTGCGGTAATAGAGGACGTATTGCTGCTCCCGGGTGGACCAGAAGGAAATGTTCTGAGAGTCGAAGGCGCCCTTGTCGAAGACGGGGGCATCGGCCATGGGCGACCAGTGAATACCGTCGGGCGACTGATAGGCCCACACGCCCTTGTCCGTGGCGGCTCCGGCCCCGGTGGCCTTGTAGCGGGCCTCGGGCGCGGCGGCGGGGTTTTCGTCAATGAAGGGCGAGAAGTCGTGACACGCCTTGCCGTCGCCCATCTTGTCGAGAATGATATTGTTTTCTTTGGAACCGTTGAAGTCGACGAGGCCTAGATTCGGCCGCTCCCAGGTGATGCCGTCTTTGCTCTGGAAGTAGGCGATCGTCAGTGGCCCGCCGGGCTCGACGCCCGTGGGGATCTGCCAGGCATGGTAATACATGCGGTAGATCGATTCCTGCTTGTCGTGAAGAACGGTGAAATAGCCGCAGCCATTCCCCTCCCAGGGCTTGTCACACTGAACGGCAATCTCTTCGGGCACGGGCGAATGGACGAGAAGCTGGACGTTCTCCATTTCACCGATGAGATACTCGTCGATAAAAAGTTCGCGGTGGTTGCCGAGGTCGATGGGTGTCTGGGCGAGTGCCGGGCCGCTGGCCAGGCCGATCGTTATCAGCGCTATGGCGGCGTACAGGCGAATTGCTGAATGCATTCAAAATCCTCTCACAGGGTAAACGAAGGCCAATGAACACTACCACGAAGAGCACTATCCCTTCCGCTGTTCCTTCTCGGGCTTTGCCACAGGGAAGGGCCGGTCGAGATCCTGGAGTCTGATC
Source organism: Candidatus Hydrogenedentales bacterium (assembly GCA_044344195.1). Taxonomy (GTDB): domain Bacteria; phylum Hydrogenedentota; class Hydrogenedentia; order Hydrogenedentales; family JAEUWI01; genus JAEUWI01. The sequence continues at coordinate 5,089 of JBIJDL010000365.1, forward strand.
TTGCGCCATTTCACCTGCATGGGTTCGCTTTCCTTCGTGCTGTGCACCTGGAGCGCGATGAAGCCCCTGGCGGTCATGCCGTCCTCGAGATCGGCGGCGGCCACGCCGTTGAGCCAGGTCTTGATCGAAGTACCCCGGCACTCCACGCGGATGTGGTTCCATTCGTTCTGCTTGAAGGCTTTGCGGGCCGCTTCGTTCTTCTCCAGGTTGTTCAACCAGCCGCGACGGGCCTCGTCATAGATGCCGGCGGTCCAGGCGCGCTCCTTGGGGTCAATTTCGACCTGGTAGCCGTGCACACGACCGTCCTTGTATTCCGGATAGCTGTTGGAGCGTATCTGGACGCCGGAGTTCATGTTCGGGTTGACGATGAACTCGTATTCGAGAATGAAATCGCCGTAAAGCGTGTCGGTGCAGAGAAAGCTGTTTGGCTCGCCGAGGACCGTGGTGCCCACGACGGCACCATCCTCCACCGTGTATTTTGCTTTGCCGTTCTTCTGGGTCCAGCCGTTGAGGGTGGTGCCGTCGAAGAGGTCTTGCCAGATGGGTTCAGCCATGATTCACTATCCTTTAAACAAAGCTAGGTCAATGGAATGTGGCACAGGTCTAAGACGCGCTGGGGCGGGCACCCCGCCTGTGTAAATCACAGCCGGGACGGCTGTGCCACGTTCTTCCTTCACTTGATCCAGCACTAATTCACGCATCCAAACTCCACTCGCCGCGCATTTCGCGACCGAGCAGCGCGTTGGCTTCGTCGTCGGCGAATCGCTCCGCGGCGGGGTCCCAGGCGAGCTTGCGGCCCAGGCGCATGGCGATGTTTCCGATGTTGCAGATGGTCGCGGAACGGTGGCCGATCTCCGCCGTGCAGATGCATTCCTTGCGCGACTTTACACAGTCCGCAAAATTGCGGTAGTGGTCTTCGCTCTTGTAGAGGTGGATTTCCCCGTCACCGATCTTCTCGTTGAGGATTTCCGGAGGCGTGGCCTCGATGCGCTTGCGGTCCACGTAGATGGTGCCCTCAGTGCCTTCGAAGGTCATGCCGAATTTGCCTGTCTTGCAGGTGAGGTGCACGCCGTTGGCATAGGTGCATTCGAAGAAGACCTGGGTCGCGGTCGTGAACAGACCGGACTCCGGAAAGACGCCGTTGCCGTAGACCTCGACGGGCCCGGAGTCGTCCATGCCGAGGCCCCATTGAGCAATGTCCAGATTGTGCGCGCCGAAGTTGGTCACCTGGCCACCGGAGTAGTCGAGGATGAAGCGGAACTCGTAGTGGCAGCGCTGATGATGGTATTCCGCATCCGGCGCGGGTCCGAGCCAGAAGTTGTAATCGAAACCCTCGGGCACCGGCTCGGGCGACCAAGTGGGTTCACAGGTCTTGTTGTTGTCGGGGATGCCGATGTTGATGTACTTCAACGTACCGATGCGGCCATTGCGCACAAGCTCGCACGCCTGACGGAAGCGTTCATTCGAGCGCTGCTGGCTGCCGGTCTGGAGAATTCGGTTGTGCTTCTTCACCGCTTCGCAGAGCGCCCGACCCTCCTGAACCGA
>JBIJDL010000366.1:0-6604 GCA_044344195.1 Candidatus Hydrogenedentales bacterium
CAAGTTGACGGTACTGGCGCCGCTGTAGGTCACCGCGTAGGTCACCGGGCCGCCTTTCGTCAAAGAGACGCTCGGCGAAGCGATGGAAAGGGTCGGGGCGGTGTTGTCTACCGTGAACGTCGCGCTCGGACCCGCGCCCGGCGCACTATTGCCTGCCGTGTCTGATGCTGTCCCACCGCCGATACTGATTCCCACGCTGCCATTGCCCGAAACACTGCTGATCGTCACCGTCGGTGTATTGGTTGTGCCGTTGGTGACCGAAACCGAACCCGTCGCCGTCCCCGTCGTGTTCAGGGAGATCGCGCCGGAGGTCAGGTTGACGGAACTGGCACCGCTATAGGTCACGGCGTAGGTCACCGGGCCGCCCTTCGTTAAAGAAGCACTCGGCGTGCCGATAGAGAGCGTTGGAGCCGTATTGTCCACGGTGAAGGTGGCGCTCGGGCCAGCGCCTGCGGCGGTGTTACCGGCTGCGTCTGAAGCCGTTCCGGAGCCAATGGTAATGCCGAGGGTGCCATTCCCCGTGATACTGCTGATGGCCACCGTCGGGGCGCTGGTTGTCCCATTCGTAACCGACACCGAACCCGTCGCCGTCCCGGTCGTGTTCAGCGTGATCGCGCCGGAGTTCAAGTTGACGGTACTGGCGCCGCTGTAGGTCACCGCGTAGGTCACCGGGCCGCCTTTCGTCAAAGAGACGCTCGGCGAAGCGATGGAAAGGGTCGGGGCCGTATTGTCTACGGTGAAGGTCGTGCTCGGACCCGCGCCCGGCGCACTATTGCCTGCCGTGTCCGATGCGGTGCCCGCGCCGATGCTGATCCTCAGCGTGCCGTTCCCGGTGATACTGCTGATCTGTACCGTTGGCGTGCTCGTCGTGCCATTGGTGACGGAAACCGTACCAGTCGCCGTACCCGTCGTACTGAGTGTGATCGCGCCGGCGGTCAGATTGACGGTATTCGCACCACTGTAGGTCACGGCATAGGTCACCGGTCCGCCCCGGGTCAGCGAAACACTCGGCGAAGCGATAGAGAGCGTCGGAGCGGTGTTGTCGACCGTGAACGTCGCGCTCGGGCCGGTGCCCGAAGCGCTGTTCCCGGCAGTGTCCGTGGCCGTGCCGCTTCCGATGCTGATCCCCAGTGTGCCATTCCCCGTGATACTGCTGATGGACACCGTCGGCGTGCTCGTCGTGCCGTTGCTGACCGATATCGTGCCGGTTGCGGTTCCTGTCGTGTTCAGGGTAATTGCGCCGACGGTCAGATTGACGGAATTCGCGCCGCTGTAGGTCACCGGGAAGGTGACAGGACCATCATTGGTCAGGGCGACGCTGGGCGAGCCAATCGACAGGGTGGGCGCCGTGTTGTCCATTGAAACCGAGCTGCTGGTGATGCTGGAATCAAGAAGATTTCCCGAGGAATCCACGATCCCCGTTGCGGTCGAAACGGCCAGGGTGAATGAACCGTTGCCGGACACGCCGGTGACAGAAACGCTGTAAACTACGGGGCCCCCGGAGACACTGGCGCCCGTATGGGCGGTCCCCGAATGCGCCAACACCAGATCAGCCAGCGCATCAAACTCCAGCACCGGCTCGCTGAAGGTTACCGTAAAGCCAACGGTGTCGGCGCTGGTCGGGCCGGTCGTGACGGGCACAATGCTGGCCACGATAGGAACAAGATCCTGATCCAACTGGGATACAAAAATATCTGTGCTGTTTCCGGCACTGGCGAGGGTCGCGACGCCCGCACTCGGATCAAAGTCGACTGTGATCGAGAAAATGCCCGTGGTGATGACGCTGTCGGCCGGACTGGTGGCGATGCCGCGCCCTTCGTCGATGCCGCCGTTCCCATAGGCATTGACCCAATTGAAGCCGCCCGAACTGTCCATGCTCTGGAGAAAGATATCGGATACGCCGAGGCTGGTCCGCTGCTGCGCGCCGCCATTGAAGGAAGCCGTGGATTGGAATGCGCCGATCGTATAAGGATTTCCCGCTGCATCGAGGGCTACATCGTAGCCCGTATCGGTCGCGGTGCCGCCCATGGTGCGGACCCACAGGAAAGCGCCGGCGGCGTCAAACTTCTGCAAATAAATATCGGAGCCACCCGCGCTGGTCGCGTTGACCACACCCGCGCCGGGGTCAAAATCGGGGGTGCCCTGGAAGGAGCCCACGACGTACACATTACCGGAGCTATCCACATCGGCCCCATAGGCCACTTCGTTAAGATTGCTGCCCATGTTTCGGGCCCAGGCCATGATGCCGTTTTCATCGAGCTTGACGATATACGCGTCGGTTGCGCCGCCACTGGTCAGGGTGGTGGTGCCGCTGCCGGGCTCGAAATCCACCCCGCCTTGGAAGGACCCGGCGAGGTAGACGTTGTCACTGGCGTCGACGCCGATGTGGGTGGCGAGTTCGATGGCGACGCCGCCCAGGCCGTCGGCCCACAGGAGGGACTTGCCGGAGGTCAGCTTCTGCACAAAAAGATCGCTCAAACCCTTGCTGGTGACGTTCTGCGTGGCCGCGCCGGGATTCAGATCGACGGTGCCGTTGTAGGTGCCTGTGACCAGCACCGCGCCGGTGCTGTCCTCAGCGATGCTGGTGCCGAGGTCCGCGCCGGTGTCACCCAGGATGTAGCCCCAGACGAAGGCCCCGTTCGCGTTCAGCTTCACCACGAAAACGTCGCTGGAGCCGGCCGCGGTGGCCGTGGAAACGCCGACACCCGGATTCAGATCCATCGTGCCGGAAAAATAGCCGGTCAGGTAGACATTGCCCGTGCCATCGACGGCAATTCCGAGTCCGCCGTCGCTTTCAAGCCCCCCGAGAGCAAGGGTCCACTCCAGGTTTCCATCCGGGTCCAGTTTCTGAACGAAGGCATCTTCCCGGCCCGCGCTGGTCACGTCGAAAACGCCTGCGCCCGGATCGAAATCGACTACACCTGCAAAGATGCCCGTGGAATGGACATTGCCGGAATCATCCACCGCCACGCATCGGCCCGCCTCGGCGCTAACGCCACCCACACCCCTCGCCCAGACGAATCCGCCGGAGGAGTCGAGCTTCTCCACGAATACGTCGGCCTCGCCGTTGCTCCCAATAGTGAAGGTGCCCGCACTGGGATCAAAGTCTACGGAGGCCTTGAAGGTCCCGGCCAAGTACACGCCCTGGGAAGCATCCAGGGCGATTGCCATGCCCTCGTCGCCCGCGCTGCCACCAAAACTCTTCGCCCAGACCAGGCCGCCGCTTTCGTCCAGGCGCTGGGCGAACACGTCCGTGACGCCTAAACTGGCGAGGGTCGTCGTACCCGTGCCGGGTTCAAAGTCCACGGAGCCGCTAAAGGAGCCGGTTACATACACGTCGCCATTGTCACTCACGTCAATGGCGGTGCCCACGTCCGTAGACGAGCCCCCCATGCTCGCCACCGACACGAAAAGGCCCCCCGTACTCAAACGCAGCACGAAGGCATCCTGCGCCCCGTTGCTTACGGTGTTCGATGAGCTTACACCCGGATTGAAGTCCGCCGTCGCGCTGAAGTAGCCCGTAGTGTAGGGATTGCCATCTATGTCCACGCCGATTCCGCTGCCCGCGTCGTCCCCCGTACCGCCCATACCCGCGGCCCAGGAGAGCACACCGGCCGAATTGAGCTTCTGCACGAAAATATCCGAGCCGCCCCGGCTCGTGAGCGTCGTGGTGCCCGCGCCGGGATTGAAATCACCGCTTCCCTCGAAGGAACCCGCGGTGTAGACGTTGCCCGAGTCGTCCACCGCGACGCCATAGCCCATATCGTCAGCCGTTCCGCCCATGCCCCGCGCCCATACAAAATTGCCCGAGCTGTCGAGCTTCTGAACGAAGACATCGTTGGCGCCGGCGCTCACCAGGTTGACCACGCCCGCACCGGGATCGAGGTCCGCCGTTGTCCCGAAGTAGCCCGTCGTATAGACGTTGCGCAATGAATCCACCGCGAGACCGAGGACCACCTCGGTATCGGCGCTGCCCATCTTGCGCGCCCACACCAGCGCGCCGCTGGAGGAAAGCTTCACGATGAAGGCGTCGCTGCCGCTGGCGGTGAACTGGGTGACGCCCGCGCCGGGATCGAAGTCCGCCGTGCCCGAGAAAGAGCCCGCCAAGTAGGCATTGCCCTGGTTGTCCACCATAACCGCGTAGCCAAAGATATTCTCGGGGCCGCTGAAGGTCTTTACCCACACGAGATTGCCGGAGGAATCGAGCTTCTGGAGATAGGCGTCCGCATCGCCCGCACTTGTGAGAAAGGCCGTGCCCGTGCCGGGATCGAAATCGGCCCGCCCGCGGAAGTAGCCCCCCATGTAGACATTGCCGGTGCTATCCACCGCGACGCCGTGGCTGAACTCGGTGTTCTCGCTGCCCATGCCCGCGGCAAAGCCGAACTCAAGATCCTGGGCGTGGGCCACCGGAAGCCCGGCGAGGAGCAACCCGCACACGGCGAGCGTGCAGTGACACCGGGGCACCAGGACAGCTTTCAGGACCTTTGTCACATATCGGAAGTTACAAAAATCCCGCATGATCGTTCTCATTCAGAAACTCCGACGACTCCATCGAACATCGTCCGGCCACGCCAGAATAGGATCCACCGACCCACACCCATGGATAGTCCCCGACGCACTGACCATGGAAAGGAAACACACTACAGTGCCCAAGTAGCACTATTCACACCCGACTCTCTGAAAGCATCCCAAGATCCACTAAAATCCTACCCTTTTTCCGCCTTATTGCACAAGTAATCTCGAAAATTTCGGGTGCTTTTCACGGGACGGCGCTCTCAGAACGCCGGGGCCCGCGACCTCGCCGGACACCGGCTGACGCACCTGTCCCCCGAGAAGAAAAGGCGGCATCAATCGAGAGACCGCAACACCTGCCTGGGGTAATTTCGGCATTGCCGGGGCTGGACTTGAACCCCGAAACCATGGCCCCACACAGAAACCCGGTCCATTGAGCAGGCCGGCCGTGCCCGCCGCCCCTTCGTACCGTATCACCCCCGGCACTGGACGTAGAGCTCGTCCGCTATTCGATTCATGAACTTCCGCCAGGTCAACCCTTCAATCCAGGGGCGCGGGATGGCCTGGTAGCCAAAGCGCGCCCCAAGCAGAGCCCCGGCGACGGAGGCATTCGTGTCGGCGTCGCCGCCCTGGTGAATGACCGCCGTGATGCCCGCCTCGAATGAAGTCGCAAAGCGCAGGGCCCAGATTCCGGCGCTGAGCGTTTTCAGGGTGTAGCCCATGGAATCTTCGTCGTCGAGGTTGAGGGCTTCGATATTCTCCGATTCCGCCAATTCGAAGAAAGGTTCCACACGCGGGTCTTGGGCGGTGGCGAGCTCGCGCACGTGGGCGATGATGGACTCGATATCGGACTCGCCATGGACCAATCGCCGGATAGCGACGCACACGGCCACACACGACGCCACGCAGCGGGGATCGTAGTGGGTTATCTTGCAGACATTCTCGGCGTTGGCCATAACCCTTGATTCGTCGTGACCCTCCCAAAGGCCAAGCGCCGCCGTGCGCATCACCGCGCCATTGGCCGCCTGCCAACGGTCGGTGCTTTCCCAGATTTCCTTCGCCGCGAAATGGGGATCGGCGTGAAAGTGCGGATGGTGCAACACCGCATAGACCGTGTCGCCAATTCCCAGCCCGCCTTGCCCTTCCCAATGGGCAAATCGTCGGCCAATATCGCAAACATCGACCTCCCTCTTCTCCAGCAGGGAATCGATAATCAGCGTCATCTGCTCCGTGTCATCCGTCCAGTCGCCCCGCTTCCATCGCTTGCGATGCGCGTCGCGGATGATTTGCTCATAGCGGCTGAGCCCGTCGGGATACTTGTCCCGCACCTGCGCCCGACTCATGAACTCCGTGCCCAAACCCAAGGCATCGCCCACGGCCTGCCCGAAGAGCACGCCCTTAAATCGATCCTCGAATGTGTCGGTCATAGGTCACTCTCTTCGAATGATCGATCTTACTACCGATGCGGTCGCCTGCGCCGTCGCGGCTATCCAACTATTGCATATAACCCGAAGTAGACACCACGAGGTTTTGATTCACTACACCACAAAACAGGTCAGACTCGCGAGGCACGTGCTCTCTACGAATGACGGCGTATTCGGCTCAGACCCAGGAGCGTAAGCAGGGTTACACCCAGGAGAAAGAACTCGCCGACGTATTTCCTGATGTCCTTATTTCCCTTGCCTTTACTGCAGCCTGAATAGACTTCGATATAATCTGTTTTGACTTTGGTATCGGTTCGGCCGGCCTTGTCGGTCACAGTCAACGAAATAGTATACTTACCCTTTGCAGGATAAAGGAATTGTGTACTTTGCGTGTAGATATGACCACCGTGTCCCAGATTCCAATCCCATTTCACAATAGGTGAAGAACCGGCAACTGACGTGTCTAAGAAGAAAAGCACTTTATTTACTTGAACAAGAGTGGGGACCGCCAAAAAATCTGCGGTCGGGCCGATTTCACCCTCACCCTCACCCTCACCCTCACCCTCACCCTCACCCTCACCTTCTCCTTCTCCTTCTCCTTCTCCTTCTCCTTCTCCTTCTCCTTCTCCTTCTCCTTCTCCTTCTCCTTCTCCTTCTCCTTCACCTTC
>JBIJDL010000476.1:0-5021 GCA_044344195.1 Candidatus Hydrogenedentales bacterium
ACGGCGCGCGCTCATAGCGTCCTCCGCACATGTTGTAGAATATGAACAGATGCCTGTCAACATATTTTTCACCGCAAACGAGATTCGGAGTCAGACTCCTAGGCCGTAGCTCGGGCGAAGCAAGTCCTTCAAGGAATCGAACAAAACGTTGTGAAGATGATTCGAAGGCACCTAACTTCTTGAAGAGTTCAACCACAGACCAATCTGGGTTGGCCATGACATGTCTTCGGACGTCTTTCAGTAGTTGGCACTCCTCAAACGCAAAGGCACCTAGTTCGTCATCCAGTACCCAGATAGATTCTAGTAGCTTTACGAACTCGTCAGCATCGCTGTACAAATCTTCAGCGGATAGGCCTTCAGCAACCTCGCGGCGCACCTTCTTGGAGATTTCTGGAATAGGTATATTTGCCCATAGCAGGTCCTCAATCTGATTTCGCACAGCAGCACTCGGAGGCCAAGACTTTAGAAATCGCGCCGCTATATCAGGGAGGTCGTCATCAATCGCAGCATCAAAGGTAGCACGCATAACTTTTTGTTTGGTCTCGCCCTCGCATGGAGCTGGAAGGCCTAGCGTCTCGCAGATTGACGGAAACTCTTTTGCCGTATGGTGATGTAAAGCAACAATTGGTTCCCGCAGTGCTATACGTAGTTGTTCTAAGTCCATGGTTAAACTCCAATAGCCAATGTCACTTGCAGCTAGTCGTTCGCACCACCAAGTTGTTCCAGAGCTTTTTCTAGGTTTTCTACCGCCGCAAAATAGAACGTCTTTCCTAGCTTTGTCTTAACCAGCAGTCCTTGCTTTTCCAGCTCTAAAAGATCTGTGCGTGCGGTCTGGTATACAGTTCCATGACGTGTCTGGTGGGAGGTCACGGTATATCGATGCATCGGGTGGCGGCCCGCATGACTCAAGAGCGCTATCTGACGGTGGTTCAGTGAGACGTGTCCGCGAAGTTTTTGTTCGATGGCATGCTGCTGTTGGGTCTTGCGGGCCACATAGGCCCGAAAGGCCGCCATAGCCTTATCTATTACGTCCAACTGGTGGAGGATAAAGTAAGTCAGATCGTTCTCATCGGTTTCCGTGTAAAGAAAGGCTTTCGCGTATCGACCGGGTGACTTGCGCAGTATCGGCGATATCGTAATGAACTCAAATAGCCAATACCCGTGATGCAGGAGGGTCCAATAGAAAAGGGCTCGGGCCGTCCGTCCGTTGCCATCGACGAATGGATGGTCGTAGGCCAGCATAAAGTGCACGATGATCGCCCGGATCACCGGATGAACAAAGCCTTGGGCAGTAGAGCCATTGGCAAAATCGCACAGCAACTGTAGACGATGGTCCAACGTATCCGGCGCGGGCGGACGATGGTAAATGTCGAGACTCATTTTATCGTGAACGTATATGTCACCATCGTCCGCGTTTCGGAAGCGTCCGGCGGCGTCTGGATTGGTTAGCGTTTCGAGTGTAACGCGTCTGTGTATTTCAAATATGCGATCTTTTGTAAGTTTTTCCGCTTTACATTCACCAATCATTCGCATTGTGAGGAAGTTGTTGAAGATCATTTGTTCGTCATGATTTCGGGGCGGGCGACCATTGCTCAGCATTTCTCGGGCGACTTGGGCCGTGGTGGCCGCTCCTTCCAACTGACTAGAAGTAATAGCTTCCTCCATGAGGGAACTAATGTAGTAACGGTCTCGGTTTTCCGTATTTATGATGCCAGACGTTGACTCCAGCGTCCCGCCTGCGGCCAGATCGAGGGCGTGAAGCTTCTCGGGGATCGGATCGACCAGGTGATATCGAAAGGGGGCACTATCGCATGCCCGAAATTCCGTAGTCTTTCCCGAAGACATGCGACTGAACTTCAATCCCAGCCACCATTCACGGTGGTTCAGGCCTTCGGGGGGTGTCATGCGGCGAACCGTGTCCCAGTGACGGTACTTTCCTCTGATCGTTGGGCTTTGTACACTTCTGATTATGAACGGAAGCCGTTCTCGCGCTTCAAATGCTTCATCCAATGTTGGGGCATTTTGCGGTATTTTCATAGATATACTCTTTATTTTCAATGGCTTACGAACTACTAATTTCATACTAATTCATGTCAAATTAGTATATATCGCCTGGAGAATAGTGTCAAGTACTAATTTGACATGAATTAGTATGAAATTAGTAGTTGGCATAAAATGAGGGACCGCTTTCGCCGCCCGGATCGCATAAGGATAACAATGAAAATACTTTACAACTGAGAAAGGACTGCCCGCAGATTTTCCAGGCGTAACTACTAATTTCATACTAATTCATGTCAAATTAGTATTTAATGCCACTTGATCCATCTTGCAAGCGCGTTTATGAACCCAAACGACTAGATCTCGCACAACATTTTCCCTATCATGCTTTCCGAACCTCATCAACGGAGAGAGACCCCCATGCAGCACCACGATTTGACCCGCCGCGCCTTCCTGGCCGCCAGCACCACCGCCACCCTCTCGGCCTGCGCCACTACGAAGGTGAACACCGCCAAGGTGGTCCCCGGCAAGATCTCCCCCAATGAAAAGCTCAATATCGCGGCGGTCGGCATCGGCGGTATGGGCCGGAACAACATCGCCGCGTGCGCGGCCACGGAAAATATCGTGGCCCTGTGCGATGTGGATCACAACCACGCGGGCAAGATCTTCGATCTCTATCCCGGCGCGAAGCGCTTCGTGGACTATCGCGACCTGTTCGACAAGGCGGGCAAGGAATTCGACGCGCTCATCGTCGCCACGCCGGATCACACCCACGCGGTCATCTGCATGGCGGCCATCCAGAATGGCAAGCACCTCTATTGCCAGAAGCCCCTGGCCCACACGCTCCACGAAGTGCGCACCATTACCAAAGCGGCCCGTGAAGCGGGCATTCAAACCCAGATGGGTAACCAAGGCCATTCTTCCAACGAAATCCGGCTGGTGAAGGAATGGATCGACGACGGCGCCATCGGTCCGGTGCACGAAGTGCTTGCGTGGAGCGATCGCCCCGTGGGCGGCGATCCCTGGTCCGATTTTCCCATCATGGCGCGACCAACGGACACCCCGCCCGTGCCGGAATCCCTCAACTGGGATCTCTGGATCGGCCCCGCGCCCATGCGGCCCTACCACCCCATTTATCATCCCCTGAGCTGGCGCGGTTTCTACGACTTCGGCACGGGTCCCCTGGGCGATATGGGTTGCCACATCCTCGATCCGTCGTTTTATGCGCTCGACCTGGGTCACCCCACGAGCGTCCACGCCGCCACGACCCACGACATCCCCGAGATCGCCGCCGAGACCTATCCCCGGGCCTGCGTGGTGAATTACCAGTTCGCCGCCCGGGGCGACAAGCCGCCGGTAAAGCTCACGTGGTACGACGGCCGCCTCATGCCCCCCATCCCCGACATGCTGCCGGGCGACTTTGAATTGCCCAATAATGGCGCCCTCCTCATCGGCGAAAAGGGCATCATCCTTCACAAATCCCACGGTGCGGGCGGGGCTCAGATCCTCCCCGACGCCCGGCGCAAGGCCTACACCGATCCCGCGCCCAGCATCGAGCGCGTAGCCCAGAACAGTGCCCCCCACGAGCAGGATTGGGTCCGCGCCTGCAAGGATGGCAAGCCCGCAAGCTCCAGCTTCGAATATGGCGGACCCCTCACGGAAATGGTGCTCATTGGGGTACTGGCCATTCGCATGAAGGATCACCGCCTCGAATGGGACGGCGACAACCTGAAAGTGACCAACAACGCCGAGGCCAACGCCCTGATCAATCCGCCCTGTCGCGAAGGCTGGAGGATTTGAAGGATGAATGATGAAATCTGAAGGATGAATGATGAAAAAGGACGGATACGACGGATAGTATCGAAAAGTTCGAACCATCGGTCCTTATTCGTCATATCCGTCCTATCCCATTTCACCCTTCACCCTTCACCCTTCAGATTTCACCCTTCATCTTTCATCGCCGCCCTGGACTCTGCTACCCTTTAGCCTGCAGCCGGGCGGTGCGCCGCCGGGCACCGCAGCAGACCACTTTTACCTACCCACGCGTGGAAACGATGATAACGGAAACGCAGGCTAACCATAGCGATCCCGCCGCCGATGCACGGCCCCTTCTGACAGATATGAAGAAGGGCGATCCGGCTTCGTGTCGTCCCTTGATCGAGCACTTCGAACGACCCCTGTACAACTACCTCTACTGGCTCACAGGCGATCCCGAGGGGGCCTCAGAGTTGTTCCAGCGCACCATGGCCCTGGCACTGAATAATGTCGGGCGCGTCCGCAAAGCGCCCTCTGTGAAGGACTGGATCTTCCGCACCGCCACGCTCCTCTGCCTGGAGCAGGCCCGACGCCGCCAGCAGCAGAAACGCTCCTCCTGGGACAATATCCTCCGGGGCGGCGTGGCCGCCGCGCGGGATGACAAGTGGTCCACCTGGGACGATGAGGAATCAACCGAGGAAGCCGGTGCGCATCATCGCAACGCCGTGCTCGTGGATGCCCTTAAAGCGCTTGCGCTGAAGGAACGGGCCGCCGTGTTGCTCGCCTGCGTTGTGGGGGTGCGCTCGTCCGCCCTGGGAGAGAGCCTGAACCTCTCCCGCCGCCGGGCGGAGCGTCTCCTGCTGGAGGCCTACGACCGGATATCCCTGAGCACGAAAGACCCTGCGGCCGCGACCGTGCCTGCGCCGAAAGGCATGCGCGACAATATCCGACGCCAGCAGCTCAACCTGCTTTCACCGGGTCGCCAACGAAAGCTGGCCGCCGCGATCAACGCGCTGGAAGGGGGAAGGGACCTGGCCGCCGCGGAAGACGCCACCCTGAAAATTGTCCAGGGACTCCCCGATGTCCACCCGCCTGAAAACCTCGTAGCACAAACGGAAGATCACCTCCGCGCCGGTCACGAGGCCCAGGAGGAGCGCATCGCCACGTGGGGCTTCCGCTTCATGCAGGTTACCGTGCCGGTCTTCATCGTCGCCATCATCGCCATCATTCTGCTGCCCACCATATCCCGCTCCCTGGAAGCGGCGCGG
>JBIJDL010000368.1:0-6505 GCA_044344195.1 Candidatus Hydrogenedentales bacterium
AACACCGGGCTGACGGACGGGGAGTGGAACGTGAGTGTGGGCGTGGGATTTGCCATGCTCCTGCTCGGCATTGGCTGCGGCACCGTGCAGTTGATCAGCGCCATCAAGCAGGGTGAGGCGGCGGCGGCGGGTATCTCGCTGGTGGCGCGCCGTCCCGAAGAGAGTGGCCGCGCGCTGCTGTTCCCCGCGCTGGTGGAGACCTATGCGGTCGTGGCGCTGCTCGCCGCGATCCTGTTTATCAACTGGTTGTCCGGGATAGGGGCGGCCGTGCCGCCGCCGATGGGATAAGGCGCCGCTGATGGGAATTGATGCCATAGAGGGCGCCGTGCTGGCTGCGGCGCAGGCCCAGGCCGATGCGATCCTGGAGGAGGCCCGGAATGCCGCGGCATCCCGGTTACACGCCGCGATCGCGGCCCGGCGCGCCGAGTTGGAGGCCCAGTTGCAGCGTGACACGCAGGAGCTTGTGCAGTCGTATGCCGGGCATTTGGCCCATGCGCGCGGAGAACTCAATCGCGAGCTGCTGGGCCTGCGCAATGCGATCTTGAATAGAGTATTTGATCGGGCCCGGCTGGTGATACTCGAAATGCCGCCGAGAGCCTATCGCACGGCCATGAAACATCTTCTGGACGGTGTGGCGCCCGGGCGCGATGGGATGATTCGGATTCATCCGGAGGATGAGGACCTCTTTGAGCGTATTCTCTCTGAATTGAACGCGGATCGGGAAGAGCAGGAGCGTCTGCGCGTTGACATGGCGCGTTCACTCGACACGCGCGGCGGTTTTGTATATGACAGCGGCACCTTTGAGGTGGACCGGACACTGTCGAGCGTACTGGAGGAGCTGCGTGGTGTATTGAGCCCGGTGATTGCGGCACGAATTCGTGCCGCGGAGAGAGCGGCCACGCTTGTACACACGCCTTCCACATGAACCCCGCTGGGGCTATGTCTGTGGCCGCATTGCCGCGATTGAAGAGCGACGCGTGAGCCGGGAAGCCCTGGTGCAGGCGTTGAACCTGCCGGCCTTCGAGGCGATCGGGCAGTTTTGCACCATGGTACTGGCCGCCCACGAGCCGCACCTGCCGGAATCCGCGCCCTGGTATGATCGGATCGATTCAGCCTATCGGACGAGGATTTACGATTTGCGAGAGGACTCTCCGGAACCGGAGGTGGCCGACCTCTTTCTGCTTGCTGGTGAATACCTGAACTTGGGGCGCGGGCTGCGTGGCGAGGCGGAAAACCTGTTCAATGGAGGTGAGGTTCCGGATGTGGTGGCCCTGGGTGGACAGGCGCATCTTGCGCGTCTGCCCGAGGCGGTGCAGTCCATGCTGGGGGAGGCCCTTGCGGCCGGTGAGCCTTCGCGGATCGCCATGGCGCTGGACAGCGCATACCTCCACCACCAACTTGCACTGGCGCGGAAGACGGGGTCCGCCGCTATCGTGGCCTGGGTGTTGGAGTGGGTGATGGCGCAGTGCGTCAGCAGCCTCTTTCGATTGGCCGCACGGGGATCGCGCGGTGCCGTCGATTTAGCGGCGTCGCTGCGGGAACCGGTGCTTGTGGAACTTCTCCGGCGCTTTACGTTGAGCGCGGGCACAGACTTCGGCGTACTTTCCATGGAGCTTGCCGCGATCGCGCGGTCTCTGTCGGCGCTTCCGCCGTTCAGGCGGTCCACCGAGTTCGAAAGGCTCGCCACCGGTCACCTGCTTCGCAGCGTTGCTGTCAGCCGGAGCCAGACCGCCGGCCCGGAACGCGTATTTGGTTTTCTGTTTGGCTTAATGGTGGAGCAGCGTAATGTGCGGCTGCTCCTCTGGGGGCGCACCGCAGAGCGCCCTCTGCGGTCGCTCCGGCTGCAACTGTGTTTTGCGGATGAGATTGGCGTGCCGGACGCAGCGGGTCCGGCCGGGGAGGGGCCGTCATGAAGAAAGTGGCCGCCGTGGGAGAACGCCACAGTTTTCTAAGTTGGCGCGTGGCCGGCTGCGAGTTTTACGAAGCGGACTCGCCCCGGGGACTTGCCATTGAACTGGCGCGTCTGGCGCGGGATACGGAGGTGGCGCTGGTGTTGGTGCCGGAGCATCTGGCGAGCGAGGCGGGCCAGGCCTTGGAGGATTTTCGCGCCGTAAGCGCGGCCGTACTCATGGTATTACCTGACGGTGCCAGCGGCGTGGACGCCGGCTATGCATCGGTCCGGCGTTCAGTTGAACGGGCGCTCGGCGTAGACATTTTGGGAGATATAGAATGAGCGCAAGAGTGGCGTCGGAAGGCGCGCCCATCGCGGCGAAGCGGCATGGGCAGGTGGTGAAAGTTTCGGGCCCCCTGGTGGTGGCGGAGCACCTCGACGGCGCATTCATGTACGAGATGGTCCGAGTGGGCGAGTTGCGTCTTTTTGGCGAAGTCATTGAAATACGCCACGGCCTGTGCGCCATCCAGGTCTACGAGGAGACGGAGGGGGTGGGGCCGGGGCAGCCTGTCTACCGGACGGGCGAGGCCCTCAGTGTGGAACTGGGGCCGGGACTCCTGCAGTCGATCTACGACGGCGTGCAGCGGCCGCTGGACACGCTGTACGAGGAGTTTGGCGATTACATCGTGCGCGGCGCGGAACGGCCCGCGTTGAACCGTTCGCGGATATGGAGTTTTGAGCCTGTCGTAAGCGAGGGCGATTCCGTGGGGCCCGGTGATCCGCTGGGCTTTGTGCAGGAAACGGAGTTGATCCGGCACACCATCATGACGCCGCCGAAGCTACGGGGCAAGGTAATCGAGATTGGACCCGTGACCGCCAACGTGGACGGACAGGTGGCGATCATTGAGACCGACGACGGGCCTGTAACTGTCAGCATGGTGCAGCGCTGGCCGGTACGCACGCCGCGTCCCATCGCGCGCAAGCAACTGCCGACAGAGCCGCTTACCACGGGCCAGCGGGTTATCGATATGTTCTTTCCCATAGCCAAGGGAGGCACCGCGTGCGTGCCCGGGCCCTTTGGCAGCGGCAAGACCGTGGTGCAGCACCAGCTCGCCAAATGGGCCGACGCCCAGGTTGTCGTGTATGTGGGCTGCGGCGAGCGCGGCAACGAGATGACCGACGTGCTGATGGAACTGCCGGAACTGGCCGACCCGGCGACGGGACGTCCGCTCATGGAGCGCACGGTGCTCATCGCGAACACCTCCAACATGCCCGTGGCTGCGCGCGAGGCCAGCGTGTTCACCGGGATCACGATTGCCGAGTACTACCGCGACATGGGCTACTCGGTGGCCCTCATGGCGGATTCTACGAGCCGCTGGGCGGAAGCCATGCGTGAGATTTCGGGGCGGCTCGAAGAAATGCCCGGCGAAGAAGGTTACCCGGCGTACCTGAGTTCGCGTATTGCCAGCTTCTATGAGCGCGCCGGCTTCGTGTCGTGCCAGGGGCGTGATGCTCGTACTGGTTCGGTGTCGATCATTGGCGCCGTGTCCCCTCCCGGCGGAGACCTTTCGGAGCCCGTGGTTCAGGCCACCCTGCGCGTGGTGAAGGTGTTCTGGGGGCTGGACGACAAGCTCGCGTTTGCGCGCCACTTTCCCGCAATCAACTGGCTCACTTCTTACTCACTTTATCAGGACGTCATCGGCAAGGTGCTTGGGGAGCGTGTCGACCAGGACTGGTCCAGCGTGCGCAAACAGGCATTGGGCATACTCCAGCGAGAGAGCGATCTCGACGAACTTGTCCGGCTTGTCGGGCTGGATGCTCTGGCCGCGGACGACCGGATGCTCTTGCAGGTGGCGCGGATGATCCGCGAGGACTTCCTGCACCAGAATGCCTTCGACGAGCGCGACACCTACACGCCGCTCAAGAAGCAGTTCGAGATCCTGAAGACCATTCTGCATTTCTTCGCAGCGTGCCGCGCGGCCCTGGCGGCGGGGGCGCCGCTTGCCAGACTGCTGCAATTACCCGTGCAGGAAGATATTGCGCGGGCGCGGCTCCTGGAAGACGAGCGTGTGAACGAACTGGTGCAACTGAGGGAACGCATCGACGCGGCTGCGCAGTCCGCGGTTCCCACCGAAGGAGCGACGACATTATGACCCAAGCGAACTTGGCCATTTCGGCCTTGCCGGTCACCCGCGAATACCGCACCGCACGAGAAGTCGTGGGCCCCCTGATCCTGCTTGACCAGGTGGAGGAGGTTACTTACGGCGAACTGACGTCCATCCGCTGTGGCGACGGATCCGTACGCCGCGGCCGCGTGCTCGAAATTCATCGGGATAAGGCGCTGATCCAGGTTTTCGAGGGCACAAGCGGCATCACGCCCTCCGACCTGCAGGTGAAGTTTCTGGGCCGGCCCATGGAGATGGGCGTTTCGACAGACATGCTCGGGCGCATCTTCAACGGCTTCGGCCAGCCTGCGGACGACGGCCCGGCCATTATTCCCGACGAGTCGCGTAACATTAACGGCGACCCGCTCAATCCCTGGGCACGCGACTATCCGAACGAATTCATCCAGACGGGCATTACGACCATCGACATGCTGAACACGCTCGTCCGGGGGCAGAAGCTGCCGATTTTTTCGGGCTCGGGTCTGCCCCACGGGCCGCTGGTCGCGCAGATTGCGCGGCAGGCCGCGGTACGCAAGTCGGGCGAGCGCTTCGCCGTGGTTTTCGGCGCCATGGGCATTACCTTCGAGGAGGCCGAGTTCTTCATTGAAGACTTTCGGCGCACCGGGGCGCTCGAGCGCTCCGTGCTTTTTTTGAATCTCGCGGACAATCCGCCCGTGGAGCGCGTGGCAGTACCGCGCGTGGCACTGACGGCGGCGGAGTACCTGGCCTACGAAAAGGGGATGCACGTCCTCGTAATCCTTTCCGACATGACGAACTATTGCGAGGCGCTGCGCGAGATTTCCGCTGCGCGCAAGGAGGTGCCGGGCCGCCGGGGCTATCCGGGGTACCTCTACACCGACCTTTCCTGCATCTACGAACGCGCGGGCCGCATTAAGGGCAAACCGGGCTCGATCACGCAGATTCCCGTGCTCACCATGCCCGAGGACGACAAGACTCACCCGATTCCCGATCTGACGGGCTATATAACCGAAGGCCAGATCCTCATGAGCCGGGCGCTCCACACGCAGGGCATCTACCCGCCGGTAGATGTGCTGCCGTCCCTGTCACGCCTGAAAGACAAAGGCATTGGCGCGGGCAAGACCCGGGAGGATCATGCGGGCGTGATGAATCAGCTTTACTCGGCCTACGCGCGTGGCAAGAATGCCAAAGAGCTTGCGGTCGTGCTGGGCGAGTCCGCGCTCAGCGAGATCGACCTGATCTATGTGCGCTTTGCGGATGCCTTCGAAGACCGTCTTGTGCGCCAGGGCGACCATGAAAACCGCTCCATCGAAGAAAGTCTCCAAATCGGGTGGACCCTCCTGAGCATGCTGCCGAAGTCCGAGCTGAAGCGTATTCGCGCGGACCATATTGAAGCCTACTACCAGGGCGCCAGCGGCGTTGCGGAGGCGTAAGCAATCGCCATGGCCAACCGTCTCCCCGTCAATCCCACGCGTATGGAACTGCTGCGGTTGCGCAAGCGGCTCCTGGTGGCCCAGCGCGGCCACAAGCTGTTGAAGGACAAGCTGGAAGGCATGATGAAGGAGTTTGTGCGCCTCGCCGCGGATTACAAGGCGCAACGCAAGACGATCGCGACGGAATGGCCCCGGGTGCGCGAGGAGTTCAGCGCCGCCATTGCGCTGTCCTCTCCAGGCATTATTGGCGACGCCCTGGAGGCCGAGCAGCGTCCCCTGACGCTGCGGACCGTAACGCGGCGGATCATGGGCATTCCCTTGCCGCACTTTGAGGCCGAATCCGGCAATCCGGCCGGGGCATGTTCCCTGGTGAACACGCCCGCACAACTGGACACAGCAATCTCGGAGACCCTGGCGCTGTTCCCCGTGCTGCTGCAACTGGCCGAGACCGAACAGGCCGTACGCTTGCTCGCGAGCGAAATCGAGCGCACCCGCCGTCGCGTGAATGCCCTGGAGCACACCGTCATCCCGCGCATCCAGGAGACGGTCCGCTTTATCGCGGGGAAGCTGGACGAGATGGAGCGATCCAACACCGTGCGGCTGATGAAGATCAAGGCCATGCGGACCGCTGTTGAGGAGAATTGAGAATAGTGAATAGTGAATTAAGGCGGGGTGGACTCGGGCGCGACAAGTGTGGAGCCCACTTGCATTGCATCGGGTCCCGATTGTCCTTTGCGTCGCTTACGTCCTTTATGTCTTTTTCGTTCGTCTAACATTCCCGCTTTCTCAGTTTCTGAGTGTAACCTCAAAGACTACCCGGCGATTCAGCGCGCGGTTGACCGGCGTATCGTTGCGAACGGCGGGCTCGGTTTCTCCTCTGCTTTCGGCGCGGAGGCGTGTGGGTGCGATGCCGTTGGTCGCGATGTAGTCCACGACGGCTTGGGCTCGGCGGAGGCCGAGTTGGAGATTGTAGGATTCAGTGCCGACATCGTCGGTATGACCGACGCAAACGGCGGTATCGTTGGGAAACTTACTCA
>JBIJDL010000369.1:0-6504 GCA_044344195.1 Candidatus Hydrogenedentales bacterium
TGTCCTTGATGTAGACACGCGGGAGGAGGCCCTGGCTATTGTTTCGGCCTGTGGCGCCTGCGCGTGGTTTAAGATTGGCTCCCAGTTGTTTACCCGCTGCGGTCCGGCGATTGTGGCGGAGGTGCTGGCGCTGGGGAAGCAGGTGATGCTGGACCTGAAGTTTCATGACATCCCCAATACGGTGGCCCACAGCGCGAGTGCGGCGGCGGCCCTGAAGGTGGGGTTGTTTACCCTCCATGCTTCGGGTGGACGCAACATGATCGCGGCGGCGCGGAAGGCGGTGGAGGGGACAGACACGCGAATTCTGGCGGTAACCATCCTCACGAGTTTCAGTGATGCCCAGCTCCGGGAGGAGGTGGGCTTCCATGAGACGGCGGCGGAGGCGGTGCCGCGCCTGGCGAAGCAGGCGGTGGAGTCGGGGGCCCACGGCATCGTGTGTTCGCCCCAGGAGATCGAACTGGTGCGGGCGGCGGTGGGCCCGGAGCCCATCGTGGTGACGCCGGGTATACGACCAGCGTGGTCCACAAAAGACGATCAGGAGCGCATCATGACGCCGGGCGATGCGGCCCGCGCGGGGGCTTCGATGATTGTGGTGGGGCGTCCCATTCTTAACCATGCCAACCCGGCGGAAGCGGTCCGCCTGATCCACGAGGAGCTTGCCCAATGACCGAAGCGGAAGTATTTGAGTATTTCAAGAAAGCGGGTGCCCTGCTGGAAGGCCACTTTATCTATGCGAGCGGTCGCCATGGCCGTCAATTTCTCCAGGCCGCGCGGGTGTTGCAATATCCCGAGTACACGGGGCCCCTGTGCGTGGCGATGGCGGATTTATTTCGCGATGACGACGTTCAGCTCGTGGCGGGCCCGGCCACGGGTGGGATTGTATTGGCCTACGACACGGCGCGGAGCCTCGGGGTTCGCGGGGTGTTTGCGGAGAAGGAGCCCGACGGCACGATGGCGGTCAAGCGGGGCTTTGCCATACCCAAAGGTATCCGGGTGCTGGTGGTGGAGGATATCGTTACGACGGGCGGTTCGATCATGAAGACGATCGAGCACCTCGAAGCGCGCGGCGCGGAGATCGTGGGCGTGGCCGCGCTGATCGATCGCAGCGGCGGCAAAGTGGATTTCAAATATCCCTACCGTCCTGTAGCTCGCCTGAATATGGAGAGCTGGGCACCGGACGAAGTACCCGCGGAATTGGCGGCGGTACCCGTGATGGAGCCGGATGATTTGGTAATTTAGCGAAAGTTGTTCGTGATTGATGAGCAGGATGAGGCTTTCGGGCCTTGTCCTGCTTTTCTTTTGGGGGCAATGGCAACAGCGACGGGAAGTTTGTGTTCTCAGCGGAATCCATTTGTGCCACACGATCTCGCCGGCATGCGAGTTCGAGTGCCCTGAGCGAGGCCAACTCCAGGCAATCCAAAGGCACCTCGCACTGCCCTTTTGCGCTTACGGCATAGATATTCAGGCTCACAAGGACCGTTCAACCGCAATCTGGATAGTCAAGGGGCACTCTTCGCATCGCACTCGAACTCGCCTGACGGCGAGATCGTGTGGCACGTCCTCCCCCCCGTGGGCATCCAGCTTACCACGCTGTGTCTAAGACCACTGCAGATTACACGGAGGTAGGATTTATCACAGGCAAATGGCATGTGTTTTTGGGGGCAATGCGAGCAAATACTGAAAAACATAAGGAAATTCCGCATTTCTTAGAACTTGGCATGGGCGTTGCGTATAGAGTTGCATGGTCGACAGCGGCCAGCAACTAAGCTCGAAAGTTTAAATGCGATTCGTTGGAAGACCAAAGCCTCCCATCGCTTTGGCCGGACTGGGGAGCCCCCGACCTCCCCGGTCCGGCCGGAGCAAATTAATTTGGATCCCTCGGTACCGCAAGCGTCCAGGAAGCGCTGTTGTCCTGCTTCCTGGGCGCTTGGCGGACCGGCTACTGGCAGGGCCAGGGCCAAAATTGTTTGGCTCCGTTAGGCCCTTGCAGTGAAATGACATAACGAGAAAGATACCATGAAATACGGTTACCTGATAGACATGGATGGGGTTATCTACCGCAGCAACGATGTTATTCCCGGTGCGGTGGCCTTCATAAACCGCCTGGTCGCAGATAACATCCCCTTTCGTTTCCTCACCAACAACAGCCAGCGCACCCGGCGCGACATGATAACAAAATTGAATCGCATGGGTTTCCACGTGGGTGAGGAACATATCTTCACTTGCGCCATGGCCACGGCCCGTTACCTGGCCCACCAGAAGCCGAACGGCACCGCCTACGTGATTGGCGAGGGGGGGTTGCTCAATGCCCTGCACCGAAATGGCTATGCGATCGTGGACCACGAGCCTGACTATGTGGTCGTGGGCGAAGGCCGCACGATGAATTTTGAAGTGATTGAACACGCTGTTAACATGATTCTAAAAGGCGCCAAACTTGTGGCGACTAATATGGACCCGAACTGCCCCACCGCCAGCGGGACGCGTCCCGGCTGCGGTGCCATCGTGGCCATGTTGGAAGCGGCGACGGGAGTCAGTGCCTTCAGTGTAGGGAAGCCCAGTCCGATTATGATGCGTGCCGCTCGGATAGAAATGGGATTACGCGCGGCGCAGACCATCATGATAGGAGATACCATGGAAACGGACATCCTCGGCGGCGTGCAGTTGGGCTACAAGACGGTACTGGTCCTCTCTGGAGGTACGGGTAAATCGGACTTGAGTCGCTACGCCTACCAACCGGATGTCGTGGTGGATTCCATCGCCAACCTGGACACAACAGCGCTCTTCCTGGAGCACGTTCCGGCGCTGGCGGAATCCAAAAGAGCAGTCATCTAGACACAGGCCGAGGCCTGGCGAAAGTTTAATACCGTTTTTCAACGGCGCCCGGGGTTTTTTAATCAGGGTCCTAACACTGCCTTGCTGGCGGGATTGCTCTCTCCTCCCGTTAGTCCACTCGATACCCTGGCTAAAATTCATGCGCGCATTGCAACGATGCGACTTGTTTGCCCAATACACAGCTCATCCTTCCTGCAGTACCCCGGGCGCCGTTCTCTCCCCTTAACCCCAGCGCCGCCGGCCCACCAGCCTGCGGCGCTTTTAGTTGATGGAAGGTGACAGCCATGCGATCGCCACGGGCCCCGTGGTGGTGGGCGGGATGTCGCTCGCCGTCCGTGAATCCTCGTCAAATGTCATCCTCGAAGGTTCTGGCATCCCTTCCCATTCCTTGACATTGCCCCGAACTAACCGTTAGCCTCATGCCAGCACGTTATCGGGAACAAGAAGCGTCGAGTGCCGCAATGGGCGGTTAGTTTTAGGAGGTTTCACCGGTATGATCGAAAGGATTACGATCCTCGGTGGGAGTAGTGTCTACACGCCCGAATTGGTCCTGTCCATTATTTCCAAAAACATTAACGTAAGAGAGATCGTTCTCCTTGGCCAGGAGGGCCGCAAGCTCCAGTTGGTGGCGGGCTTCTGCCAGCGGCTGATCAATAAGAGCGGTTTTCCCGCGAAAATTATCGCCTCCACCGACGTGAAGCAGGCGGTCACCGGGGCCAAGTATATCGTCAATCACATCCGTGTTGGCGGCATGCAGGCGCGTATGCGCGATGAAATGATTCCGCCGAAATTTGAGATGGTGGGGGATGAAAACTTCGGGGCGGGCGGGTTCTCGAACGCCATGCGGACGCTTCCTGTAATTTTTGATATCGCACGCCGCATCGAAGAGGTCAATCCCGGTGCCATTTTCATCAACCTGACGAACCCCATGGGAATTGTGGTCGAAGCGCTGATCAAGTATTCGACCCTGAAGGTCGTCGGGGTTTGCGATCTACCCGGTACCTATATGCGCAAGGTGGCGCAGGTCCTCCAGGAACCGGTCAGCAGCCTGAAATTTGACTACGTGGGGCTGAACAACCTCGGCTGGATTCAGGATATCAAGCTGGACAAGCGCAGTTGCATGAGCCGCGTTCTGGAAATTCTGGAATCCCAGAGCGAGGACGGTTTCGACTATGAGCTGATCGAGCTCTTCCGCATGATCCCGACCCGCCAGACGGGCACTTATTTCCGGCGTGCGGAAATTCTTAAAAAGCAGAAAGCCTGCTCCCGCTTCCGTTCCGAGGTACTCCACGAAGCGGAGCAGCGGATCCTGAAGCTTTACGAGGACGAACACCTCAACGAGATTCCCGACCTTACCCGCCAGCGCAATGCCGTCTGGTACGAGGAAACGATACTCCCCCTCATTGAGGCGCTGGAAGACAAGGCGGAACATAATATTGTATTATGTGTAAAAAATAGCGGTTGCATCCGTGATCTTCCGGACGACTGCAGCGTGGAAATACCCACGATGGTGAGCCAGAAGGGCGTCGAGCAGCAAATGGTCGGCAACCTTCCACGATTCCTGAAGGGGATTTACCTCGCGCTGAAAGAGAGTGACCGCCTTACGGTTGAAGCAGTCAGGCATAAGAGTAAGGACTACGCGTTACAGGCCCTCGCGATTAACCCTTTCGTGCCTTCCCTGGAAACGGCAAAAAAATATCTGGAGCGAATAGTAAAAGATGAACACATTGAATTGCATTGACCCATCCCCGGTGGCGCGGCGCGGAGCTTTCGCACGAGCGATGCGGGCCACGGCGGCGGCGCTGTTTGTTTCGGTCATGGGCATGATACCGGCCGGTGCGGTGGACGTGAAGGGCGGAGACGGCAACGTCAGCATGAGCAACATCACGGGCACCCCGACCCTGGTGACGGTCGTACTCAAGGGCGGCGCGAAGGACCCCAATCTGCAGGTTGTCGAAGTGGTCGGCGAGACGATCAGTTTTACCTCCGAGCGTGGCGACCGGGTGAACTACCAGAGCGGCGACATAGACCATTTGGCAATTCAGGGAACCGTTGTCGCGCGCGTGACCCCCGTGGTAACGAGCAACGTGGCCCTGCGCCCCGAAGATCAGCGTATTGTCGATCAGGCCAGCACGCGGGTCGCGGAACTCTTCCAGAACAGCAAGGACAATCAGGATCTCCGCATTCGCGCCGCGGCCTGCATGGCAGCCGATGGTAACAAGGAAGCGGAGCAGTATCTGACCTCGCTGGCCGAATCCAACAATCTCCAGGCCCGAATCGATGCCGCCCGCGGGCTCTATCTCGCCGGGAAGCCCCTTCCCGGTTCGGTGATCAAAGACGGGCTGGAGAGCAACAATCGCAATATCCGCGCCGCTGCGGCCGTGCTCGCCGGGTTGTTCAAGGACGAGAGCGCCACGCCCGAGCTAATGACCATGTTGAACGATCGCTCGGCGCAGTTCGCGGCTCCGGCCGGTATTGCCCTGGCCCGTCTCGGGAATCGGGAGATTATCCCGCAGCTTTTCTCCATGCTCGGTAGCAACAGCGACGAGAAGAACAAGGCCGGCGTGGAAGGGCTAATCATTCTCGGCGGTGCCGATCTTATCGAGACTGCCAAGTATCGCCTCAAGGAAGTCGACGGCTTGGAACGCTATCGCCTGATCTACGTGCTCTTCCGGCTGGGTGATGAGGAAGGCCGCAAAGCTGCAATACGCGTGTTCAACGAAGAATTGACCATCAAGCCGGAAGCGGCCCTCGTGCTTGCCGCCGACAAGTACTGGGAAGCGACCCAGTACCTTCAGGAGCGCCTGAAGCGCCGGGAAGATGCCACCCCGGAGAACCTGACCTATCGCGCCCGCAATGCTGCGGCGATCATGGCTGGCGGCGATCCTTCCGCGGTGTACGTGTTCCAGGAGCTGCTGCGCTCCGAAAGTCCAGAATCGAAAATTCAGGTCCTGCGTTTGATTGGCGATTCCGGGGACCGGTCCCTGCTGAAGTTGATGCCGGCGTCCATCTCCAATGTGGATATGAACGTGTCCATTGAGGCGAGCAATGCGGCCATGGCCGTGGCCAATCGCGGCTTCCGCGAGCGCCTCAAGGAACTCCGGATTCAGCCGTGATCCATCGCATCCGGCTGCTGATCGGCGGGCGGGTTCAAGGGGTTGGCTACCGGTACAGCGCCCGCGGCGAAGCGTGCCGCCTGGGACTCGATGGATGGGTTCGGAATCTTGGCAATGGCCAGGTGGAGCTGGTGGCGGAGGGAAGCGAGCACGCACTGGAGCAATTTACGGCCTGGTGCCACCGCGGCCCGCGCTTCGCCGAAGTTCGCCGTGTCGATGTTGTTGCGCGCGAAACAGGCGAGAAACTTCACAGCGGGTTTCACGTCCGCTGAGTCTGAACGCATATGAAAATTAATCCGGGACCTCCCGGCTCCCGCTTGCGGGCGCCGGGAGTTTCGTTCCATTATAATGAATACCCCGTTGGTAGTATCGCGGTCCGATTTCCGTGGGAAATCAGTCGCTTTTCGTTTATGTGTAAGGTCCGATGAACACAAAACTTCTGGAACTCCGAAGGCAGCTCTTCAAGGCGAAAAGCAAACTTGAAGAGGACTTCCGTGCACTGGACGAGGTCAAGGTGCTCCTTGTGAAGGCCGACGAACGCCGACTCAGCGAGCCC
>JBIJDL010000370.1:0-6497 GCA_044344195.1 Candidatus Hydrogenedentales bacterium
GCTACGACTACCGTGGCATTCACACCCGCGTTGACAATATCGGCGCTTGCGGCGGCCTGAATCGTGGCGGCATTACCAGCCGTGGTGGAGGTGTAATCATAATCGCTGTCGAGCAGGCTTTCCGCCTTCGTCAGGTAGGTGGGCAACGCGGGATCCGTCCAGAGTATATTGTTCTCGCCTATGGGCGCGAGACCGGCGATCATGCGCGGACGAATCGTCTTGGAAAAGGCGGCCCAGGCGCCGTCCGAATTGATCAGGTAGCCATAGTAGTAATAGCTTTCCTGTTCCGCGTTACCGACGGCACCAACTTCCAGCTTCTGGTAGTTCGGATGGGTCGGAGAGGGATTGCAATAGGAACCACCGGGGCAGGTCCAACGCGCGGCGAGCTCACCGGCATTGATGGCCGAAGGGCAGATCGTCAAGTTCAGATCGGTCATGTACTCGGGATAAACCTGGGGCATGGCAACACCGCCACGCACGCGGCCCGGACGGGTATTGCCCGCGGCATCGCGGATATAATTCTGGTTCTGGATGCGGGGAAGCACACCGCCCTTGCTCTCGTTGGAGAACATCTTGAAGACGATGCCCCACTGCTTGAGGTTGTTCTGGCAGCTTGCGCGGCGGGCGGCTTCGCGGGCGCGGGCCAGCGCCGGCAGGAGAATCGCGGCGAGGATACCGATAATCGCGATTACGACCAATAGCTCGATCAGGGTGAAACCCTTGGTCTTTTTGTTTCTACTTGCTGTTTTCATGTGTTTGCTATCCTTGTTTGAGATTTTATTTCGGATGGATGGAAACTATGCAGTGGCCGGTAAGACCGCCTGAAAGGGGGACCCTGAATGATGACAACACAACCCGTTCGATAAATCTCCGACACGATGATGCTGCCTGCCAATAGGACATCTGCTCGCGCGGAAAGGCTCAACAGTGCATAGGCAACCCTCCTGCGGATAAAGGCATTGCTGCCCAAAATGGATGTTCTCTTGAATGCCAGCCCGCACGCCTGAAGTTTACCCGGGCTTGACTCCAACTCACGGGCCTTGTTAGCCTAACCCAATAGGTCGCATCTGCCAATAGCGGAGATTGACAAACTTGTCTGAAATTGACATTCCAACCTTTCGCCCGGCCCGATTTATCTCCGTCCGCCGCTGGCATGCCGGTGCGGAGTGGTGTCCGGCGGCCCATGCCCACCAATTCTGCGAAATTGTGGTCGTAGTCCGGGGTAAGGAGCGCACCCGCATTGAGGGCACGTCCTACCTTTGCGGGTCGGGACAGGTGCTTTTTTACCCGCCCGGCTGCGTCCACGAGGAACGTCAGGAGGGCGAAATCCTGCTGGAGTTCTTCTGCGTCGATTTCGAGTGGCCGAATCGGCCAGAGGACATCCCCCATCTGTTGCATGATCGCCAGGGACGCATTCTGGAGCTTACCCGCTGGCTCATTTCGGAGGCGCATGTGAGCTATCCCGGTAAAGAGGCCTACCAGCACCTCGGCACCAGCATGCTGACGGGGGAAATCCTGAGGCTGGTGAAGAAACCGGATCAAGACGCGGTCGGACAGGTACAGGCCTTCATCCATGAGCACCTGAGCGAGCCCCTGTCTCTGGACGACCTGGCGGCCTGCTGCGACCTCAACAAGTTCCACCTGGCGCGGAGCTTCCGCACGCGGACGGGCATCACGCCGATGGAGTATGTGCGCCAGGCGCGCCTGGACATTGCCCTGCGAATGTTGCGGGAATCGGATCTCACCCTTCGGGAGATCGCCCCGCGCGTCGGCCTGGCGGATGAATACCATCTTTCGCGCCTGTTGAAGGCGCGGTATGGCCGCGGCGCGCGGGAACTCCGCAGGACACGATGAAGGGTCCGGATGCGGGGTGCGAATTGCGAAATAGGATGTGAAGCGGGGGTACTGCATTGCTTCGGAAAGCATAACAACGCCGTGTTAGCCCGCTGTGAAGCTCCTGTTTAATTGCGGTTCAGCGGCCAGTTTTCCTCAAGAGCGCTGGCGATGGAGCGAAGGATCGACGGCCGACGCCATGGCCTTCACATCGAGCGCATCGTTCAAGAAGGCGTTTACCTTGCGGGCGACGGACGGCGGATCCGATACAGCTTCGGCGTGGTCGATATACAGCACCTCCACATGGGGCTGCGACTCCAGCCAGGCCTTCGCCTGCACCAGGTGCTTCCCATAGAGCTCAGCCATGCGCACGTCGTCCTGTGGCGAATGGTCTCCCCGGCGTATCAGCATCTGCTGTTGCGAGGCCAGTACCTCGGGCAATGCCCTGCGCAGGAAGATGACCTTGTATTGATATCCCGCAGGGGCCTTCAGCAAAAGAAACGAGATGATCTTGACCACTTTGCCCCGGGCCCCCGGCAGCCAAGCCTGATCTTCAACGATCTTTTTTACCCGTTCAAACTCGTAGTACCCCTTGGGATTGTCCTCATCCGGCGTCCGGATCTGATCCGTCACCACCTCAAGGCCGCCCGCGTCCAGCATTCTCATCATCATGGACGTGCCCGAGCGGGGCAAACCGGATACAACGACGACGGGCTGTTCCTCTGGCGCTTTGTCAGGGAAAATGAGAGGCATGCTGGGGCTCCGATACGGGTATGGGTGTCTATACAATCGCCGCCGCGCCCCCTGCCCCTCCAGGCCGGCACACGGAGGACGGGTAAGTCATGCGCGGCAAGCCAACAGTATAACGGGTTCAATAGTGTGATGGGAATAGCGATTGCCCTCATGATTCCGGTATCATCAGTGGTCTGGTCAGAGATGAAGGGCGCCCATTGGGAACGATGGCGCCACGGGGCCGCAACGGCCACCCTGCTGACCGCGCCAACGGAAGAGGCCTCATGGAAGAAGATCTGGTATCGCACGAACTCAATACGTACTTCGGACTGGGCTTCCCGCTCTCTGGAG
Source organism: Candidatus Hydrogenedentales bacterium (assembly GCA_044344195.1). Lineage (GTDB taxonomy): Bacteria > Hydrogenedentota > Hydrogenedentia > Hydrogenedentales > JAEUWI01 > JAEUWI01. Next base: position 2,917 of record JBIJDL010000370.1, read on the forward strand.
AGGCCCGAAAACGATTCCGGCTTCCTCCGGGCCTCGTGCCGGCGCTGGAGACACCCGACGAGGCTATCCGCGAATTCCGCGATGTCGCCGACGCCATCAATGCGCAGATCGATTTCGATCTCCCCAATGTACAGCCCGCGCGCCCGGGCGAGCTTATGGCCATGGGCCTCGTTACGTCCGTCCTGCGCTTCATTGTCTATCGCTATGCGGCCGCCACCAATCCAAATGTACTCGCCGATGCCCAGGACTGGGTACGGCGCGAGCGCGGCGTGGATGTATCGGAGCGGCCTTTTGGCTCCTTTCTCACCCTCTACCCGGCCGAGCCCGTCTGCACGGAATCCATGGACACGGGGGCCTTTCTCGAAGGCTACAGCAGCCTCTGGTCCAACCGGGACAGCACCCGCTGCGAGTTGCTCCTGCTTCAGGTCTCCCTCACCAACCCCGCGATGGCCTCCTATGCCATGTTGTTTGATGAGCCGCGCCTCCGGACCGAGACGCCCTACACCACCCTGATGACGGACCTGCAGGCCTTCCTCCGCGCCCAGCCGCCCTTTCCTGAGACGATGCAGGATCTCATCACGATGCTTTATGCGCCGCAGTTGGCCTCCCCCGATTCCATCGAGGGACAACTGCGCTTTGTCCGATCCCACTGGTCCGCCTTTCTCCCTGAAGTGCTTCGCAAGCAACTACTGCTGGCCGCAGGGGTGCTCGCCGAAGAAATCCAATTTCGCGGCCACGGACCAGGCTCGGTCCAGATCATGCAATTCGGCCCCGGCCGCGGCGGCGCCACCGCCCATGGCGAAGAGGAACCCGAAGCGTTCTCCATGGACAAGGAGTGGATGCCCAACGTTGTCCTGCTGGCCAAAACGGTCTATGTCTGGCTGGACCAGTTGTCCCGCGCCTATGGGCTGGAAATCCGCACCCTCGATCAGATTCCGGACGATGAGCTTGACCGGCTGGCGTCCTGGGGCTTCACGGGCCTCTGGCTGATCGGCATTTGGGAGCGCTCCGAGGCGTCGCGCATGATCAAGCGAAAGATGGGCAACCCCGAGGCCGCCGCATCCGCCTACTCTCTCTTCGACTATGAGATTGCCACCGAATTGGGCGGCACCCCGGCCTACGAGAACCTGGCGGGGCGCGCGTGGAAGCGCGGTATCCGCCTGGCCAGCGATATGGTGCCCAACCACGTCGGGATCTATTCGAAATGGGTCACCGAGCACCCGGACTGGTTTGTCCAGTCTCGCCAGTCTCCCTTCCCGGGCTACACCTTCAACAGCGAGAGCCTCTCCCCCGATCCCCGGATCGGAATCTACATCGAAGATGGCTACTGGAATCACCGCGATGCCGCCGTGGTGTTCAAGCGGGTCGATCTGTGGACCGGCGACACGCGCTACATCTACCACGGCAACGACGGCACCAGCATGCCGTGGAACGACACGGCCCAGCTCAATTACCTGATTCCCGATGTGCGCGAGGCCGTCATTCAGACCATTCTCCACGTCGCCCGCCATTTCCCCATCATCCGCTTCGACGCTGCCATGACCCTGGCGAAAAAGCACTTTCAGCGGCTCTGGTTTCCCCTGCCGGAAGAAGCGGGGGCCATCCCCTCGCGCGCCGGACACTGCATGAGTCGCCCTTCGTTTGACGACGCCTTTCCGGTCGAGTTCTGGCGGGAAGTGGTGGACCGGGTGGCCACGGAGGTGCCCGACACCCTTCTGCTTGCGGAGGCCTTCTGGCTGATGGAGGGCTACTTCGTCCGAACCCTGGGCATGCACCGCGTATACAACAGCGCCTTCATGAACATGCTGAAGATGGAGGAGAACCAGAAGTACCGCCAGACCGTGAAGAACGTACTGGAGTTCAGCCCCGAGATCCTCCAGCGCTTCGTCAATTTCATGAACAACCCCGATGAAGACACGGCGGAAGCGCAGTTCGGCCGGGGTGACAAATATTTCGGCGTGGCCACGCTGCTGGTCACCATGCCGGGCCTCCCCATGGTGGGACACGGCCAGGTGGAAGGCTACACGGAAAAGTACGGCATGGAATACCGCCGGGCCTACTACGACGAAGTGCCTGATATCGATCTGGTGCAGCGCCACGAGCGGGAGATCTTCCCGCTGATGCGCCGCCGCAACCTCTTCAGTGGATCGGCGGACTTCGCCTTCTACGATTTCATCACGCCCGATGGCTGGGTTGATGAGAACGTGTACGCCTATTCCAATCGCAATGGCTATGACCAGGCGCTCGTGGTGTATCACAACGCCTTTCGCGAAACACAGGGCCGCGTCCACACCTCCGTCCCGCGCAATGAAGGCACGGTGGACAACGTCCGCCTGCGCCAGCAGAATATCGCCTCGGCCCTCGGCCTGCATACCGATGACAACTGCTACTACATCTATCGCGACAGCCGCACCGGACTCGAGTATCTTGAGCATGCGCAACGCATTCGCGACGAGGGCATCTTTGTCGCCCTCGGGGCCTATCACTACGTCGTGCTGATGGACTGGCGCGCGGTCTACGATGTAGACCTCACCTGGGCCTGGCTCCACGCCAATCTCGGTGGGCAGGGCGTTCCCTCCATCGACGAAGCCTACCAGGAACTTCACCTCGCGCCCCTGCTCGGCCCCTTCAGCGACTTCCTGACGGCGGCACTGATTCGTGAGATCCATAAGAACAAAGGCGACCTGAGTAAAGTCGAAGACTTCCTACCGAACCTCACTATCTTTCTAGAGGCCCTCGGTGCGCGCATCGGAATCCCCGTGGACCCGGCCATGCTGATCCCGCCAATCCAGGCCGATCTCGACGCCATCTACGCCCTCCCCGAGGCCTTGCGTAGCGGCGATTTGATTGCGAGTGTGCGCGATGCCGTCCTGGCCACCCTGCCCCACTCCCCCGGGAAAACCTTGCGCGTAAATCGGGTGCTCATCGTCTGGGCACTGCTCCGGCACCTCGGCAGTGTGCTCAACGTGCGCGAGGGACACCCCGCCCTCAGCGGAATCGAAATTGCCGTCACCAGTGGCGCGTGGATCCGTGAGTGGTTCCTCCGCAAGCACATCGCCCAGGCCTTCCTCGGGCTCGGGGAAGATGGTTACGAAGCCGCACTGGATGCGAGCCTGACCCGCATCTGCATCACCCACGCGCACCACCTGAACGATCTCCAGACCGAGATCTGGGGCCCCGTGCTGGACACCATCTTCCGCGACACGGATGTACTGTTCTACCTGGGTGTGAACACTTGGCAGGGAACGCGCTGGCTGAACCGGGAGCGGATGGAGGCCATGGCTTCCGCGCTACAGCTTGTCATCGCCACGGTGGAATCACAGCAGGTCACGCCCAATTGGGATGGGCTCGCGAGTGCTGTGGAAAACACGGGCGTTCTCGTAGAAGCCGCCGAAGGCACCCGATTCGACTTCGACTGGATGCTGTCCAGCGTCAAGTAGCAGGAACAAACGCAGAGAGCGCAAAGAAGACCATCATCTTCTTTGCGCTCTCTTTTTTTCGAATTGGTTACGTTTTAGCCGTCTGAAGTGATTTCAGCGTTGCAACGTGATCCTGACCCTGCAAAGTGATCGTGCACGGCT
>JBIJDL010000700.1:0-2952 GCA_044344195.1 Candidatus Hydrogenedentales bacterium
GACGGGCGAATCCGCTGGGCGACTGCCGCCCCCGCGATCCACAATCTGGTGCGCGCCGCCCAACCCTGGCCCATCGCCCACTGCGAGCTCGGCGGCGAGGTTCACCGCATCCACGAGACACGTCTGGCGGAGGGCCCTGCTTCGGCCGCGCCCGGCACGGTGGAAGAAGTACTCAAGGATCGGCTGGTCGTCGCCACGGGCGAAGGCCGCATCGCCATCACCCAGATTCAAGGACCCGGCAAGCGGGTCATGAACACCGGCGATTTCCTCCGGGGCCACAAACTGGACGCGGGCGCGACCTTCACGGATATTCACTGATGCCCGCCGAACCGGTACGCGACGCCGCCCTGGATGTGCTCCTCCGCGTTTTTGACGAGCGCGCCATCTATCTCGATGTTTCCCTCGACAAGACCCAGCGGCGCAAGAAACTCTCCGAACGGGGACGGCGCTTCCTGGGCATGCTGGTCTATGGAACGGTGCGCCACAAAACCCTGTGCGATTTTGTGCTCCAGCAGCACTGCCACCAGCCGCTGGACGAACTGCCCCTTGTCATTCGAACGATCCTCCAGATGGCCGTGTTTCAGTCCCTCTTCTGCGATCAGGTGACCCACCCGGCCATGGTTCACACGTCGGTGGACCTGGCCAAGCACCGCACCCACGCTGGCCTGGCGCGCATGGTCAATGCCGTGCTGCGCAAAGTCCCTCAGACCCTGGACGAAATTACCTTTCCCGATCCCGAAAAGGAGCTGGCGAAATACCTGAAGATCCGCCACTCCATGCCCAAATGGCTCATCCGTAAATGGATGGATCAGTTTGGCGACGAGACGGCCCGGACACTGTGTGAGGCTTCTTGCGAGACGGCCGACAGCATCCTTCGGGTGAACACCCTCAAGACAACCAAGGCGGAGTTGCTGGAGCGTTTGACGAACTCCGGCGTGATAGCGGCGGACGATGTGGCGCTGCCCAATGCCCTTCGGGTCATCCAGGGCGGGGGCCTGCCCCGGACCAAGTGGTTCCAGCAGGGGCACTTCTTCCTTCAGGACACGGCCTCCATGCTCCCGGGCCTGTTGCTGGAACCCCAGCCGGGCGACCGGGTATTGGATATGTGTGCTGCGCCGGGTGGCAAAGCGACCCACCTGTCTGAGCTTGCGGAAGGCCATGCGCGGATTACGGCGATGGACGCGAGCCGCACGCGCCTTTGGAAAGTGCTGGAGAACATTGAGCGTCTGGAAACGCCGGGGATCAGTGTGATTTGCGGCGACGGTATGAACCCGCCGCTGCGTGGCGAGTTTGATCGCGTGCTGGTGGATGCCCCGTGCAGCGGCCTGGGCACGCTGCGCCGCCACCCCGATCTGAAGTGGCGGATGACGCCGGAATCGATAGAAGAAATGGCGCGGAACCAGCGGACCCTGTTGCGATCCGCCATTGGCCTCTGCAAAAATAACGGAATTATTGTCTATTCCGTGTGTACCTTTACCCCCGAAGAAACCACCGCGGTCATCGAGTCCATAGTGGCCGAGGGCGGCGTCACACTGGAAAACGGACCGGAGTATCTCAATTCGTGGAACATCGCCCAGGGAATGTATCAGAGCCTCCCCTCCAGCGGAGCGTGGGACGGATTCTTCTTGACGCGGTTTCGGAAACAATCCTGAACTTCGTCTTTTTCATCCTGAAGTTCGCCGCCTGGGGTATCCAATGGACGGCGGCCCTCGTCGTGTTCCTCGTGGTCATGGCGGGATCGGGCTACTACGTGTTCATGGAAACCCTGGACGGCGGCGAACCCGTGCAGGTACCCAACATCATGAATCTGCCCCGGGACGAAGCGGAAAACCGGCTGGCGGAGCAGGGCCTCGAAATGGGACGGCCAAACAATGTTTCCCACGAGACGATTCCGAAATACCACATCATCAGCCAACGCCCCGCGCCGGGCCGGGTGGTGCGCACGGGCCGCAAGGTCTACCCGACCGTCAGTATGGGGAAGGATTTCCTCACGGCACCCGCGCTTGAAAAACGCACCCGGGACGAAGCGCTTGCAGAACTCGCCAGCTTACAATTTCGCCTCGGTAGCGTGGCCAGGATCCCCAATAAGTCGCCCCGCAACACCGTCCTCTCCCAGTACCCGCCGCCGGGCGCTCCCTTGGAGAAGCTGGGGGACGTACATCTACTCGTAAGCGATGGCGATGCCCGCTATGAGGACTACATGCCCGACCTGCGGGAAAAGCCGGTCAGTGAAGTGGCCGCGATCATGGCGCCCTTCAAGGTCGTTCTGGTGCCCAAGTATGTGGACCTCCCCGATGCCCGCGAGGGCGTAGTGCTCAATCAAGATCCCCAGCCCGCCACGCTGATCACGGAAGGGCAGACGGTCACCTACGAAGTTAAGCTGTCCAAGGAAGAAGAATTCCAAAAAGGCCTGGTTCAGCACCAGATGTCCATCGATTTCTACGATAAGGAAGTCCGTGTGGACCGCATCGACACCTTCGGCAATCGCCTGGTCATCAAGAGCTACCCCCCGGCCTTCGACGAGCAATCCCGGGCAAGCCGGGTAATCGGCGGCACGCTGGCCATTTCAGTAACGTACGTAAAAAATTGTACGGTCGAAATCTACCTGGACAACAATATCATTGCCTCGTACACATTGAAAGATGGTGAGGAGCCGGTGAAGTCCTCACTGCCCTGAGCCCCTCGACCCTCGTTGTCTCACAATTGAAAAATTGAACCACGAATGAACACGAATCCACACGAATAGGAAGCTGAAGCACGCACGAGCGCCGTGTATCTCACTTTTGGATCCTGGGTGAAGTATTCACTTAATTTATCCGTGGCAATCCGTGTAATCCGTGGTCAGGAAACGAAATTTTTGACCACGGATTACACGGATATGCAATGATAATCGATATTTGAATCGCTGTGCTTTTGTTAAAGCGTACAGGTCCCTTGAAACATTCCGTTTTA
>JBIJDL010000496.1:0-4825 GCA_044344195.1 Candidatus Hydrogenedentales bacterium
GGAAGCTGATGCTTTCCATTTCGCTGGGTGAAGAGTATGGGGAAATTCTCCGGCGGGCGGGCGAGGAGCACTGCAACCTGCGGATGATGGAGCAGCGCATGCTGCAGACGGATCACGCGGAGGTGGGCGGCTGGCTCATGCAGCAATGGGGTTTTCCCGCGCTGATCGTTTCGGCGATCCAGCACGCGTATACGGCGGAATGGTACACGGGGCCCTTTCAGAAGGAAGTCCTGATTGTATCAGTCGCCAGCGACATGGCGCGCCTGGCGGGCTTCGGAGACGCTGGGGAAACCACCGATGCGGCTATTAGCCCCGACCGGATCGGGGCACTCGGGCTGGAGATGTCCCAGGTAGAGGAGATCTGCGAGACCCTCGCCATCATGAAAGATGATGCGCGCACGCTTCTGGGGCTATTTCAGCAGACATGACGAGAGAGCGGGGTAAGAGGAAATGTTGGAAACAGGTCAAATAAACTCGAACGCCGCTCTCGCGAAGATGACGGAACGTTACGAGGCCCTTGTACGCGATTTCGGCCTTCTGGGCCAGATCGAAGCGCTGGAAGGCGAACGGCTTTCCACGGCGGACGCCTGTGCCCGGCTGGTTGCCCTGATCGCGCTGGAGGGCATCGCGGAATACTGCTCCATCATGTTGCTGGATCGCGAGGGGAGCTATCTTGAGTTGCGAGCCGTTGCCACCCGTTATTCCGACCAGGGCTTTTATCTGGACTCCGAGGTGTGGAAGGGGAAGCGCTTTGCCCTAAGCGAAGGGATCGCCGGCCAGGTGGCCGCCACAGGCATTCACGTCCGGATTAACGATACGCTTGCGGACCCGAATTTTCTCCGCCTCCCCGATAGCCCGGTGAATATTCGCTCGCTCATGTGTTTTCCCCTCGTGGACCAGAGAGAGATCCTGGGCGTCATCAATCTGAGCCAGGGCAGCCCGGATTTTTTCAGCATGGAACGGGAGCGGGCGATGGTGCTCGTTGCGTCCCACATGGGCCGGATACTGGGGCGGGCCCTGCGCCTGACACCCGGCCGCGAGCTTCCGGTTCATGGATGGCCGGATTGCGGCCTGCTGTTGCTACTGCTGGATCGGGAGGGCGCGGTACGGAGAATCAGTGACAATTGTGCCGCCTTGACCGGTTTGGACGCCGCAGCCTGGGTGCAGGGCGGTCATCGGTGGGTGGATTTCGTCGCAGCGTGGGATCGGGAGGACTATGGCGCCTATCGAGAGGCCCTCGCGAAGGGTTTGCCGAACGAGGGGCATACGTATGTATTCGTAAGCCCCGCCGGCGAGGAGCGGCAGTTCAGCGAGTACGCGATGCCCTTGTCGACGGAAAACCCGGATGCCGGCTGGGTGGTGACCGTATGGGAGGACCCGTCTGCAGCGTCGAAGGGCCAGTGGCCGTCGAATCAGGCCGCGTCACGACTGCTCCACGCGCAGCGGATTCACACGATGGGCCAGTTGGCCAGCGGTATCGTTTACGATTTGAACAGTCTGCTGACGGGTATCGTTGGCAACCTAGACTTGGCCCTGGTATCCAATTCGGGGGACGAGTCGGCGGACCTGATCGCCCGCGCCCGAACGGCAAGCATTCGGGGTGCGGATATCGTCAGCAAAATGATCAATTTCGGACGCGCGGGTACCGGGGCACGCGAGCAGGCTCCGCTGAATCCGGTCGGTGTGCTTGAGGAGGCGGCAGGAATCCTCCGCAGTTCCCTGGATCCAAAGATCGTGATGGAGGTGGCCATCCCCGCTACGGTTTCATCCGTATGCGCGGATGGCGGCCAATTGTGCCAGGTGCTATTGAATCTGGGATTGAACGCCCGAGATGCCCTGGAGCAGCGCGGGCCCGAAGGCCCGCTTTCGGACTGGAATTTGAAGATGGGCTTGGAGAACATCCACCTCGATGAAGCTTCGACCGGGCCGTGGGGTCAATCGCTCGCGGGCAATTTCGTGCGCATGTACGTGGCCGATAACGGCGCCGGCATGACACCCGCTGTGATGGCCCGGATCTATGAGCCCTTCTTCACCACCAAGGCCCAGGGTAAGGGCACCGGGCTTGGCCTTTCCACGGTATACCGCATCGTGCGTCACCATCGCGGCTGGATCGACGTACACAGCGCGCCCCGGAAGGGAACGACTTTCAACATCTACCTCCCGGCCTGTCCGGTCGAGTCAACGGAACCCGGCAGTACGTCGGACGTACCCGATCCCGACGGGCCCGAGTGCGTGTTGCTGGTGGACGATGAGGCGCTGGTGCGGAATCTCGGCGCGGCTATTCTGAAGCGGCTGGGATACCATGCCATCACGGCAAAGGACGGTAAAGACGGCCTGGAGAAGTTCGAGGAGCACCGGGACCGCATCGGGGTTGTGATTCTCGATCTTCAAATGCCCGGCATGGGCGGTGAGGCCGTGCTTCAACAGATACGGGAAATTGACCCGGGCATGCCCGTCGTCTATTCGACGGGTATGGCCTTCTTCGAGTCTGATGGTCTACCCGAGCACCTGCGCCCTACGGGCATGCTCAAGAAGCCGTACCTCATCGCCACTATGTCGGAGATTGTCAGAGACGCGATCAGCCGCCGCCGTTAGCTCAAGCTTCCGGCGGGACTTTTGCGCTTCGAACTTTGTCGGCCTGAGCCTTCCGGTAGGCCTTCAGTTTATCCGTCAGTTCCGGGTACTTATTTGCCAGGATGGCCACCGCAAGCAGTCCGGCGTTGGTGGCACCGGCCTTGCCGATGGCCAGGGTACCCACGGGTATTCCGGGGGGCATCTGGACGATGGCGAGAAGCGCGTCCTGTCCGCGGAGCGGACCGCTGTCCACGGGCACGCCGAGGACGGGCCGTGTCGAATAGGCGGCGACCACGCCGGGAAGTGCGGCCGCAACGCCCGCGCCCGCGATAAAGACCTCGGCCCCGCGCGCTTCGATGTCTTTGAGCCATTCGACGAGGTCGTCGGGCGTGCGGTGCGCGGAAAGGACGCGGCATTCATGGGCAACGCCCAGTTCATTCAGGATGTCGTGGGCACGCACCATCACGTCCCAGTCGGACTGGCTACCCATCACGATTCCCACGAGGGGGGTCGAGCTTTCACTCATTCTTTCTACTCCCTTGAATGTTTGAATTATGCCTGTTCGCGCCGGTCCCGGCGCGACTCAGAAGTGTCGGTCGATGTAGGTCAGCGCCTCTTGTACATTTGGTAAAATCTTCGTACAGTGTTTCACCATCCAGGGTGACATGTCCTGGTACTCGCAGGGGCTGAAGGCGATGACGAACTTGCCCAGATCGTGGGACGCGTAGAAGACTTCCATGGAGGTGCCGATGGAGGCCTTGCCGTAATTTACGAGCAGAATATCCGCGTCGCGCACGTCCTGGAGGTCAAAATCGACAATTTCGTTCGCGCTGTCGATTTCCCGGTCGCGGAAATTGCGGCGCATGGGGTCGAGGACCACAAACTTGCCCGAGAGCTTTTCCTTCGCCCGGCTGCGCCAGTCGGTGCTTTCGTCGCTCGTGACGTCCATAATGGGACCACAAAGATATATTTTCTTGGGGGTATTGCTCATAGCCCGGAGATCCTGTTGCCGATGGAAAGGGGGGATTTTACCTGATGGGGGCGCTCCGCGTCGAGTCGGGCGCAGCTCACGGAATCACAAGTTTCCGTTCGTAGCTCCGTGAATTGCCCGCTTCGTCCGTCACGGTGAGGGTCACCGTCTGCGGGCCGCTGGGCAAGTCCTCGTCCTGTTCCCAGCGAATTTCGTCGTGTTCGGGATCGTAGGCCGTGAGGAGCCATTGCGTGCCACAGTGCATGGAAAATTCCGAGATCCCGCTGCCCGCATCCGACACGTTGGCGCGGATTTCGGGGCGCCGGGTCTGGGTCGCGTAACCCTCCATGGGGCTGACGTTGGCGAAGCCCGGCGCATCGTCGTCTTCCATGGCCATGAAGACGCCGGGGGTGTCCATCTTGAAGGTGGCGCGCCCTCCCTTGAAGGTGGTGTCTTCACGGCTCCACCCGTTTCCCTTCTGGCGATAGATATGAATGTTTTTGGCGGGTGTGACGCCTGGATCGAGGGGAAACGATACCGTGGCATCCTCAAAGAGGGGGGCGCTGTCTGGCCAGACCTCCCAGGCCGCGCTGCGGGCCGGCATGGGGTGGGCGGGCGGATTGTCCAAGGCCCAGGCCCGCAACATCAGTCGGCCATAGGGGGTGTCCGGCCCTGCGGTGATTTGGAGGTCGCCCAGTTCGATGGTCTTTTCCGGCGCGCCCTGGACCCAGACGGCCACGTCGCGCGGGGCGACCTCCAGGGGCGGGTGGCGGACATTGAGTGTGTAAAGGCCGCTTGTCTGAGGGGCAAAGAGGGCCCGGAACACCTTGTCGTTCATGGCGGAGAAGGCGGGGCCTTCATTTCCGTTAACCAGGAGGGTAGGGGCTTCCTCGCCCGCCTGGGCGAAGCGGGCACTGACGAGCAGGTCGGGGCCCAGCGGGTTGAGATCCACGCCTTGTCCTGCGGTGGTCCTCGCGCTGGAGTCCTGGCCGGGACGAATGGGGATGGTGACTTCGACGCTGTTGCCCAGGAAATCCGAAGCTTCCACGATGAATTCCGCAGCCTCGTCCGGCGCGGCGACCCAACCCTCGCCCGGGCTGTGGCTGTAGCTGTCGCAGCGGTTGCCGGGCCACCGCCATAGCACCAGGAAGCGACCGTCTTCGCGCATCTGGGGGTGGTAAGAGACGGCGGCGTTCTTGTGGTTGTTATAGCTCATTAGGTCATGCTGCATGCGGAAGGCTTCCTTGCCCGCCACGAGCAGCCGCAACTGGTATATGCCCA
>JBIJDL010000371.1:0-6454 GCA_044344195.1 Candidatus Hydrogenedentales bacterium
TAGAAGCAGTGTCGATAGAGGAAGGCGACATACCGCCGTCTTTCCAATTTGTTGATGAGGGCAACTTCCACAGGCCTCGCCGCAACTATCTACCACTCGCCCTGATTGCCAAATTCTTCCTTCACGGCCGCGCCGAAAGCGGTCGATGCCGCCCGGATATCTCCCAACACCTCGTCCATCGTTTTGCCCGGCGAGCCCGCCCCAGCGGGGATGACCGTCTTGCACTCGTTCGAGTCCATGAAGCGCGCCGCGCGGAGGAGGTGTTTCTCGTCTTCCTCGGGGATGGCCATGAAGCCGTGCTTGTCCGCATGGATGAGTTGGCCGGGCCGCACCGTGCGCCCGAAGACCTCCACTTCGCAGTTCCAGCGCACGGGCCAGCTATGGGCATGGCCCACGCAGAGGCGGCGCGCCAGGGCCTTGAAGCCCGCGTTGGTCATCTCGTCCACATCGCGGATTGCGCCATCGGTGATGGTGCCCACGCAGCCCAGAGCCTTGTGGAAATTCGCGTTGACTTCGCCCCAGAAGGATCCGATCACCCGGGGCTTGTCCAGATCCTGCACCACCACGATTTTCGGACCGGGCACAGAGGCCACATAGCGAAGGTAGTCAGCGGGATTCGTCGTACCTTCCGTCTTGTGGCGCTGCACGCTCGGCTCCGCCACCACCGTCACCGCATAGCCCACCATCACGCCCATCTGGGGCATGAAGTCCCGCGTCTCTTCGAGGTTGAAGGAATCCGCGGCAGCGTCATGTTTCGTGATCTGTTCCCATCCATTGTAAATCGTGGGCGTATTCCACCGCTTCAATTCCAGCAGGTCGGCGTGACTCAGCGTGCGGGTGCGGGACGAGCTATCCATGGGGTCTCCACCAAGGGTAAAGTGAAAAACGGGCTTTAAGGGAATTGCGTGACCTTAGCAGGCCGGGGGCAGCGAGTCAACTTCACGGCCACACTTCAAGGCGCGAACCCGCTCTTCGCTACACGCGCCAGCCACGCCCCGCACAGTGCGGGCCATCCAGAAACCCCATGCTTCGAAGGCCGCAGGCCATAGCCATGACCACCTTCCGGAAAAAGATGAAGCTCGGCGGGCACGTCGGCCGACTTCAGGGCGATATAGTAGGCCAGGCTACTGTCAATATAGTGTTTGTCGTCCTGCGTCTGGACAATGAACGCGGGCGGCGTTTCCCTGGACACCGCCACCTCGACCGGAAGCGAAAAATGTTCGTCGGAGAGATAGGCGGGGTAGACCAGCACGGTGAAATCGGGCGTGCAGCGCTGCTGGTCCGCGTCATCCACCGCGATATAGGCGCGCCCGCCCGTAGCCGCACTGGTGCAGGCCGCCAGATGCCCCCCGGCGGAAAAGCCGAGGATGCCGATGTGCTCGGGGTCAATGTTCCAAGCCGTGGCGTTGTGCCGCATGAGGCTCAGGGTGCGTTGCGCGTCTTCCAGGGCGCCCGCCCGATTGTCCGGAACGCGATACTTCAGCACCACCGCCGTGAAGCCAATAGAATTAAGCCACTGGGCAATCTCCGTGCCTTCGAGGTCATAGGCCAGGATGCTGTAGCCACCACCTGGACACACCAGAACCGCCGGCGCGGGGGAATCACCTCCGGGCGCGGGGAAGACCGCGATGGAGGAACTCTCCACCTTCGTCAAGCGAAGAATGCCATCGTCTTTCCCCGCGACCGGTTCCCCGGTCGACTTCCCCGCAAGCGCGGGCCAGAGTTCCATCGTGTGGGCGGGTTCAGGGAGTGGCGTGGCGAGGGAAGTTGTAGTCATTACCAGCGCGATGGCAAGGACGCTGAAAAAGCAGATGCTGAAAGGTACACGCATAATGGGCTTCTCTCCGTGATGAGGATCTTGAGGCTACAGTATGCAAAACACGAGCGGCCACATCAAAGGACGGTATATCTTTTCTCCCTTTGTGCGCGTCTTTGCGTGCCATAGGTCACGCAAGGGTGCCAAAGGAAAGCGCGTACCCAAGATCGATTGTAAATCGTACTTATCTGTGTCCATCTGAGTCTATCTGTGGGAGAATTATTTGGTCTCGTCACCCACGCAGCGCCACCTCAATCACATGCACCGCGAAGGGCTCATAGGTCAGCGCAAACTCCTTCGCGCCCTCCGGCAGGGTCAGCGGCAACTGGTTCTCGAAACGCGTCCCCACCGAAGCCAGCGCGCCGGGAAAGGTGAAGGTCGCCTTCAATACCGCATCATCAAGATTCACCGTCAGCAGCAGGTACTTTCCCTCGCCCAATGATTTAACCATCATTCGAATCGGGGTCGGTGTCGGCGCGGTGCCCTCCAGGGCCACCTCGAAGGGGAACGCCGTGCCCACCGTGGGCGAAAGAATCACCGGCGTCAGTTCCGCCAGTTCCCCATTGATCTGTATCGCGGCGTCCCACAGAGCCCGCGAGGCCGTTAACTGCATCGGCGTCGCGGGTGTTGGTCGCGTGTAGCCTTCCTGGCGCGGATTGGGCGTGTAGGCCACCTTTGGATTGGGCGACATTCCGATCACATTGCCATCGCGCGGCACATAGGTGTCCCACGTGAAATACACGATGCCCGTGGCGCCATGGATGATGCCCGCATATACACAGGCGCGTAACTGCTCCGGCGTGGGGAAGCGAAAGGGGAAGGACTCGCCATATTCACCCGGCTGCTCGAAGGCCCCCACGATGAGCCACTGGGGTCGCTTTTCCTGACCATTCTGCACGCCGAGCGACACCGTCTGAGGAATGCCATTGGGTTCGTCGCCGATGGAGGCCGCCCTTGCGCTTCGGTTCATGATGGGATAATTGTCGTGACACGCGATCTCGCCCGCGGCATTCCACTTGAGCCACCACTCCGTCGCCGGAGGCATGATCCAGGGGGCATCATTGATAAAGATGGGCAGGCCTGGCGCCACGGCATGAACCCGGTCGCGGTAAGCATTGAACTGACTGAAAAGCGTTTCGATTTCCGGCGTGCCCACTTTGCCGATGGGCTCGTCCGCCCACACATTCCCCAGCAACCGGGGATGTCCCTTCGCGAGGGCCAGGTCCCCCTCGGCGATCTCGCCCATGAAAACGATCTGGAGTCCGTGTGCCTCACCCGCTTCAAGCGCGCTCGGAAGGGGGCAGTACCAGGGCCACACCGTGTTGAAGCCCGCTCCAGTAAGTACCGTCCAATCCGCCTCCGAATCCCATTGCCTTCCCGGCAACTGCGCACCCCAGATTCCGATGGGGAAAAAGGACCGGGCCGGGTCGTATTTCATCAGGAGATTGCCCTGTCGATCCGTATGCGGAACGCCTCCGGTGTAGGGGCGTTGGTGGGCTGCTGAGGGTGCCTCCGGTGCCCCGTAAGCATTCAGTTCCGCGAATAGGATCAGCAAGCAAAGACGACGGAGTACAGGAATCATGGCCGTGGCAATTCGGGGTTCATGGGACCAACGGGCCAGCATCCAGGGCATCAGACCTTTTCGGGAAACAACCGGACCATCTACGACGATTATGGGCGGCGCAGAGGGGCTAATTCAATGGCGATGGAGTGTTGCAATATGCAGCAACCGCTTCATCTGCGAACAGCCGTGCGTGGCCCAGTCGGCGCCATTCGACAACGTGTGGGACTCGGCGAGCTTCTATTTTCAATGTGTTACGAACGGATGTTCGTTTTGGCACAGCTTTGGCGTTTAGAGGGCCAGTGAACGCAGCAAACTACACCCGGAGGCAGATACTCCGAGGTGAACGTAAACGATAAACGAAACCAAGAGAACCTGAAGGAGAACTACCATGAACAACATCGCCTGCAACAATACGAAGTGCGCCCCCTCCCACTGGACCGGATTTCAGGAATTGGAAAGCCAACTCGACCGAATCTTCCACGGAAACACCACACCCGACCGCAACACCACGGGCACCTGGGCACCCGCCGTCGACATCTACGAGACGTCGGACGCCTACGTAATCCACGCGGACCTGCCGGGTGTGACAAAGGAAGACATTGGGATTCAGGTGCTGGAGGATCAGGTGGCGATTCGCGGTTCCCGCAAGCGACTGTACCCGACCGAAGAGAAGGGCTATCGACGCTACGAACGGGGCGAAGGCCGCTTCGAGCGCAACTTCCGCATCAAAGGCGGCATAGATACGGGCAAGGTTGACGCGCGCTTCGAGAATGGCGTGCTAACGCTCACGCTGCCGAAGCCCGAAGAAGCCAAACCGCGTCATATAGAAATCAAGATTAACTGAACCCCTGAGAACTGGGTCGCAGGCCCCCGCCGCGCGCGTCGCGTGGCGGGGGTTCTGTTTCTATGCACGGGGTGAAGCGGCGGGAGGCGAAGATAAGTCGCATGAAGTTACCCCCATTTTTTTGGACAGGTGCTAAGTTTTTTTTCCCGCGTAAGCGATGTTTGACTGAAGCAGGCGTGATTGGTAGAGTCCAGTCAATAGAATGGTAAACGGAACAGAGGAGATGGCAGGCAGTATGGCGCAGGAATCCACCCACAAGTTTGACGTCGTTGTTTATGGAGGCACCCCGGCCGGCATCGCCGCCGCCGTGGCCTCCGCCCGCATGGGGCGTCGCGTGGCCCTCATCGATACCCATGCCCACTTCGGCGGTATGGCCGCCAGCGGCCTTGGCAAGAGTGATGTAGAAAAGAAGCAGTACATCGGCGGCATCTTCGCGGAGTACGTGCGCCGGGTGCGCAAGCACTACGTAGCGCGTCACGGGGAAGATTCGGAGGCGGTGAAGGCATGCAAGAATGGCTATTACTACGAACCCTCCGTAGCCGAAGCCGTCTTCGAGGCCATGATAGTGGATTCGCCCGGTATCACCGCGATGAAGAAGCACCGGCTTTTGAAAGTCGCGGTGGAGGCGGGGCGAATTCGCGCCGCCACCTTCCTCGACATGGACAGGGGGACCGAGAAGGACCTGGACGCCGCGGTCTTCATCGATGGTACCTATGAGGGCGATCTCTTTGCCGCCGCCGGTGCCTCCTTTCGCCTGGGGCGCGAGGGTCGCGACGAATTCGACGAATCCCTCGCGGGCTACATCTACTACGACTATGAAAATGGCGTCATCCTGCCGGGCACCACGGGCGAGGCCGACAAGGGCCTCCCTGCCTACACCTATCGCCTCTTTCTTTCCAGCAACCCGGAAAACAGCGTGCCTCTCGTTGCACCGCCCAACGGCTATGATCGCACCGTATACACGCCCTATTTCGAAGACCTCGAAGCGGGCCGACTCGCTGGGCCGAAAGTGGTCCATGAGGCCCGGGGCTATTTCCCCCAGCATTTCAACACCCTCGTCCGCGCCCTCTCCGTCACCACCATGCCCAACGGCAAGGCCGACGTGAACATCAACCCGCGCCCTCTGGCCTTCCCTTTTCCGGAAGAAAACAAGGACTACATCGAGGGCGACTGGGACACGCGTATGCGCATTGAGCAGCGCCACCGCGATCTGTGCCTGGGCCTGCTATGGTTTCTCCACAACGATGAAGATGTGCCCGAGGCCCACCGTAAGATGGCCAGGGAATACCAGCTCCCAAAAGACGAGTTTACAGACAACGGCAACTTCCCATGGCAGCTCTATGTTCGCGAAGGCCGCCGTCTCGACGGCCGTTACACCATCACCCAGCACGATGTCTCCGTGGAAAAAGACGGTTCCAGCCCCGAGTTTCGTCACGACGACGTCATCGCCATGGGCGAGTTCCCCATCGACAGTTTTCCGGTCCACAAGCGCCAACCCGGCGACACCATCGTCCTCGAAGGCTACCTCGGCATGCTTGGCCACCTCACCCGACCCTACAAGATTCCCTACCGCGCCCTGCTTCCCAAAGAAGTCGATGGTCTCATCGTGGCCGGTGCCATTTCCGCTACCCATGTGGCCTATTCCTCCGTGCGCATGGAGCCCACGTGGATGGCCCTGGGCCACGCCGCCGGCGTAGCGGCCCACCTCGCCATCTTGCGCAAATGCCCGGTGGCCGACGTGCCCATCCAGGCCCTGCGCGACCTCTTGAGGGCACAGGGGCAGGTAGTGGACCCGCCGAAGTGATGGGGAAGTTATGGGACCACGAAGCACGAAGTTTACGAAGGGGAGATGGACGTTATACAGCGTGACGGATACGTCGCTGGCAGGCGAATATGTTGAGCAAGTAATGGTTTACAAGCAAGCGTCTTCCCCGCGAAATGGGGAGTTCCAGAGGGTGTGCGAGGCTCACTGCGTCAATGCGCTGGATTTCCGCGTGCCCGTGAATGACAGGGGTGCGGCGAAGCTGGAGCGACGGGTGTGACCATTTCTCTCAAAACCCCTCTTCGTCCGACAGATCCTTCCACGCCGGATTCAGCTCCTCGATTACCTTCAGCTTCCAGGCACGACGCCATTTCTTGATCTGTTTCCCTCGGGCAATGGTGTCATGTGGATTGCAATAGAGTTCGTACCAGGCCAGCTTGTCCACGCCGTATCTTTTATGTGAAAGCT
>JBIJDL010000372.1:0-6449 GCA_044344195.1 Candidatus Hydrogenedentales bacterium
GGGAGAGGAGCCGGTGGTGGATGGCGGTATTACCTTCGAAGAGCGGACCTTTCACGAGCTCCCCTTCACCGTGGCGCGCATCAAGCTGGATGAGGAATCGCTCCAACTCTTCTGGAAGCGCGCCGACGGCACGGCCTACCAGAATTTCCATGCGCTTCGGGACGATCTCAACGCTCAGGGCCAGGACCTGGTTCTGGCGACGAATGCGGGTATCTATGCGGAGGACCGCACCCCCCTCGGGCTCCACGTGGAGCGATCGGTGGAACTTCGCCCGCTGAATCTGCACAAGGGCAGCCAGAGCAACTTCGCCCTGAAGCCCAATGGTGTGTTTTTTTTGGACGAGAGCGGCGCGCGTATTCTCACGACGGAAGACTACGATGTCAAGAAGCCTTCGCCCATCCTGGCGACTCAATCCGGGCCTCTGCTGGTGATCGACGGCGCGCTACATCCCAAGTTCAAGGCGGAATCGCTGAGCCTGCACCTGCGCAACGGCATCGGGGTGGTCTCGGCGAAGGAGGTTGTCATCGTTATCTCCAATTGGCCGGTAAATCTCCACACCTTTGCCAGTTTCTTCAGCGAAGTGCTTGAGTGCAGGAATGCCCTCTACCTGGATGGTTCCCTTTCCGGCTTGTACGCACCCTCCATCAAGCGCTATGGGGCGGGTCTGGAGTATGTGGGTATCCTGGCTGTGACCCGTCCCGCGAAAGCGTCGGCGGGGGAGGCCGCCGGTGAGTAAAGAGAAAAGCCACTTCGTCTGCCAGTCCTGCGGCGCCGTCACGGCCCGTTGGATGGGCAAGTGCCCGGAGTGCGCCGAGTGGAACACCCTCGTGGAGGAAGTGATCCCCGACGAAGGCGCCCACGAAAGACCGAGTATCGTTTCCCACAGCAAACCCATTCCCGTGACCGATGGCACCCATCCACCGCCCGCGCGCATTTCCACGGGACTCTCGGAATGTGATCGCGTCCTCGGCGGCGGCATCGTGCCTGGGTCGCTCACCCTGGTGGGCGGCGATCCCGGTATCGGCAAGTCCACGCTGATGCTCCAGCTCTCCCAGTACCTCGCGGCTAATTCCGGCAAGGTGCTCTACGTCTCGGGCGAGGAATCCTTCAGCCAGGCCCAGCTTCGCGCAAACCGCCTGAAGTCGGTGCATGACCGCCTCTTCATTTACACCGAGACCTCGGTCAGCAGCATTGCCAAGGAGATCCAGAAGGGCGGCTACGCCTTTGTGGTCATCGACTCGATCCAGTCGGTCTACAGCAGCCAGCTCTCCGGCGTGCCCGGCTCGTTGAGTCAGGTGCGCGAGTGCGCCAATGAATTCCTGCGCCTGGCCAAAGGGCGCAATGTCCCCATTTTCCTCGTGGGCCACGTTACCAAGGACGGCACGATAGCCGGGCCTCGTCTGCTGGAACACTTGGTAGACACGGTGCTCTATTTCGAGGGCGAAGGACGCCAGGCCCTGCGCATACTCCGGGGGGTAAAGAACCGCTTTGGCTCGACCAACGAGATCGGCGTGTTCGAGATGCGCGAAAGCGGACTGCACCCCGTGGCCAATCCCAGCGCGCTATTTCTCAGCGAGCGTCCGAAAGGTGTGAGTGGTTCCATCGTGATTCCCAGCGTGGAGGGCACGCGCCCGCTGTTGGTGGAGGTGCAGGCGCTGGTGGGCGATACCCATGCGGGTTCGCCGCGTCGTACAGTGACGGGGGTAAATCCCAATCGGGTCAACCTGCTGCTGGCGGTGTTGGAGAAGCGGGCCGGGCTTCATTTCTCGGATCGGGATGTGTTTGTGAATGTTGCGGGCGGCGTCAAGCTGGACGAACCGGCCACTGATCTCGCCGTGGCGCTGGCGCTGGTCTCGAGTTTTCGCAACGTGCCCCTGCCCGAAACGCTGGCCGCATTTGGGGAGGTGGGACTGGCGGGAGAGGTGCGCGCGGTGGACATGGCGCAGCAGCGGGTGGCGGAGGCGGAGAAGTTCGGATTTAATCAGTGTATTTTGCCTCGCGGATGTGCTAGAAACATAGTGGCGGGAGGTGTGCGAATACACTCCGTGGGTGATTTGGAAACAGCGTTGGAAATGGCATTGGAGGCTTAAGCTTTGGCGGGACGCAAGAAAAAGACCAGTGAAGAGGCCTACCGCGACGCACTCCTTGTGATCGCGCCGGGAACCATCATACGCGAGGCCATCTCCACGATACTTCAGGCGGGCACGGGGGCTCTGCTGTGTTTCGGATCGCCCAAGCGCCTCTTTGATCTCTCGGAGGGCGGCGTGAAGCTGGACGAGCAGGTGACGCCCCAGTTGCTGTATGAACTGTCAAAAATGGACGGCGCCATCATCCTCAACGAGGATGGCAGCCGCATTCACTCGGCCAATCGCTTTCTGAAGCCGACGGCGAAGACCCACAGCGATGAAACGGGCACGCGCCACCGCACGGCCCAGCGCCTGGCGAATCAGGCCAACTGCATGGTTATTGCCGTGTCCCAGCGGCGCAACGCCGTGACCCTCTACGTCCACGATCGGCGCAGGATCCTTGATTCGATCCCCACGCTCGTCAACAAGGCCGTGCAGGCGGTGCAGACCCTCGAAAAATACATCACGGTGTTAAACCAGGCCATGCAGGATCTGACCGTGCGCGAATTTCAGGACGTGGTCACGATCTTCGACGTGTGCAAGGCCATCCAGCGCATGGAAATGGTGATGCGCATCGCCCGGGAAATCGAGCCCTACATCATCGAACTCGGCACCGAAGGCCGCCTCATCGAGATGCAGCTCCAGGAGCTCATCCTGCCGGTGAAAGAAGCCGAACTCGTGATTAAGGATTACCTCCGCGAGCGGCCCAACGCCAACTTTGGCACAATCCGCGAGAAGATCAGCGAGCTTCCCAAAACCGAGCTGCTCAATCTGGGCAGCATCAGTCAGGCCATGGGCTACGGCCCGAAATTGCGCAGTGTGGATACCTACCTCAGTCCGCGCGGCTATCGCGTGCTCACGACTACACACCGCCTCAGTCCCCAGATCATCGAAAGTCTCGTGGAGCGCTTTGGCAATCTGCAGCAGATTATCCGCGCGCCCAAAGACGATCTGGTCGAAGTGGACGGCGTGGGGGAGGTCCTCGCGGAGCGTATTCGCGTGAGCCTCAACCTGCTGCGCAATCAGATGATTGTGGATGAACGGAGATAAGCATGCCCCTCGTATCGACCTGTGAAATCAAGGCCCACATGGAAGTGGCTCCCGAGCACTATCGCCTGGTGCTACATGCGCCGGAAATTGCGGCTCAGGCCGCCCCAGGCCAGTTCTGCATGGTGGAAGTGCAGGAGGGGCTCTATCCGTTCCTGCGACGCCCCATGTGCTTTGAGCAGATCTTCAAGGACAGCGTGTCGATCCTGTACAAGGTGGAGGGCGAAGGCACGCGCCTTATGTCCAAATTGACGCAGGGCCAGTCCATCAGTATCCAGGGGCCGCTGGGCAAGCCTTTTCCGCTGGACAGCAGTTTCAGCCGCCATATCCTCGTGGCGGGTGGTATTGGTATCGCGCCCTTCCCCGCACTGGCGGAAGCGATTATCAGCCAGCTAGGGATTACACCGGAGATCATCATCGCGGCCCGGACTGAATCGATGCTGCTGTGCGAATCCGATTTTCACCAGATGGGTTGCAAGGTGCATCTGGCGACGGACGACGGTTCGGCGGGGGTGAAGGCCTATGCTTCCGAAGTGCTGCGCCAACTCGATCCCGGTCCCGGCACGCGGGCCTACTGCTGCGGCCCCATGCCCATGATGCGCGCGACCCACGAGGTCAGCCAGGCCCTGGGCATTTCCTGCCTCGCCTCCCTCGAAGCGGAGATGGCCTGCGGCGATGGCGTCTGCCTCGGTTGCGTGGTGGAGGCGAACGTGGAGATCGAGGCCGAACGCATGGTGCGCGTCTGTTACGACGGCCCCGTCTTTGAGAGCACCTTGATCAAGTGGGATGCGTACTGATGCCAAATCTTGAAGTCAACGTCGGCGGCCTGAAAATGAAGAACCCCGTGACCGTGGGTTCCGGGACCTTCGCCTACGGCCAGGAATATGACCGCTACTTCGATATCTCTCGCTTGGGTGCCGTCACCACGAAGAGCCTCTCGCTGGAACCTCGTGCGGGCAACAAGCCCCCGCGCCTGGTGGAAACGCCCGCAGGCATGCTCAACGCCATTGGCCTGCAAAACGTGGGCATCGAAGCCTATCTTCGCGACAAAGCGCCCTTCCTGCGCGACAAGGGCTGCACGATCATCGGCAACATCTATGGAAAGAGTCCCGAGGACTATGCCATGCTCGCCGAGCGCCTCACCAAAGAGGGCGCGGCCGACGCCATCGAGGCGAACCTGTCCTGCCCGAATGTGCACGATGCCCGCACCGCGCGCGGCTGCACGTTGGTGGCCCAAATCCCCGAACAGGTCCAGCTCTATACCCGCGCCATTAAGGCCGTGACCAACCTGCCCGTTTTCATCAAGCTCACGCCGAACATCATCGACATCGCCGAGCCCGCCCTGGCGGCGGAAGAGGCCGGTGCGAACGCAATTTCCATGATCAACACGCTCCTCGGCATCGGTATCGACCCCGAGACGCGCCGTCCGATTCTCAGCAACATCGTAGGCGGCCTCAGCGGCCCAGCGATTCGCCCCGTGGCCGTGAAAATGGTGTGGGACTGCGCCAAGGCCATCAAGATCCCCATCATCGGCATGGGCGGCATCTGTACCGCGGGCGACGCCATGCAGTTTATCCTTGCGGGTGCCACTGCGGTGTCCGTGGGCAGCTATTCCTTCCGCCAGCCCGACGCGGCGATCAAAGTCGTGGAGGGGCTGGAGGATTACTGCACGCGTCATGGTGTGGAAGATTTGACGGATTTGATTGGCGGCATGCGGTTGAGTTGATGGGGGAACCCCGCAAAGAATGTGGCAACCGCCTTCGGCGGATCACACCCGTGTTTTTCGCGCCAGAGGCGCACACAGAGCTGATATGACCGATAAGGCCGATTTGCAGCATCCGTCCTATCGGTCATATCCGTCCTACAACAAGGGAGTCCTCAATGCCCGCGTTTATCATCGCCCTCGGCGCCATCCTCTTCGCAGCCTTTCCCGCCACCGCTGAGTTTCGCGCGGCCTGCGTCAAAGTCGATATCACCCCCGATACGCCCCAATGGCTCCACGGTTATGCGCCGCGCCAGTCTACCGGGGTCCGCGACCGGATCTACCACCGCATCGCCGCGATGGATGATGGCACGACGGCCTTCTACCTGGTGTCCTCAGACATCTGTACGATCTCATCCGCCTTCTACCGCGACTTCTGCGCGCGATTGGAAGGAGAGACCGGCATTAAACCGGATCAGATCTGGTGGTCCACGACCCACACCCATTCCGCGCCCCACGTGGGACCGCAGGAGTTGGGCACGCTCTTCTTTGGCGGCGCGCTGGGCGACCGATCAACGACGGATGACACCGCGTATTGGGAAAAGGTGAACCAGGGGCTGATTGATGGTATCAAGGAAGCCCGAGAAAGACTTGAACCCGCGCAGCTTGGTATCGGCATCGGCGAGGCCCGCGCCAACATCAACCGTCGTGAAGTGCGCGATGGCAAGACCGTCCTGGGTGAAAATCCCGACGGACCCACCGACCGCCAGCTCGGGGTGATTCGCGTGGAACGCCCGGATGGCAGCCCCATCGGCCTTATCGCGAACTACGCCATCCACGGCACCTGCCTCCACGGCGGGAACACCCTGATTACGGGCGATGCGCCCGGTTGGGCTTCCAGCTATGTGGAAGAGAAGCTCGGCGTGCCCATGCTTTTCATCAATGGCGCCGAAGGCAATATTGCGCCGTTCCCAACGGTCGGCAATGACCTCAACGACCCGCGCATCAACAGTTTTGATGAAACGCTCGGCGCGCCCATCGTGGCGCTCAACGACGCTATCGGTGCCACGACCGGCGACGTAAAACTGAACACCGCCACTATTCTCATCGATACGCCGCGCAAGCCGGGGCTGGGCTGGCTCGATACCCTGGCGGAATTCGCGTCTATGGGGCCCGATGGCAATCCCCTCGTCCGCGTTCCAGTATATTCCCTGACCATCAACGGTGATACCGTCGTGTGGGCGGCACCGCTGGAGCTGTTTTGCGAAATCGCCCTAAACGTTCGCGCCGCATCCCCGTTCAAGAACACGCTCTATTTCGGCCTGACGAATGGGTCGCTGCTCTATTTGCCCACGAAGGCGGCCTTTGCCGAAGGGGGCTACGAGCCCAGTGTGTCTGTGTTCACGGATCAGGCCGAGGCCGACTTTACGTCGGGGGTTTCGGGACTGCTCAAGGAGCTGGCTGCAAAGTAGCCTGTCGGCGCTCTACTCCGCCGTCGCGGGTACGGGAATCACCATCTCGTATCGGCTGCGCTCCTTGTTGAAAAGCCGAACGGGCTTCATCGCCTTGCCTTC
>JBIJDL010000373.1:0-6434 GCA_044344195.1 Candidatus Hydrogenedentales bacterium
ACGATTACCTTGCCATCAAAGTCGCTGGCCATGGATTGTTACTCCAGGTAGTTCTCTTCTTCCTGGGTGGCCGTGATATAGCCGAGCTTGTCATCCAGCACTTCCTCGAGGGCCGTGATGGTCGATTTCTTGGCGTTGGTCACCGTGCCGAAGCCGTGGGACTCGTTCTTGTTGATCTGGTTGGCGCGTCGCGCGGCCACGATCACGAGGCGGTACAGGCTGTCGATCTTGCCTTGGAATTCATCTACCGAGAACGGGGTGGGCATTGTGCAGTCTCCTAGGGTTGCCGAAAGGCGCGGCAGCGCTCGGCGCGAATAATCGCCTCCAGATCGCTGGCCGCCTGATCAATTTTATCATTCACCACAATATAGTCAAAGCCATGGCGCTGGGCCATTTCGTCGCCGGCGTTTTTCAGCCGCAGGGCGATAACATCGTCTTCATCCGTGCCGCGCTTCCGCAGCCGTTCCTCCAACACCTCCAGCGAGGGGGGCATGAGGAACACCGTCACCACGTCGTGGCGGATCTCCTTGAGGCTTTCCATGCCCTGAACGTCCAGCTCCAGGATCACATCCTTGCCCGTCGCCAGGCAGCGGTCCAATTCGCTGAACAAAGTGCCGTACAGGTTGCCGTGGACCTCGGCCCACTCGACAAACTCGTCGGCCGTGCGCTTCGCTTCAAAATCTTCGCGGGTCAGGAAGTAGTAATCCTGGCCGTCCACTTCGCCCTTGCGGGGTGCGCGGGTCGTGGCCGACACGGTGGTCACGAAGGAACCCGCCTGGCTCTCCCGCACCTTGTTGAGCAGGGTGAGCTTGCCAGCCCCGGAGGGCGCGGAAATTACCAATAGTACGCCTTGCTTCGCCACGAGAGGTCCCTCTACTCGATGTTCTGCGCCTGTTCGCGCAGCTTTTCCAGTTCCGCTTTGAGGCGGAGGACTTCACGGGTGACATCCAGATCGCGCATTTTCGAGCCGAGGGTATTGATCTCGCGCTGCAATTCCTGAGAAAGGAAATTGAGGTCGCGGCCGATGGGCTCTTTCTGGCGCAGGAGGCTCAATACCTTTTCGAAGTGACTCTTCAGGCGAACGACTTCTTCGTTCACGTCCATCTTGTCGGCCATGAGGGCGATCTCGATGGCGAGGCGCTCCTCGGTCAGACCCACGTCGGTATTCAGCTCGATGACCTTGGCGCGCAGGCGCTCTTCATAAGCTTTGGCCAGATCGGGGAGCATGCCTTCGATAATCGTCAGGGCATCCTGCATCTCGGTGATGCGCGCGGCCACGTCGCGTGCCAGGGATTCACCCTCTTCCGCGCGGGACTGATTCAACTGGTTCAACGCTTCCACGAAGGCCGCGCAGAGGGGATCCTTCACGGCGTCCAGATCCTGCTCCTGCTCTTCCTGATAGAAGACGCCTTCCATCTGGGCCAGCACGTCGAGGGACATGGCGCCGGTGCTGTTCATCAGCCGGGCCAGTTCCTTGCTCGCGTCGATGTACTGTTTGGCGTTTTCCGCATCGAAGTGTATGGCCGGACGGCCCATGGGGCCACGGCTGCGGCGGATGGAGACGTTGAGCTTGCCCCGGGAAAGGGCATCCTTCACCAGATTGCGCAAGGGCGTTTCCAGAGCGGCCCAGACACTGGGCATGCGAAAGGTGCATTCGAGGAAGCGGTGGTTCACCGTGCTCACTTCGATGGTGACGCTTTCGTTGTCGATATCGGCGCTTACGCGGCCAAAACCGGTCATGCTGCGGGTCATAGGATGCTCCTGAGTCACTTGCGGAAACTCCGAAGTATAGCGGAGCGGGGCTGTTTTTCGCAAACTTTTGCGGGGGAAAGGGTTAGCAATGGACAATGGACAATGGACAATGGACAATGGACAATGGACAATGGACAATGGACAATGGACAATGGACAATGATGGGACGGATACGACGGATAGGACCGATATTACCAATCCGTCCTATCGGTCCTATCTGTCGTATTGAGCCACAGCCTGAAGCCTACAGCCTGAAGCCTACAGCCTGAAGCCTACAGCCTGAAGCCTACAGCCTGAAGCCTACAGCCTGAAGCCTACAGCCTGAAGCCTACAGCCTACAGCCTACAGCCTACAGCCTACTGAGGCACCACGCTCACCTCGAACATCACTGGCCACAGCTTCCCCGTCACGAAGAGTCGCCCACCATTCTCGTCCCAGGCGATTCCGTTGAGCACGTCGGCACGGGCGTCCTGGGCTTCGGTGAGGAGGCCGCTGAAGTCGATCCAGCCGCTGACGATACCGGTCGTGGGGTTGATGCGGGCTACCAGGTCGGTCTGCCAGACGTTGGCCCAGATCTCGCCGTTGATGAATTCGAGTTCGTTCAACTGGGTCACGGGCGTGCCCCGATCATAGACGTGGAGCTGGCGGACTTCCTGGAACGTTTCAGGATTGAGGATGCGCAGGATGTTGGTGCCGTCGCTCATAATGAGCTCGTCCTCATCCTTGGTCAGGCCCCAGCCCTCGCTGTTGTAGGTGAAGTCGCCGGTTTGCTCGAAGGTGCTCCGGTTGTAGACAAAGCCTTTCTTGTTGCGCCAGGTCAGTTGGACGATGCTATCCCCCCAGACGGTGATGCCCTCGCCAAAGTAAGTGGTATCGAGGTTGACTTGTTGCTCCACGTTGCCCGTGGGCAGGTCGACACGGCGAAGTGAGGAACGCCCGTTGAGGCCCGTTCCTTCGTAGAGCACGCCATCCTCGATTTCCAGTCCCTGGGTGAAGGCGGCGGCATCATGGGGGTAGGTATTGAGCACAGTGTAGGAATAAAAGACCGGAAGCTCGCCCTCGCCTTCCCCCTCACCTTCACCCACGGACACGCCCAGTTCCGCGGCGCTGAGTTCGCCATTGCTGTCCGTGTCCAGTTGGGCGAACTGGTCATCCGTCATTTCCTCGACCTGGGCCCGTGCTTCGGCAAGGCTCAAGGCACCGCTGTTATCCCCGTCCGCCGTGGCGAAATGGTCCCGGAGCAGGATCGTGACTTCCGCCAGCGTGGGGCCCGGATCGACCGGACCCGGACAGCCCGACAAAGGGCCGACGGCGAGGAAAAGACAGCAGATTAGCAAGCGCATGAAGGCGTTCCTGGTGGCGCGCCGCTGTACTGGGTGCGGCGCATGGGGGTATTATACCGCACGTCATGGCGGCCGCCACTACCCGCGCCGCCCCCAACTCTCCAGGAGCAGATCATGCGTGTTTTGGTTATCGGCGGCACCGGCCTTATCAGCACCGCCATTGTCCACCGGCTGTTGGCGTCCGGCCACGAACCCATCCTCTTCAATCGGGGAATATCACCCTCGCGGCTCCAGGGCGATGTGGAAGTGCTCCACGGGGACCGGCAGGACTTCGATGGCTTCGCCGCCGCCGTGGCCCCACTGCAGATCGACGCCGTGATCGACATGCTGACCTACGATCGGCGCACCGCCCAGCACGCCGTTTCACTGTTTCGCGGGCGGGTGAGCCAGTACCTGTTCTGCAGTACGGTGTGCGTCTATGGCGGCCCGCTAACGACCATTCCGGCCCTGGAAAGAGAGCCCCGCACACCGGTCAGCGACTATGGCCAGCGCAAGCTCGAAGCGGAAGATGTATTTTTTGAAGCCTTTTCCCGCGACCGCTTCCCCGTGACCTTGTTTCGTCCCTCTCACTGCTATGGACCGGGCCAGCCGCTGCTGGACATCTGGGGCTACGATGCGAGCCTGGTTACGCGACTGCGCGAGGGCAAGCCCATCCTCGTGGCGGGGGACGGCCACGGCCTGTGGCAGCCGGGCCACGTGGACGACATGGCGAAGGGTTTCGTGGGCGCCCTCGGGCGCACGACGGTGCTCGGTCAGGCCTATAACATTGTGGGGGACGAAATCATGACGTGGCGGCGCTTCCATGAGCGCATGGCGGAGGCCCTCGGCGTCACGGCGACTATCGTGACGATGACGACCGAGCAGATCGCCGCCGGGACGCCCCAGGGGAAGGCGGAGTGGCTCAAGGAAAATTTCCAGTACCATGCGGCCTACAGCAGCGCGGCGCTTCAACGCGACGTGCCGGAATTCCGGAATCTGATGAAGTGGGAAGACGGCGTCCGTGACGTGGTGCGCTGGATGGACGAAAACAACCTGCACGAGCCGGCGGAGGCCAAACCCTGGGTGGATGAATTGGCGGCGAAGGCGCGGGGATTTGTAGAGGCGCTTGGGACGGACTCGCGTCCGTGATGGTGTCGGGGGGCTGGCCCTTTCAACATTGAGCCGGCTACGAGTCGCGACGGTAGCCTGATCGCCCAAGCCTGTCCGAGGGGACGGGTGGGATGACTTGGTGCTGCACTCCGTCGCGCTTCCAACCTCCACTGGGACTTGCGTTTCTTGATCAGTCTCAGGCGCCGTAAATCATCCTCTGTCCATTTGATCTGTTGTTTGAGCATGACAGAGAGCGTGCCCAACGGAAAGGTGTCTGAAGCGCGGTGTACCGTAACTGTTACGGCCCGCCCGTCATCATGTATGTAGCGGTGATGCGAGCCGACGGTGCGCGAGCAGAGGAAACCATCTTTTTCCAGCGCGGAAATCAATTCCCGAACGGTAAGGGACTTTAGCTGAGAAAGGTCCACGACTAATGCCCCACGGCCTCCTTGACCTCCGCCGCATGTTGAAGGCAGTCGTAGAGATCCTTGCCTTCCTTCGGAAGCTCCTCAATCGTCATTTTGAGAACCTCCACAAGATTGCGCCCCGCCTCCTCCTTGGTATGGCCCCATGTGGACACGCCCTGCTCCAAAAGCTCCGGCACACAGGCGAACCATTGGTCGCCGTCGGGCTCGACCACAAAAGTCAATGAAAAGCTTTCCATGCCTGAGATGTCCTCCGATACGGTTGGTGACATTATGATAGCACAAGCAGGCGGGGGAGTCGGGGAAATCGTATCATCATTTCAGTGATTGCGGCGGGGCTATGGAGCGGGGGCTTTCCAGCCCCCGACCCGTGCAACGCAGTTACAAGGGCAAAACGATGAAATAAAAAAGGGGGCAAGGGGCCTTGTGATTCCCGCGCGTCACGATTTCAACCTCCACTGGGACATGCCGCCGCTTTGGCGTGGGCATTGCCTGACTGGGTTGGAGGTGAAGTTGTCGAGTTTGTGCTGCTTCTTTCAGGTGCCTTTGCGGCGGTACGTCCCTACGAGTCCCTTTTCAGTGCTTGTGGTCGGCGGCGTAGTGCTCTTTGAGCAGGTCGCGGCCGAAGTCGCCGTGGAAATCGCGCCAGGCGGCGTGGACGTGGTTGGCGTTGTTCTGGGTGTTGTCGTATTCGACGATGAAGGTCTTGCCCTGCAGGCGGTAATAGTGGCCCTGACCCTTTTCGAGGCTGCCCATCCAGGCAAATTTCACGTCGTCAATACCCGCCTTCTGGATGCGGGCCAGGCGCTGGGCGGAAACCTCGGGGAGCTGGATCCGGGCATGGGCCTCGATCAGCGCAATAAAGTCCTGTTTCTGCTGCTCGGTCAGGGCGGAATAGGCGATGCCCTTGTCCTCCTGCACCGGGGCTTCCACCTTGTCGCCGGTCAAGACGTCGTTGGGGGCCGTGGCGTCAATGATGGCCACCGCTTTTTGTTCGTCGCTCATGCCCGAAATGAATGCGCGCCCCAGATCCTCCAGATCACCCAGGGCCCGGGTGCCTTCCAGGGGGCCGGATTTCACGTCGCCGGGATTGGTGCCCATGAACTGGGGGGAATCGGAGATGGCCTTGCCCTTGACGATGGTCCAGTTCAGGGAGAGGTGGTGTCCCTCGTAGCGAAAGCCCCAGGTGCCGTCCTTCGCGGGCGTGCCAAAAACGGTGAAATGGTAGTCCAGCGGGTTGCGGTGGGTGGCCTGGGGGCCTTCCAGTTCGCGCAGCACCCCTTCCAGCGAGCGAATCGTTTCCACCGTCTTGTAGCCGT
The DNA here is from genome assembly GCA_044344195.1 of Candidatus Hydrogenedentales bacterium. Classification (GTDB taxonomy): domain Bacteria; phylum Hydrogenedentota; class Hydrogenedentia; order Hydrogenedentales; family JAEUWI01; genus JAEUWI01. The sequence continues at coordinate 5,929 of JBIJDL010000373.1, forward strand.
GGTCGCTCAGGGCGGCCTTCAGGACGGCATGGGCCAGGGGAAGCTGGGCCTCGGTCAATTGCTCCAGCGAGATGCCATTGCGCTTGGTCGGCACAAAGTGCCAGTTCCAGCGCTCTTCGGCGTCGAAGGGATAAATTGTGATGGAGCGCTGCTCCTCGGTAAGTCCGGCGGTGAAGGCGTTCACGGCATCCGCCAGACCGTCGGCGGGGTTCAGGGCCGAGGCCGCCGCGCTCAGCAGCAACAGAAAAGAGGTCGTACTCAGCATGAATCGTGCTCCGTGAGCCCGGGAAGGGCCCAATATTGCGGGGAAAGCCCGCCAAGGGTAACGCAGGGGGGCTCGTAACGGGCCTCCAGACCGGGCGCGAGCATAATGAATGGAACGGGAAAATAGCAAGGGAAATTTGTATAGGCTCCGCGCTCCTGTGGTACAATCCCGCAGGAGTGCGTTCGGGGCCCGTACGCTTGACCGGACGTTGTACTCCATCGTTTTTCCCCCTCAGATGCTC
>JBIJDL010000374.1:0-6433 GCA_044344195.1 Candidatus Hydrogenedentales bacterium
CCCGCCTTGGTCCAGGCCGCCGAGGCCATTCGCAAGCCCCTCGAAGCGGGGGCGACCATCGGCATCAAGGGAGGCCGAACCCTCTACCTGGAATGCCAGCTCCCCCGGGGCAATGCCAAGGCGGAGGTCCTCAAGCGCTACCTCGCTGATGAGAATACCTGGGTACACTATGACAAGCTCCGGACCGCCTACCTCCACTTCCGCGATCTCAAACCCCCTGTTCAGCGCCGCGTTATCGAGACCATCTTTCCCAACGACTACTCGGACAAAAGTGGCTGGTGGCACCAGGTCACCTTTGAAGGGGCCGCCGGCGTGGAATCCTGGTGGAACCTCGCCGAGTGGCTCACCGGCCGGGGCACCAACTACAAGACCCTCGAGGCGATGCCGGAAAACCAGGGCTACAAGGGCACGCCCCGCAAGGGCCAGGTGCTCCTGATCCCCCGCGACCTCCTCAAGGAAGCCTTCAAGACCCCCACCGCTGGACTTCCGGGCCGTACGGGGGTTCTGCTGGAGCCCATGGACGTGGACGAGAACCTGGAGCCCTACCGCCCGCTCCAGCCCGGCGAGTTGACCTATGGCAAAGACGGCAAAGGGGAGTATGCGGCCTATGCCATGAAAAAAGGCGAGGCCATCTACACCTCCGTGGTCATCCGCTTTACCGATTACCGTGAAGTGGTCGCCGTGCAGGAGGCCACCGCCGAAGTGCTTCAGCGAAACGGTATCGACGATCCCACCCGGATCCACGTGGATCAGGAGATCCGGATCCCCCGCGATATGCTCGCGGACGAGTATCAGCCCGAGGGCAGCGCGCAGCGCATGGCCCACGAGGGCGTCAGCGCCGATGCGAAACGAATTCGGGCCGCGCGGGACGGCGTGAAGGACCTGGATGGCGTCGTGGTAATTCTCGATGCTGGGCACGGTGGCTGCGATCTGGGCGCCAATCACGAGAAACTCCTGGAAGACGAACTGACCTACGATTTCGTGATGCGGATCAAGCAGGTACTGGAGTCCACCACCCGCGCACGGGTCCACCTCACCATTCGCGATCTGAGTAGCAAGGAAAAGACCTCGGACGCGCAGAGTTTCACCCACGATACCGATGAAGTGGTCTTGACCGAACCGCCCTACAACCCGACCGACACCAGCGTCTCCGCCAACCTGCGGTGGTATGTGGCCAACGACATCTACCGGGCGGAACTCAAGCGCGGCATCAAGCCCGACAACATGCTTTTCGCCTCCATCCACTGCGACGCGCTGTACTACAAGCTGCGGGGCAGCATGGTCTACATCCCCGGCGCGGCGCACCGCCTCTCCGACAAGGCCCTCGACGGTCCCGCCTACGCCGCTTACACAAAGAAGGGAAATCGCAGCGTGTCGACCACCGCGGAGGAGCGCCGCCGCGACGAAGCCGTCTCTCGCGACTTCGCAGAGACCCTCCTCCAGACCCTGCGCACGCACAAGCCCGCCATCGCGGTGCACACCAATAGCGACCCCATCCGCAATGTGATCCAGCGCAGCCGCACGGAGCGCTGGCTGCCCGCCGTGCTGAAGCACACGATTGTCCCCACGAAGGTCCTGGTGGAAACGGCCAACCTGCAAAACCCCGACGACCGCAAATGCCTCGCCGATCCCAAGTGGCGGCAGGCCTACGCCGAGGCCTTCGTTGAAGCCGTGAAACGCCACTTCGGCAAGTGACGCAAGGGGTCCTCGCGCGCTCCCCGCGACGTAGATTTCGCACTATCGGGCTTATGCGAGCTTGAAACCGGGCTTTCAGGGGTGTAAGATCATGGGCCTTGGGCTGCGATGCGTTTTTCCCCGCCGATTAAGCTCCGGACATAGCTGTTCCGGCGGCGCATGGGGAGGACGACCGGCCATGCATCGAGCAAAAAGCCAACCCTGTCAAAGGAAGTAGTGTACATGCAGACCGCCGACCGGCTGAAGAAGATTCCCCCGTATTTGTTCATGACCCTTCGCAACAAGATCAATGAAGCGAAGGCCAAAGGCATTGACGTGATCAGCCTGGCCATCGGCGATCCGGTGGAAGCCACGCCCCAGCCCATCATCGACGCCCTCTGCAAGGCCGCCCAGGACCCCGCGAACCACCCCTACCCGACCGACGAAGAGTGGGGCATGCGGGCACTCCGCGACGCCATCGCCCGCTGGTACAAGCGTCGCTACGACGTAGACCTCGACGCCGCCAAGGAAATCGTGGCCCTCATCGGATCCAAGGAAGGCTGCCACCACTTCGGCATGGCCGTAATCAATCCCGGCGACACCGTCCTCGTGACCGACCCCGGCTATCCCGGCTACAAGCCCGCCATATGGTTTGCAGGCGGCGAGCCCTATGCCGTCCCCATGAAGTCGGAAGAAAATTTCCTGCCGAACTTCGCCAACATCCCCACCGATGTGGCGAAGAAAGCCTCCGCCTTCTTCCTGAATTACCCGAACAACCCGACCGGCGCCGTGGCCACGCCCCAGTTCCTCAATGAGCTGGTCGAGTTCGCCAAGAGCAACGACATTGTCATCTGCTACGACAACCCCTACAGCGAAGTCGTCTTCGGCGTGCCGCGCCTGAGTTTCCTCAGCGCGCCCGGCGCGAAGGAGGTGGGCATCGAGTTCAACTCCCTGTCCAAGCCCTACAACATGACCGGCTGGCGCATCGGCATGGCCAGCGGCAACGCGGACATCGTCAAGGCCATCGCCACCTCCAAGGCCAACACGGACTCCGGTATTTTCAATGCCATCCAGTACGCGGGCATCGCCGCACTGGACGAATGCGACAGCCACATTGACGTCATGCTCGAAATCTATGGCCGCCGCCGCAACAAGATCATCGAAACCCTCCGCGCCCTCGGCTGGACCTACGATCCGCCCAAGGGCGCTTTTTACCTCTGGGTGCCCGTGCCCCAGGGCTTTACGTCCGCGTCTTTCTGCGATCACATGCTCGAAACCTGTGCCGTGGTTGTGGCGCCGGGCGCGGGCTACGGCGTCAACGGCGAGGGCTTTGTACGCTTCTCCCTCACCGTTACCGACGCGCGCCTCGACGAGGCGCTCGCCCGCATGCGGGATCGCCTTCCCGTTTTCACATTCTAAAACACCGCAAAGGAGTTCGTGCGCGTGGTTGAAGCTGCCCGCCGATTGGTCGTCCATATGAGCGCATTCGGAATTCAAATAGCCAGAGATCAGATTTGTGTGGTGCCCGATGGGTCCAGCAAGCACGAAGCCCTCGAAGCATTGATCGAGGCCGTGAGTACCAACCCCGTCGTGAAGGATGTCGCCGCCTTCCGGCGCGCCGTCTACGAGCGCGAAGGGATCATGAGCACCGGCATCGGCGAGGGCATCGCCATTCCCCACGTGCGCATCCCCGAGATCACCGAGGCCACCCTGGGTGTAGGCATCGCGCCCGGAGGCATCGACTTCGACACCCTGGACAACAAGCCCGTCCACGTACTCGTGCTCTTCGCCACCCCCGCCGGTTCGGACAAGGAATACCTGCGTCTGCTGGCCCAGGTCATGCTCTCCCTCCGCGATCGGGAACTGTTCCACGCTCTCGTGGCCTGCGAGACGCCGGACGACGTCTACGAGGTCTTGAACGGCTAAGTCCGGGTCCCAACGGGTTTGGAGTCGTTGTTTGGCAACGTTGTTCAATTCCGAAGTGCCCGCAAACAGCCACAAGCCGCGTCGGGAAATCGCGCCGCGCGCGCTGATGGCCCTTCTCGTATTTCACGGGGTCCTCCAGGTCCTCGTCATCGGCACGGGCCTGATCCAGATCCCCCTTTCCGGAGTCCTCGCGTGGCTCGTCGGCCTGATCGCGCTGGCTGCGGCTTCGGTCGCCTTTCGCTTCGCTCCCGCAGCACACTCTGGAGCCCCCTCCTGGCCCGCCCGCGCCTTCGCACTCCTTGGAGCCCTCATCCTCGGTGTCTACTTCGTCCTGGCCTGGATCAAGATCGACCCCTCCTTCGATGGCAATTGGTACCACATCCCCGTCATCCACTTCTGGGCCACAAAAGGTTACGTTCACTGGGTGACCGCCGATCCCCACGCCGCGTGGGCAACACTGGCCCTCGACTACATGAACGGTTACCCAAATACTCACGAAGTGACCAGCTTCTGGTTAGCGCATCTTCTGGGCGACAGCGCCATCAATGCCGCCAGTGTGCTCTATCTGCCCCTCGGTGCTCTCGGCATTTACATCCTCAGCCGCCGCCTCGGCGCGGAAGCGAACTGGAGCGCCTTTGGAGCGCTGCTCTATTTGATGTCGCCCGTGAACATTGCGCAGGTTCACACGACCTACGTCGATTCCTCCTTCGCCGCCTGCGTCGTGGGGCTATTGGCGCTGATGGCCCTGCTCCACGACCAAGCGAGACACGGCGCCGTGCCGCCCATGCTGACCCTTCCCATCGGCGTTGCTCTCGGGCTCATCGTCGGCATCAAAGGCAACGGCCCACTCGTCGCCCTGCTCGCCGGACTCTTCATCGCCGGGAGTCTCATCGCCGCACTGCGACACAGTGCAAAGCAGAAGCGACGCCGCTACATCCGCGCGGCGACCTCAGGTCTCGCACTCATCCTATTCGCCGCCCTCCTCACCGGCGGCTACTGGAACCTCCGCAACTGGGCTATCGGCGGCAGCCCCGTCTATCCCATCGGCATCACCCTTGGCGGCGTCGAGATTTTCCCCGGCGAGCCTTTCGAGAAAATCGTGAACACCCGCGGCCAGACCCCGCCCGAAATGCGCGACTGGCCCGCCTGGAAACAAGTCGGCCATACCTGGCTCCAGGGTCAAAGCATGAAGCGCTGGCACGGCGCCCTCGGCGAATACGCCTCCCGCTTTGGCGGCCTGAGCTTCCTCTGGCTTCTCGGCGCGCTGCCTGCGTCCATCTTCCTCGCACTCGTCGCGGCGTGGCGACTCACTAAGCGCGACACAGTCCTCGACCGGCGCACGCAAAGCGCCCGCTATCTTTACCTCTTCGTCTTCATCGCGCTCCTTTTCCTCACCACCCCCAACAACTGGTGGGCCCGCTACACCGTTTGGATTTTTGCCATTGGACTGCCCGCCTTCATCTACTGCGCGTCGCGGCCCATGAAGCGCCGCAGCCTGTCCATTCTGAAATGGATCTGGGTGCTCGCCTGCTGCGCGGTCTTCTTCTACGAAGCGGGTGTGGCGTCTATCACCGTCGCCGATGCGAAGCCGCCCTTCTGGCGGCCCACCGACGGCACCACCTATTGGAAACCCGCCGAGTCCAGCCCCTACGCCCGCATACTCGCCGACCCCCAAGCCCCCGTCGCGCTCTACAACCTGATTACCCGCCGCCAGTCCATCCTCGGCACCCTCTGCCAGCCCATCGGCCTCCGGCCGGTCTACTTCCTCAGCGAAGCAACCGCCGCCGACCCCGCAGCCTTCGCCCAGTTCGTGAAAGACCACGGCATCCGCTACCTCATCACCGGCGAAAAAGGCGCACAGCCCAAAGGTATCCAGCAACTCGCCCCAGAAAAGCAGCACGCGAAGGCGTGGAACATCCATGTCTATGCAGTTCCATAAGGCGCTAGTTGACTCGCCGGAACGAAAGAAGAAGGCATCACTATTGCCGCCTCGAACGCATCGGTATGCCCCCCCAATACGGCTCCCTCAACCCCTTCCCTGGACGAGCGAAACCGTCGACCTCGCCAGAGAGAAAAACTTCTTCGAAACCCGCGTCACCGAATACCAGAGCGCCTCGGCACTCTCATGGGACTGACGCGCCGCCAGAAACCTCGGAGTGGCAAGCGCCCTCGAAATCCAACACGTACGCATCCGGGCGCAGTATTCACCAACGGGGGGTGGCTGTCTCGAATCGCACGTACGTAGGAACTTTCCGGTCGAAAAGGGGGACCACGGGTGCCACCCTCAAGCGGGGCGGCTTCGCCGCGGGAGCTTGTGGGTGATGGGACTTCACATGCGCGGAGCACGCCTCAAAGCCCAGTGAAAACCCACATATGTCACGCTTTCAATCGTGGTGTTTCCGACCCCACATCACCCACAACTTTCCCCGCTGCGCTCCTCTGCTTGAGGGTGGCACCCCGCGTCAACTTCGAAAATCGTTACATTTTAGCCGAATGAAGTAGCCGTGTTATTCGGCAAATTCGAGCCTCAATTGTAAATTGTGAACGGTGCCGCAAGCGCAGGATCTCGGACATTCCTGTCCGAGGCAAAGGGTGTACCGGCTTGAAAACGCCCTCTTTGCGTATAGGAACGCCTGGGACTTGGAAGTCACGATCTTGGCGAGGTAAGATCACGGCACACGTTCAGCGGGAACTTTGAAATTGGCGTATACCTTGCCTCGGACAGGAATGTCCGGTGCGGCCGGGCTAGGTCGTGAAGTCTAGCGGGTGGGAACCCCGCCCCGGTAAGGTTGGCCGCCGCCGGGTAGCGAGTTCTTGGAGGGCGCGGAGTAAT
>JBIJDL010000375.1:0-6413 GCA_044344195.1 Candidatus Hydrogenedentales bacterium
TCCGTGTTGTTTTGCCTGATGACGAACTTAGGTCGAGGGCACTGGAGAAGAGTTTCGGGGAGAGTGCATGAATACGAATGGCAATGATATCGAATCGCGGCTGTGGGAAGCGGCGGATGAGCTGAGGGCGAATTCGAAGTTGAAGTCTTCCGAATACTCCGTGCCGGTGTTGGGGCTGGTGTTCCTGCGCTATGCGGATCACAAGTTTCAGGTGGCGGCGAATGATCTGGAAGGCCAAGGCGGCGGACTACCAGGCGCGGGGCGTGCTCTATCTGCCCGAGGCGGCGCGGTTCTCGTCCCTCATCCAGTTGCCCGAGGGCGGCAACATCGGCGCGGTCATCAATGACGCCATGCGCGCCATCGAGGCGGAGAACCCCGAGCCTTCCGGGCGAACCATATCGGCGAATCACGCTGGAGTCCATGTCGGCGGTGGCGAGGACTCATAGGGTGCTGATCGCGTCGGCCTCCATCTCGAAGAGCAGATTGTCACGGCAGACTTCCGCCGTCATCGTGATAATCGGCAACGACTCCAGTCCGTGGTCGATTCGGTATTGATCAAATCGGGGGATATCCTCGGGATGCTTGACGTAGGCGATGGCCCGGGTCACGTTGCCCCAGTTCATGTCGCGGGACTGCAGAATGGCCTCGACCACATCCATGGTGACTTGAATCTGCCCGTCGATGTCGTGTTCGTGGATGGTCTTGCCGTGGGGTTCGATGCTGGCCGTGCCGGAGATGAAAACCTGACGCCAGTCGGGAAGGACGAGTTCGGCCGCGCGGCTGAAGGCGCTGCCGTAGTCGGTGGCGGAGCACTGGAGCGGCGAAGGCACTGCGGCCATGCGCACCTGCTCGTTCTTCGGCTTCACGGCGATTAACCCGCTCACGATGGAAGAGCCGCTCACGTTGCAGGCACCGATGCCGGTGCTCGCGGGCAGCAGTCCCTCGTAAACCCGGTGCGCCGAAAAAAACTCGTTACGGGTCCGGTTGAAATCGCCATACCAGGAAACGATATCGCAGTTGTAGTACCAGGTGCGCACCGTGTCGCTAAAGTCCATGCCGACGGCGTGTAGCGCGGCTTCCATCTGATTGAGCGCGGCCAGGGTTTGCTCGGCTTCGGTGCGGGTCGGGATTCGTCCATTGATACCGCCAAGACGGCAGAGCGTCGCGGCGGGCAGGTCCACCACCGAGCCCACCACCTGGCCGCGAAGCTGCACAGGGCTCACGGTGGCATCGCTCTCGGCCCAGAGCTGGATCCCCCCCGCTTCGGCCGGGCGCGGCCCGGCAATCCAGAGGAGGGGCCACGTCACTGGACCGGTCACCGCTTCTACGGCGGCTATTCCAGGCGCGAAGGGAAGCCCCAGGATATCCATGGATACGAGCGTGGCGCCGGTGTCCTGCAAGGCCGCCATGGCGCGCTCGAGAACCCCGGTGAGGGATTCCCCCGGCGCGCGGGGCACCGTGATGAAATGGGAACCGCATCCAGCCCCCTGAGGCGACGCGATCTGCACGCCCTGTAGTTCCGTCTTCATACCCGCTCCTCAATATACCGTATCCTGGTGCAGCTTCCCGGACTCAGCAATACTCGTCCGGCTGCCCTACAAGGAAAGCACATATTCAATAAGTTCGTCCAATTCGTTGGCGTTCAACGACGCGGTGTCGCCGTGTACCCCGTTTTCATTGAAGGTCGTCAGCATTTCCTTTAACGTCGCCGCGCGGCCGTCATGAAGATAAGGCGCGGTGCGCCAGATTTCCACCAGCGTCGGTGTATCAAAGGGCGTTTCCGCCTCCCGGCCACGCCCCGTGCCGATGTCATGCCTCTGGAGGTCGGTGAAGAGCGGCGCAGGATGGCAAATGTTACACTGTACGCGCTCGAACAGGGCCTTGCCCCGCTCTGCCGCAGGCGACAGCACGCCCTTCACCAGGCGGGGGCTCGGCACCGGCTTGAGCGCCTTGAGGTATTCGTCGACAGCGGCGGCATGCTCCTCGGATACCTGATTAAAAAGGATATAGCGTATGCCAGAACGTGTCGATATCATGGCATCTTCCCGCACGCCCACCGCCGTCGTGGGCGGTGTTTCGTAGGAGAGCAGCAGACTCTTGGTATTCTTCGGATTGCCCATGCCGTCGTTCAGCAGATCCCAGTTGAGCCCGTCCACGCGCCCATCGCCGGGATGGCAACTGGCGCAACTCTGCCATTGCTGAAAGCAAACGGTGCCATCGTGGAAAAAGAGCTCGCCCGCACGACGGGGGGACGCTTCTGGCTGGACGCCAAGCGAAAAAGACTGACTCCGAAGCGCGCCCTCAACGGCGAGATCGACCGACGCGAGGGTGCCGCTGAAATACTCGGCCGCGAGCACGCGCGAACCGAGGGCGGCCATTCCGCGCGGCCCCTTCCCCTCCAATCGAACGCGCCTGCGCAGTTCCAATATGTACGCCAAATCATTGGGCACGTCCCCCGCTTCGCCTGCGGCGGCCGATGCGACCAGCTTTTCATGGAGCCGCGTCCGATCGATCACACTGAGTTCGTGGGTGCCGGAGTGAGCTACGCAAAGCCACTTCCCGTCGGCGGTGCAGGTGACGCCCCAGGGGTTGGCCGCGCCGAGATCCACATCGTCCAGCAGAATCGTGTTCACGGGCTCCATGCGCGCCACATCAATGATGGTAACGGCATTCGTATTAATCCAGCCTCGTTCGAGCTGGGTGGTCGGCAGTTGATAGCGGGACAGGATATGGGTCACATAGGCAAACAGTCCGTCGGGCGACAGGGCAATACCCAGAAGGCTGCTGCTGCCATTGGGCAGCTTCACCGACCCGAGGAGGGCCCTTCCAGCAACATCAATAACGTCAACCGTGGCGGAGACATAATCGCCATCGGCGCGGCTCGCGGGAAGGAGATTGGCCACGAAGAGGCGCGCGCCATCGGGCGTCATCACGGCGGCGGACGGTTCATGCCCCACGGAAATCGTCTGCACCGTCGCGCCCAAAGCAAGATCGAGGACGGCGACGCTGTTGTTGTAGGGATTACATACAAAAAGCGTCTTCCCGTCGGGTGTGACAGCGGGCGCCACCGGGGTGTGCCCTGCGGGCCAGGTGGCCACGATAGTCCGGTCGCTGAGCCGAATCACACAGACCTGTCCTTCCGGCCCCCAAGTGGTCACATAGAGCAGCGTAGCGTCGGGAGCAAGCACCAGTCCGGTGGGCGGCCCGGGCACGGCGATGGTGCCCTCCAGCACGTTCCCAGCCGTATCGAACACGGCCACCTGGTTCGCGGTATGATCCGCTACATAAATCCGGTCTCCACAAGCCGCGAGGGCCAAGGGCGAATGATAGACCTCCTCCCCTGCAGCTCCCCCTGCGACCGATACCGCAATCAGCGTAATCAGCAACGAGCATCCGCTCTGAATTATCGTGTGTCTCACACCCAGGTCTCCTGAATCATTGAAGGCAAAGCAGTGTCATCCCTCATTGCGCCCGGCTCGCTACGGGCTGGACCGGCGCGGGCGGTTTCCACCACAGGGATTCCCAGTAAGCGCGGTCTGTTTCGTAGGGATTGATCGCGCCGTCATCCGGGAAGTCCGCAGGCAGAATCCCATAGCGGCGCATCTCCCGTATATAGGGCTTCTGCGGCTGGAATCCCGGCATGTCGAAACGCTTGATCGTGTCCAGGTAGGCCTTGGTTTCCTCAATGGCCGCCAGTAAAACGCGATAGTCACTGTCGCCGGTATCCTTGAACACCGCAGACCCGTCCGCGCCTTTGCAGATGCCCAGCCCGCCCGCTTCCACCGCGAGGGGCGCAAGAATCTGAAGAGAGCGCTCGGGCCGACTCAGATTGTAGAGAATATGTCGGGAAAAGCGAAGTCGCGGGTCGCCGTATTTGATATCCCAGGGCGGCATTCCCATATTGTCCGAGGGCGAATCGGGCAACATCGTCGCGCCGCTGTGGCAGGTGGCGCAGCGGCTCCCGAGCACGCGCCGGGCCGTTTCCACCCAGGGCCACGAAAGGTCCCGGCGATCGATGATGTTCTCCGCGTAACCGCCGACCATGCCCGATCCGAGCCCGGCATAGGTGCCCGGATAGGGCGCGCCCGTTTCGATCCAGAGGCGCACCACTGTTCGCTCGCGTTCGGTTGCCTGCACGCCGTGGTGGGCTCCTTCGAGCATTTTCAGCAGGGGGCTGGCGGCGCTGCCCAGGGTGCGCGGCGCATAGTTGCTCTTCGGGGCATTACGCCCATCGGAAAACTGGCGAAGCGCGCTCAGTTTGAAATAGCTGTGGGAATAGAGGGGGCCCCGATCCCCCGTCAGGATAACGTGGCCCGCCATGGGTCCGCCCTGTACCCCCGGACGATAGTCGTGACAGTCCACACAAAGTCGATCGAGAATGGGCTGGATATCACGGGGAAAATCAAACACATCCGGCACGTCAGTGATGGGCTCGATGGGGCTCGGATCGCGATTCATGGCCTGGAGCCCCGACGCGGGAAGCACCGTCCGTGTCCGCTGCTCGTGACAGCCCACGCAACTCATCACTTCGCCCGGCTGGACCGTGAAGAAACTCTGCATCCGCTTCACGGCGAGATCCTTCTCATCGAGGGCGACCAGGATAAGGCTGCGCAGGGCGGGCGTTTCGAAATAGGCCGACCCGTCGGGCTCGACCGGAACGGTGCCCATGACCCGCTCCAGGGTAAAGGTGCCGCCATAGCTCAGGGGCTCCATGCCGCCAGTATAGTTGATGGGCTTCGGAAGGGATTCCAGCACCAGGAGCTTCTTGATCTCGCCCGGTGCCACGCCCGTCATGTTGCGGCCTTCGTAGATATTGGCAAGGACGAAGCGGCCCGTGCTCTCCCCAGGCTTGCTCCGGGGCGGTATCACCAGTTCAACAGGACGCGGCTGAACGGGGCGCGGCTCGTGGCACGTGAAACCCGCCGCGCGCTCGTCGTCCGAGATCTCGTAGATGACCTGTAGCGCGCCGGACGCGTTCATGAGGTAAAGGCGCTGGTCCCTCGCGACGAGAAAGAGGTCTTCCGACAGCGGGTAGGGATCGCGGAAGTTCGCATCTTCGTGTACGGTGCGGGCCGAGCCGAGGGCATCGGGCCCGGCCTTGGGATCGATGATGGTGGGCCTGCCCGCATGTTCGCGGCTCCCGTGGCCCGGCGAGAACAGAGACAGCACGTTGCCCGTGCCGGGGATGGGCTTGGCATCGATCATGAGGATGCCGGGCTCCATGTTGCCGTAATAGGTCATCTGGCCGCTGCCATCGGGATTTGTGGTCCAGAGATGGTGATAGTGCACCTGGCTGCGGTCCACATATTCCCATCGCTGATAAAGGATACGCCCGTCGGGCAGGGGCCAGGGCGTATTCTCGTGCTCGTTGTTGCTGGAGATCTGCCGGATGTTCGTGCCGTCCGCATCGCAGCGGTGAAGCACCGCGACCTGAGTGAGCCAGCAGTTCACCCAGCGTTTGCAGCGACTGGATACGAACATGATGCCGCCATCGGGCAGGTACACGGGCTCGATATCATCGTAGTCGCCGTCCGTCAACTGGCGCAGACCCGTTCCGTCGACGCTGATCTCATAAAGATGGTAGTGGGTGCCCTCGCCTTTGCGGTACGAGAAGACAATCGTCTTTCCGCCGTAGTGCACCTGGGGATCGCGAACACCACCGCGGGGATCGTCCAGCAGCGTGGTCAATGCCCCCGTGCGCAGATTGAGCTTGAGCAGCTTGCCGCCGGGCTCGTAGGTGACCCGCTCCGGACCCTCGGCATAATAGCTGAAATTGGCATACCAGTGCCCGTCCTTGCCGGGTTTGCGCAGCGCGAATACAATCTCATCCGCCGTGGACATCGGGCCAGCCAGCGCCTGCGCGAGGAGTGTGTCGGTGGTGGAGTCCAGGGCGGGTGGAAGCGTTCCTGCCGCGCCCGCAGACAAAACGCCAAGCAGTAGAAGCAGACTTATCAGGCTTCGAGCCGCACCACCCCGCCGGTGCGGGAATGCACGTTGCTCCATGGGGCCTCCTATTCCAACCAGGGCATCACGGGTTCGCCCTTCGCCTGGTTTTCCGCATCGTGATACGCGCCATAGAAGACGCTGTTGCAATCGAGCCAGAGCGTAATTCGACGTCGCTCCGTGTCGCTCAAGGTTACGCCGTAGTGCTCCCCGTCGAGAATGGGCAACAGCGTGGATCCCAGCGCACCCACCTCTCCCGCAACGGAGTATGAAGTTTTATTTTTCGCCAGCGCGCCATTGCCGCCATGCTTCGCCCACGCAAAGGGCGCGAGGCTGTGGTAGGACTCGGGCCATCCCCATTTCCCGAAAATGTTTCCCGCCAGACCGGGCGCAGTCTCTTCTTTCGCATGGCAATCAACGCAATGCGCATCCAGCACCGGCTGCACCAGCTTCGGAAAGAAAACGGGGTA
>JBIJDL010000376.1:0-6402 GCA_044344195.1 Candidatus Hydrogenedentales bacterium
CAAGTTGCCCCATATTGTTCTGGCACGATTCTATGAATCTTGCTTGGATTTCAGGCGTCGAGGGGGTTGGCGGCGAACTGGAACAGCGCAACCGGTTCCCCGGATCTACCCGCTCTACGCTGGACGGATTTGCCTCTCGAATTTCTAGAATCATGGGCGGTGTGGAATAGCGGATGCGCAACAATGGAGGCGCGTTGGGAAAGTCCAGCCAGCCAGCCAAGGCATCTTTTTCACGTTGCAACAGATAGTCTTGGCTTGTCATTTCCTCGGGTCTCTCGGAATAGCCCTGATTCCAAGGTGCATTGGGCGAGTATTCCAATATTCGACTTCCGCTGGATACGACAAGTTGAGGCGAATCAAGAAAGCCATCGCTCAACCCACTCAGTTCCTCGGGAAAAGTTGATGGGTAAGCCGTGTGGAACGCCTTCAACGCAGTCGCCAAGATTTCCATCTCGTGAATTCGCTGACCCATTATTTTCAGTTCCGCCACATCCCGCTCTGTAAGACGGGTAAATTCGGCGTCCTGAGTGAATGGAGTCTGCTTACCACCTCCCTCTACTATACAGCTCAGCATCATGGAGTCGCCATCCGAGAGAGTCCCCGTACACACCAATTCCTGCGTCGAACTGGGAGCATCATCATCTCTCGCCTCCTCCCTGACTGTCGCATCATAAACTTCTATGATCTGCGAGCCGGGCACTTGGGCAAACGTGATATCGGGCTTGGCAGGTACTGTTTCATCCGCCTCAGGAATCGAAGAGTCCGATTTTATGCTCGCCTGATTGCCAATCATCGGACCATCGGACGTAGGAATCGCCAGACGGAGTTGGTTACCATCAATGGTGCCGTGCCCCATCGCGACCCTGATTTCCCCGTTTGACATCAGATAGAGTGTCACATCGTCATTGATTTGCTCCAAGTGAACAATATCGGACTGCTCATTCCAACTCGAAAAGAATCCTTTATTCGCTGCCAGATTGCATGCCCTCCAATAGCCGGTAAGGGAGCCCGCCGCGGTGCCTTCTTCCAGGGACTCCCCAGGCTCTACCGCGTCGTCCTCTACGCTCACTTCACTGGGGACAGCAACGATTTCCGCATGAACTGGTCGCACATCGACGGAATTCAGAGCATTAGCCAACACCCCTTCCGTAGGCACGCGAGGCGGCACGTTCCTCGTCGTCACATAGGTCGCTCCGAGTATCACCACGATAGCAAGCGCCGCTCCGCCAAGTTTCATTGGTAGCGCCATGGATGACGCTCGGCCTAAGTCCCCTGCACCGGCCACCGCACTTGCCGTCCACCCAAAGCCCGCCGCAGCCACAATCCCCATGATCGCACTTTGTTGCCGCCCGTAGTCTGTTTTCGGCCTCGCCTCCTCGCCGATCACCGCGAGCAGACTCTCACTCAGGGATTGCCGTGCGCGCTGTAAACGCTTCTTCACCGCCTCGCGATTGATGTCGAGCGCCGCCGCGATCTCCCGGGCGTTCATCCCCGCGTGATAGTGCAACAGCAAGACCTCGCGCGGCTCGTCGTCCATGCGCTCGATTTCCGCGCGCAGCAGGCGACGCAATTCCTCGCGCCCCGGATCGGCTTGGTGGATGGCGTCTGCTCGCAGCGCCGCCGTGGCAGCACGCTCTCGCCCCTGTTTGCGCCGCAACTTGGAGGCCGACTGCCGGGCGATACTGACCACCCAGCCCTCGAACTTCTTCGGTTCCTTCAACGTGTGCAGGCTGGTGTAGGCCGACACGAAGGCGTCCTGGGTCACATCCTCGGCATCGGCGTGGTTACCGAGGTAGGCGTAGGACACGGCGTAGACCGCGGGCAGATACCGCTCCACCAGTGGCCCGAAGGCCTCCGATTGCCCCGACAGAACCTGACGCACCTGCCGCGCGTCGGCCCGCTTTAATAGATCAAACATAGTTGGCTCCTCGTTGTGCAGTGTAACGATTTGCCTATTCTGTACCCGCACGGGACTGAGTGGGGACAATCGTTATTCACGCCGCCATAACCTCGGCCTCATTTCTACCATACAAACCTGCAGTACCCTGCTGTCATTCTACGCACTTTACCCAAAACAGAGGACCGCGCGACACCATGATAGGCAATTTCCTCAGTCAGGCTGGATTCCGACTTGTTCACTCTCGCAACCTCGTTTACAACACCTGCTGGGAGGACCCCCGAATCGACCGGGAAGCGCTGGAAATTACGCCACGCGACTCGGTCCTCGTCATCACGTCGGCGGGGTGCAACGCGCTGGACTACGCCCTGGCGGGCGCGGGGCAGGTCCATACGGTGGATATGAATCACCGGCAGAATGCCCTGCTGGAACTTAAACTCGCCGGCCTCAACGTGTTGGATTACGAGGATTTCTTCGCCCTTTTCGGCAGAGGCCGCCTGCCGGAGTTCCATCGCATCTATCGCAGCGCCCTGCGGCCCCGACTTGGCGAAAGTGCGCGGGCCTACTGGGACCGCAACGCCGACTTCTTTGACCCGGCGCAATCCCGGCGCAGCTTCTACTTTCGGGGCACATCCGGCACCTTCGCGTGGCTGATCAACGGCTACCTCGGCTGCCGCCCGGCCCTTCGCGAGGGCGTGGATGCCCTGTTGTCCGCGCCCGATTTGGAATCGCAGCGCGCCCTCTACTACGCCGAGATTCGGGAAGCTTTCTGGACGCGCTATCTTCGCTGGCTCATGGATCGCGATATGACGCTCAGCATGCTCGGTGTCCCGCTGCGCCAGCGCGAGACGGTGGAGCGCTTTCATCCCGGTGGCATCGTGGGCTTCGTGGAGGACTGCGTCGACGCGGTCTTCGGCCACCTGCCCCTGCACGACAACTACTTTTGGCGCGTTTATCTGACCGGGGCCTACACCCGCGATTGTTGTCCCGAGTATCTCAAGCCCGAAGGTTTCCAGCGACTGAAAGAAGGCGCGGCGGAGGCCGTCTCCGTGAACACGGGCACGGTAAGGCAATTCCTGGAAGGCTACGAGGGAACCATCTCCCGCTACGTGCTCCTCGACCACATGGACTGGCTCTGCCAGGATCCCAACCGCGAACTGACGAAAGAATGGCAGGCGATCGTGAATCGCGCCTCGGAAAACGCCCGCATCATCTGGCGCAGCGGCGGCATGAACACCACCTTTGTCGACGACGTTGAAGTCGTGCGCGGCGGCCGCGCAATCCGGCTGGAGGAAGCGCTCCGCTACCAGCGCGAGAAAGCGGCCACGCTTCACGAGCGCGACCGGGTTCACACCTACGGCAGCTTTTATATCGCCGATCTACTGCCCGCATGAACGCCGCAATGCGGGACATCGCGACGCTATACCATTTGATGGTCCGGCCGGTCCGCGGCGGCACCCATGCCCAGCGACTGGAGTCCTTCTACGGCCCCCAGGCCGAAAGCTACGACGACTTTCGCCATCGCCTGTTGCACGGGCGCGAGGCGTTCTTCAGTTCACTCCCGATCGAAGCGGGACAGACCTGGATCGACATGGGGGGCGCGACTGGAGCCTCCATCGCTTTCATGGGCGAACGCGCCGCCGCCCTTGAGCGCATTCACATCGTGGACCTGTCCCCCAGCCTGCTGAACATTGCGCGAAAACGCGTCAGCACCCTCGGTCTCACCAACGTCACCCTGCACGAGGCCGACGTTACCACCTTCGCACACGAGGGCGGCCCGGTCGATCTCGTCACCTTCAGCTACTCACTCACCATGATCCCAAACTGGTTCACCGCACTGGAGAACGCCCTGCGCCTGCTCAAGCCGGGCGGCCACATCGGCGTGGTGGACTTCTACGTCTCGCGCAAGCACGTTGCGGAAGGCCGTCGCCGCCACAGCGCATTCACGCGCCACTTCTGGCCCGCCTGGTTCGCCAACGACAACGTCTTTCTGAACCCCGACCACCTGCCCTGGCTTGAACACACTTTCGAGACCATCCACCTCGCGGAAGGCCGGGGGAGCCTGCCCTTCGTGCCTATGGCGACGGTGCCGCACTACGGTTTCGTGGGGCGCAAAAGGATGGACTAAGTGGACAAAGTGGACTGAATGGACGAAACTGGAACGGATTACTCACCGTCCAATCTGTCCACTCCGTCTACCCAGTCCACTCCGTCCAAGAATCTCAGCCCCGGCTACCCGAAATCGTGTAAATCCCGGAAGACAGCTCCAGCATCCCTTCAGCCGCCTCGCCGTTCAACAGCACCTTGCCTCGATACCCCTCCGGCAGCACCACGGTACCCTTCGTATTCACCGGCACCTCGACCTCAAGCTTGAACTCGCCACCCACGATCTCCCACTCCGAGCGAATCAACCCATGGATCGAGCGATAGTGCGTGGTGGCCCAGGTGAGGCCTCCGCCGGGCTTCGGGGCGATCTCGAAGGTCTTGAAGCCGGGCGTAAGGGGCGCGATGCCGCCCACGGTGCCGTAGAGCCATTCGCCCACCGCGCCGAAAGCGTAATGGTTGAAGGAATTCATGCCCGGATCCTGGAAGCCCTTCTCCGGAGTCCAGCCGTCCCAGCGCTCCCACATCGTCGTGGCGCCCTGGGTCACTTGGAAAAGCCAGGAGGGGTAGTCCTTATTCATGAGGAGCTGATAGGCCAGATCGATCTTGCCCGCTTCCGCCAGACCCGGCAGGAGGCGCGGCGTACCGATAAAGCCCGTGGCCAGGTGATTATCGAAGCGCGCGACTTCCGCCTCAAATTGCGCGGCGGCCTTTTCCTTCAATTCCGCCGGCACGAGTTCCATGGTGAAGGCCAGCGCATAGCCCGTCTGGCTGCTCTCCAGAATCTTGCCATCCTCCGCGAGGAAGTTTTTCACGAAGGCATTCTTCACAGTCTTCTCCAGCGACCCATAGTGCTGGGCCTTCTCCGTCTCGCCGATGACCTCGGCCATCTCGCGCATGAGGCCGGCGAGGTAGGCAAAGTACGCGGTGCAGATAACCTCATCCTTCGCTCCGCCGCCCTTGTTCAGCCAATCGCCATAACCCATTTTCTTGCGGATGCCGTTCTCGCTGGTCTTTTCGAGAAACTCCATCCCGCGCACGAGGTTCGGGAAGTGTCGCGCGATGATCGCCGTGTCGCCGTAGTAGCGATAGATCTGATACGTGCAGATCATGGCCGCATCGCCCCAGGCTACGGACCCACTGCCAAGCGCCACTTGGGGCGCCACATCGGCGAAGGATCCGTCTTCCGCCTGAGAATCCTGCACCAGGTCCACGAGCCACTTGGTAAAGAAGGCCCCCGCGTCCGCATTGTACAGCGCCGTGGGAATGAAGAACTGCGCATCGCCGGTCCAGCCCATGCGTTCGTCGCGCTGCGGACAGTCCGTGGGGATTTCGAGATAGTTGCCCTTCTGACCCCACACGATGTTGTGGAAAAGTTGATTCAGCAGTGGCTCGGAGCACTCGAAATGCCCGGAAGGCTCGATGACCGATTGCAGCACCACGCCGACGACATTCTCCAGCGGCAGGGCCGCCTCCACACCCGCAATCTCCACATATTGGAAGCCGTGGAACGTGAAATGGGGTTCCAGCGTGATCAGTCCATCCTTGGCCAGGGTAAAGGTGTCGATGCAGCGCGCCTTGCGCAGATTGGTGGTGTAGAGCTTGCCCTCGGCGTCGAGGCGCTCGCCAAAGCGCACGCGGACCCGCTGCCCGGCCTTGCCATCGAGTGTGATGGCCGCCCAGCCCGCCAGGTTCTGACCGATGTCGTAGATATGAACCCCCGGCTCGACTTCCTTCACCGATTCCGCGATGATCCGCTCGTGGCGCGTGACCGGCGTGCCGGGGTGGGCCTGCAACGGTGCGGTGTTGGTCGTGCCCGTGGCCACCGCCGCCCAGGCGCTGTCGTCATACCCCGGAACCATCCAGCCCTTGGTCGCGTGGGCATAATCGTGGGTCTCGCCCATGAGCATGTCGGACTCTCGAATGTGACCGTAGGTCGCCTTCCACGAAGCGTCCGTGGCCACCGTCTCTTTTCGTCCGTCGGCATACTCAATCTCAAGCTGGCCCCGGAAGCGCGGCTGGTCGCCGTAGTGATCCCGCGCGTTGTCCACGGGTAATTGCGGCAGGAAGCCGAGGTAGCCCGCATACCAGCCATCGCCCAGCAGCGCGGCGAAGGTGTTCTGCGCCCCCGGCTTGACCATGGAGGTCACATCATAGGTCTGGTAATAGACGCGCTTGTTATAGTCCGTGAATCCTGGCGCAAAGATGAAATCTCCAACGCGCTCGCCGTTGATGAAGGCGTCATAGTTGCCCAGGGCCGTCGCATAGAGCGTGGCGCGCTTGACGCCATCGCCCGCCGCAAAATCCTTGCGGAGCTGTGGAGGTGGCGGCAGTTCCATCGCCTTGGGAAACTTCGGCGCGGGCCAGGGCGGCGTGCCGACGGGGCCAATCGCCACGGCACC
>JBIJDL010000051.1:0-20784 GCA_044344195.1 Candidatus Hydrogenedentales bacterium
GATGCGAAAAAGAAGGTTGCGGTAGATGTCAGAATCGGTCCGAAGTGGATCGTGCTTCAGATTGCAGACGAGGGGCCAGGTTTCCGCTGGCGCTCCCGAATCCGGACGCTGCCGGAAGAGTTGTCAACCTCGGGGCGCGGGCTGGTCATCGCCGCGTTGTATGCCCATCGAATGCGGTTCAACAACCCGGGAAACCAGGTGACGCTGTGGATCAGCAAGATTAAGAGAAAGGAAAACCAGGGACTATGAGCGTGTGCGAAATATTTCGAGAGGGCCCCAGGGCGCGTGTTGTCCTGGAAGGAAAATTAACCGCCACCGAGGTGCCAGAGCTTCAGACCGCGCTCAAGGCAGAGCTTGCCGCCGGAGCGACGGAAATCATCGTGGACGTGGCCGCCACAACCCTGATTGATTCCACGGGCATTGGATTGCTCATTGCAACCTACAATAGTCTCGGGGCAGCTAAGGGTAGCATTCAGGTAATCAATGCCGTGCCGGACATTTTCGGCCTGCTCCGCAGCATGCGCCTGGTGGATCGCCTGCGGGTGACGGCGGCTGGGGAGACGAAGAATGGATGACGATCTTCTGAAGGAATTTATCAACGAGTGCCGCGAGCATCTGGTGACCATTGAGACGGATCTGTTGACCCTTGAAGAGGGCGGGGCCGACATCGACGAACCCCTGGTCAATAAGGTGTTCCGGGCGGCCCACTCGATTAAGGGAGGCAGCGGCTTCTTCGGGTTGAACAACGTGAAGGAGCTTTCCCACAAGGCCGAGACGGTGCTGGACATGATCCGGTCGCGAAAGATGGCGCCGAATTCCGAGGTGACCAATATCCTGCTCGCCGCTTTCGATAAGCTCCGTGAACTCATCAACAATACGGAAACCAGCGATCAAGCCGACATCGGCGATCTGTTGGTGGCCCTGACCGGACTGGCCTCGTCCTATCTCCCGCCGGACCAGAAAGCCTCGCTGACAAACTTCATCGATCTGCCCGCGCCCTGCGCGAGCGGCAAGATCACCCTGCCCCAGACCGATGTGGATCGCGCCCGGGCGGCGGGGCTCTATATCTACTGGGTGGACTGCGATCTGATCCACGATATTGAAGCAAAGGGACAAACCGTTCTGTCGGTCTTCAACACCTTGACCCTGGTGGGGGACGTGCTGGACTGCGCCGTGGATTTTGACGCCGTGGGCAGCCTGGACGGCCTTGTGGGTAACCGCGTTCCCCTGCGTCTGGTGGTGGCCACCGTGCTCGAACCCGACATGGCCGGCGGTCTCTTCGATACCATCGATGAGTCGCGCATCCACCTGCTGCTGGATCCCCGCGCGCCCGCAGGGCAAGTGGTTGCGGCCCCCGCGCCCATCGTTCACGCCGCGCCCGGACCCGAAGTTCCCCTTCCCGTGACGCACGCCCCGGTCGTGCCCGCTCCCGCGCCCCAAGTCGCGCCCGCATCGGCCCGAAATACCGAAGCGGCCTCCGCCCAGAGCGCGGGTTCCGATGAGACGCTCCGCATTAACGTTACGCTGCTCGAAGCGCTCATGAACCTGGCGGGCGAACTGGTGCTCAGCCGCAATCAGCTCCGCGCAGCCGTATCCAACAATGATCAGCAACTGCTATCGTCGGCGGACCAGCGCATCAACCAGGTCACCTCGGAACTTCAAGATGTGATCATGCAGACCCGCCTGCAACCGATCGGCAATGTATTTTCCAAGTTCCCCCGGGTCGTTCGGGATCTCTCCCGGACCCTGGGCAAAGAGATCGAGTTGGAAATCCTGGGCAAAGACGTGGCCCTCGACAAGACCATGCTGGAAGGCCTCTCCGATCCACTCACGCACATGGTTCGCAATGCGGTGGACCACGGCATCGAAGGCGCCACCGAGCGCGCGGCGGCTGGCAAGAAGATCGCGGGAACCGTCCGTATCGACGCGCGCCACGAAGCCGGTCAAGTCGTGGTGGAAATCTCCGACGACGGCAAGGGCCTTCATCCCGATGCTATCGCCGAGTCGGCCATGCGCAAGGGGCTCATCTCGGCCGAAAAAGTCCAGGGCATGTCCGCCCAGGACAAGCAGGCGCTCATCTTCCTGCCGGGCCTGTCCACCGCTCAGGTCGTCTCCGATGTATCGGGCCGTGGCGTGGGCATGGACGTCGTCAAGACGAACCTAGACCGCCTGGGCGGACAAGTGGAGATCGATTCCGTTCCCGGCAAGGGCTCCATATTCCGCATCAAGCTGCCGCTCACCCTCGCGATTATTCCGTCCCTGCTGGTTTCCATGGATGAGGATCGATTTGCTATTCCTCAGGCCAATATCGAAGAACTCCTGCGCCTGCGGGCGGAAGAAGTGCAGGACCGCATTGAGATCGTGGGCGACGCGGAAGTGTTGTTGCTGCGCGAGCGTATGATCCCGCTGGCGCGGCTCTCCGAAGTGATCGGCACCGTGCCGACCTACGTGGACCCCGTGACGGAGCGTGCGGAATTTGATCGACGCACGCGCCTGGCCGATCGCCGATCACCCCAGTATGGCGCCCGTGGCGACGACCTCGATGCCCCCGCAGAGCAGGGAAACCAGCGGCCCCGCAGTGAAAAGGGCCGACGCCGGTCCCGATCTTCGGCGCTGGAGATTGCGGTGCTGAATACGGGCACCCTGACCTTCGGTCTGGTGGTGGGTGCCTTTCACGCGACGGAAGAAGTGGTGGTGAAGCCCCTTGGGCGGCGCTTCAAGGCGCTCCGGGAATACTCCGGAGCCACCATTCTGGGCGACGGCGCGGTGGCGCTGATTCTCGACGCGTCGGGCATTGCGGCCAAGGCCGATCTCGCCTCCGTGTCCGGTACCGCCCGGGCCACCGAGCTTCAGGCCGAGGCCGAAGCCCAGCGCATGCAGGATGTCCACTCCTTCCTCCTCTTCCAGAACGGACCGAACGAGTCCTGCGCCCTTCCCCTCGATGTGGTGCAGCGAATTGAGCGCATTCAGCACGGCCAGATCGAGCGCCTCGGCAGGCACCGCACCATGCAGTATCGAGGCGGTTCGCTGCCCCTGGTATGCCTGGCCGACGCCGCGAGCTTTACGTCCCTCGATGACCTGCCGGATCCCGTCGTGTTCGTTTCCAGCGTTCATGGCCGGGAAATCGGCCTCATGGGCACGATGCCCGTGGATGTGATTGAGACCCGCGTAAATATTGACCAGAGCACACACCGCCAGACGGGAATCGCGGGCTCGGCCATCATCAACGGCAAGACCACGTTTGTGGCTGATCTCCATGAGCTGATCGACATTCTCCATCCCGAGTGGGGCGATCAGTCCCGCTCGACCCGAGCCAAATCCGTGGCGGCCGCCGTGGAATGCGGCGAGACCATCCTTCTGGCGGAGGACTCGGACTTCTTCCGGGCCCAGGTCAAGCGCTATCTGGAAGAGGACGGACTCACCGTGCTCGACGCCCCCGACGGTGAGGCCGCCTGGGAACTCCTCCTGGAAAACCTCGAAAGTGTCACGGTGGTCGTTTCGGATATCGAAATGCCCCGGCTGACGGGGCTCGGCCTCGCGACGCGGATCCGCAACGATCCCCGCACCGCCACCCTGCCGATCATCGCCGTAACCTCCCTCGCCGGCGAGGAAGACGCGGCCCGTGGCCTTGCGGCGGGCATTACCGAGTACCAAGTCAAACTTGATCGGGAGACCCTGCTTTCCCGCGTGCACTACATGATGAACATGCAGCGCAAACAGAAAACGAAATAAACGCTCGCGCGTCGGCAAGTCTGGAATGAATACGGAAGTCGAGCGGAGTGTGCAGTCCATAACCGGAAGGGAGGTACAGCCATGCTGAACCTTAAGAATTTAACGATTAAGAAGAAACTCCTGGGCTCTTTTGGGATCTTGGTACTTGTCAGTATTGTCCTTGGTGGTATCGCGCTGTACGAGGGCGTCAAGAGCACGAAGGTGCTAACGGAAATCGCCGACGTTCGCCTGCCCAGCATCGAGGGGCTGGTCGCGATGGACGTGGGCCGTTTGACGATTGACGTTGTCGAGGAAGCTCTCGGGTCAAACCTTACCGATGCGGAAGGCCGAAAGGAATTTCATGCGGCGATGGAGGAGGCGGTTGCGGAGATTGAAGAAGGAAGGAAGATCTACGAGTCCCTCGATAAGTCTACCGAGGAGGCCGTGGAATGGGAAAAATTCGTGCCGGCGTGGGACACCTGGTGGAAAGCCCATCTGGACTATATCGCCAGCGAACGGGCCTTCGCGGCCTTCGATGTCGCCAACCCCGCCATGGTACAGCGCGATATGGAGAAGTTTCGTGGGGCGCACTTTAAATTGCAGATGGACCTGCTTGAGTTGATCGACGGGAGTGGCACGATGGAAGGTGGGGAAGACCCCACCGTGTGCGGACTTGGGAAATGGCTTCCCCAGTTCAGCACGACGAACGCCGACCTTGCGGCACTGGTGGAATCTATCAAGCCCAGTCACGATAGGACCCATGGCCTCGTCCGCGAAGTCAAGGCTCTCTCGGCGCAGGGCGATGCGGCGGGCGCCCGCACCCTCCTTCAGGGCGACCTGCGGAAATCAATCGGCGAGACCCTTACGAAGTTCGACGAAATCATCGCGAAAGTTGAGGAGGCCAATGGGTTGATCGGCGACATGGCGGACGCGATGGAGGTGGTGGATGGTGTGTCCCCCGACGTTGAATTGGGCATGGACAACTTGCTCAGTATCAATTTCAAGGTCGCCGACGACTTTGCGGATTCCTCCAGGAACACTGCCGCGTTCTTACAGCGCATCAGCCTTTTCGCCCTTGTGCTTGGTGTACTTATTGCCGTGGTGCTCGGTTTGCTGGTGAGTCGTGCGGTGACCCTTCCGATTATTCGCGCGGCGGCCATGTTGAAGGATATCTCCGAGGGCGAGGGCGACCTTACGAAGCGCCTGGTCACGCCGAACAACGACGAGATCGGCGAGATGGCGAAGTACTTCAACAACTTCGTGGAGAAGCTCCAGGGTATCGTGGGCCAGATGGCCACGAATGCCTATGCCGTGGCCGCTTCCGCCACGCAGTTGTCGGCGGTGAGCGAGCAGACCGCGGGCAACGTGCAGGTGCTTTCCAACAAGACGTCCACTGTGGCGGCGGCCGCGGAAGAGGCGAGCGCCAATACCCTTTCGGTGGCGGCGAGCATGGAAGAAGCCTCCATCAACCTGAGTTCCGTGGCGAGTGCGACGGAAGAGATGAGCGCCACCATCGGCGAAATCGCGTCCAACTCCGAGCGCGCGCGCATGATCAGCAACGAAGCGGGCCAGCAGGCGGCTTCGGTTTCCGTCATGATGCAGGAGCTGGGACTGGCCGCGCAGGAAATCGGCAAGGTCACGGAGACGATCACCGACATCTCTTCCCAGACCAACCTCCTCGCGCTGAATGCGACGATCGAGGCGGCCCGGGCGGGCGCAGCGGGCAAGGGGTTTGCCGTTGTGGCCAATGAAATCAAAGATCTGGCGCGCCAGACCGCATTGGCGACGGAAGACATCAAGGCGAAGATCGCCGGTGTCCAGGGCTCGGCGGGCAGCGCCATCTCGGATATCGAAAAGATCACGGGCGTCATCGGCGAGGTCGGCCATCTGGTGTCGGGTATCGCAGCGGCGATTGAAGAGCAGGCCGTGGTGACCAAAGACGTGGCGGGCAATATCGCCCAGGCCTCCGCCGGTGTGCAAGAGGCCAATGAGCGGGTAGGCCAGACCGCCTCGGTGTCCAAGATGATCGCGGAAGATATCGCGGGTGTCAGCGGTGCCGCTGCCGAGATTCGAGCGGGTGGAGAACAGGTCCAGTCCAGCGCAGCGAGCCTTTCCGAGTCCGCCGCGCAATTGAATGCCCTCGTGGGCCAGTTCAAAGTTTGAAGTTGATTTCGGTGAGTGCCGGGACGGTCTGCTGGGAGGCGGCCGTTCCGGCAGCTCCGGAGGGGTTGGTTTTCTCCATGGGGCAGCCATGGTGGGAACCCTGTACACCACACCACGTGTGGAGGAGATGGTCGGGACCGTGTCGCTGAAACGTACTTAAGTGTCTAAATGGAAGGAAATCACTGAATGAAGCTCGCGTACCGAAGTTTACTGATGATCGCCGTTGCAACGTTTCCGTTGATCATCGCGTTGCTCTACTTCATGGTTACGGGCATTAACAAGGACATGGCTTTCGCGCGCCAGGAGTTGCTGGGGAACGCCTATCAAAGAGCGCTTGAGGGGGTGCTGGAGCCCGTGCTCAAACTCAGCCTGGCCCGGGTGCAGGGAGAATACTCCGCAGGGATTACCGGCGACATCGACGGCGCCTTTACCAGCCTGGTCGCCGTGGACGGTGAGTTGGGCGAGGCCCTCGATTTCACGCCGGAGGGGCTGGCCCAGCGAAAGCGCCAGCACGCGAGCGCGGCGGCGGTGGCCGGGAAATGGGACGAGATCAAAGGGGCCGGCGATGGCATGACCCCGGAACAACTTGCCGATCTGGTCGCCGATCTGCGGACGATGATTACCCATGCGGGCGATACCTCCAATCTCATTCTGGATCCGGACCTCGACAGTTACTATCTGATGGACGTTACCCTCATCGCCATGCCCCAGATGCAGGATCGCATCGCGCGGATCGGTGCGGACATGCGCGCGCTCTTTGGCGCCGTGGAGCTCACTCAGGAGCAGCGGATCGCCCTGGCCGTACAGGCGACCATGCTGCGCGAAGCGGATATCGCCCGGATTCTGGCCGATATGGACACGGCACTGAATGAGGATGCCGGCGCGAATGGGGTGAGCGAGAGCCTTGCCAGTAACCTGCCCACGGCACTCTCCGGCGCGGTGGAACCCGCCTTGGCCCTGGCGGATGCGCTAGAGGCCCGCGCCGGCGGCAGTGGGGATATGAGTGACGAAGCCTTCTCCGCTCTCTGCGAGAACGCGCTGGAGCAGAATTTTCGAGGATGGGATGTGGCCGTCGCGGAACTGGACAGGCTCCTTGAAATTCGCATCGCGTCGCTGCGTTCCGACGGCCTGGTCGCCCTGATTATTCTATTGATCGGTGTCTCCGCGGCTATCGGTCTGGCGGTAGTGATCAGCCGCGGCATCACGCGGCCGATTCGCAATGTGGCCGAGATGCTGAAGGACATTGCCCAGGGCGAGGGAGATCTGACGAAGAGGCTCAATCTGTCGAGCCGCGACGAGATCGGAGAGCTCGCCTCCTATTTCGACAGCTTTGTAGAAAAACTTCAGGGAATTGTGGGGAAGATAGCCTCCATGACCCAGTCCGTCGCATCATCGGCCTCCGACCTGTCCGTGGTCAGCGAACAGACTTCGCACAGTGTGCGTCTCCTTTCCGATCGGACAGCTACGGTTGCGGCCGCAGCCGAGGAGGCCAGTGCCAATACGCTTTCTGTGGCGGCGAGTATGGAGGAGGCCGCGATTAATCTGACATCGGTTGCGGGGGCCACCGAGGAGATGAGCGCCACGGTCGGCGAGATCGCGTCGAACGCGGAGCGCGCCCGCCACATCAGTCTTGATGCGGCCCAGCAGGCGGCGACAGTCTCTCGGATGATGCTGGAACTCGGTCGGGCCGCCCAGGAGATTGGGAAGGTCACGGAGACCATTACGGATATATCGTCCCAGACCAATCTGCTTGCCCTGAACGCGACGATCGAGGCCGCGCGCGCGGGGGCCGCGGGCAAAGGTTTCGCCGTGGTGGCCAACGAAATCAAGGAGCTTGCGCGGCAGACCTCGCAGGCGACGGAAGATATCAAGGTTAAAATAGACGGCGTACAGGGCGCGGCCTGCACGGCCATCGCCGATATCGAACGCATCACCGCGGTCATCGCCGAAGTGGGAAATCTGGTCAATGGAATCGCGGCGGCGATTGAAGAGCAAGCCGTGGTGACGAAAGACGTGGCCGGCAACATCTCGCAGGCCTCGGCCGGTGTGCAGGAGGCGAACGAACGCGTGGGGCAGACGGCCTCAGTGTCGCGGCTTATGGCGGAAGACATCGCCGGGATCAGCCAGGTGGTGGTGGAGATACGAGCGGGCGGCGAGCAGGTGCAATCGAGCGCGTCAGGCCTTTCCGAAGTCGCCGCCGAGCTCCGCGCCCTTGCGGGCCAGTTCAAAGTTTAAACTCAGCACCCGCGCCGCGCCGCGGGGCACGGGAATAAGAAAGGAATCTTCATAATATGGAATACGATAGCGAAAATGGAGACGGCATGCTGATCACCGGGTTTTCGGTGAGTGATGCTTCTTTTGGCGTGGACGCGCGACTGGTGCTTGAAGTGGTGAAGGTGGGGGAGTTGACCCACGTCCACGGTGCGCCGCGCGATGTGGTGGGCATCCGTAATCTGCGGGGCCGGATCGTGACGGTGATTGACATGGCGACCCATCTCGGCCTCGGCAGTGTCGCCATTGGACCCGATTGTCGCCTACTCATTATGGAGAGCCAGGGGGAGTCCTTCGGCTTTCTCGTGGAGGCGGTTACCGATGCCATCTCCATTGAGGAGCAGAGCCTGAGCGCGCCGCCGGCCAGCCTCGATCCGGCATTGCGCGGGCGATTGCTCGGTGTGTGGCGGGAGAATGAGCGCCTCACCGCCGTGCTTGACCCGGCGACCTTGTTTCGCTGGGAAGATTCTCTGGCGTGAAGGCGGGTGTGGCGAAGCCTGATTCGCCCTGCCTGATGAAAGGCGAATTTACCAAGGGGGTCCGGCGCATCCGGTGCCGTTGACACTGCGGGAGTTGAGTGAATTGAGAGTTGTAGTAGCGGATGACGCCATTCTTTTCCGGCGCGTAATGGAGCAAGTGCTGAGTTCCCTGCCGGGGGTGGAGGTGGTGGGCCTGGCGCAGAATGGAAAGATTGCCCTGCAAAAGGTACAGGAGCTGAAGCCCGATTTGCTGACCCTGGACATGGAGATGCCCGAGATGGACGGGCTGGCCGTGCTGGATGCCTTGAAGGGCATGCAGGGTGCGCCCACCGTCATTGTGGTCAGCGCCCTGACGCTCCACGGCGGGCGATTGACGCTACAGGCCCTGCAGCGTGGCGCCTTTGATTTCATCACGAAGCCGGACGAATCCGGCGCGGAAAAGAGTCGGGAGTCACTTCGTCAGGAGCTCACGCCCCGGGTCAAGGCCCTCTCCCTCCGGCTTGGTGTGCGCGGGATTCTGCGGGGCATCACCACGGCGACACCGCCATCTCCGCCCGTGCCGTCCAATGCCGCCGCCATCTCCGTGGTCCCGTCCCGAGCCGTGCCCGTCACCCAGAAGCCGGAAATGCTCCTCATCGGCGTTTCCACGGGCGGACCCAACACCCTCGCGACACTTCTGCCTGCGCTGCCCGCAAACCTCGGTGTCCCTGTCCTCATCGTGCAGCACATGCCCCCGCTCTTCACCCAGTCACTGGCGGAAAATCTCGATGCCAAGTGCGCTTTACGTGTGCGCGAGGCGGCTCACGAGGAGATCGCGGAGCCAAACACGGTCTATATCGCGCCCGGCGGTCGCCAGATGCGCATCGCGCCCGGCCCCGATGGCCGGAAGATCATCCAGATTACAGACGATCCCCCGGAGAACAATTGTCGGCCGGCGGTGGACTACCTTTTTCGGTCGGCGGCCACGCACTATCCAGGGCGATCGCTGGCGGTTATCCTTACGGGAATGGGCAGCGACGGGACCCTGGGCCTGCGCCTGCTCAAACGTCATGGCTGCCATGTGATCGCCCAGGACGAGGCGAGCAGTGTGGTCTGGGGCATGCCGAAGGCCGCCGTGGATGCCGGGGTGGCTGATGTCGTTCTGCCACTGGACGCCATCGCGAGCAAGATTACGTCGCTGGTCCGTGGAGGGCGCCCCTGATGGCCGTTCAACTTACCAAAGACGAACTCACCGCGTGGAGCCGCTATGTCATGGAGCTTTGCGGCATCTTCCTCGACAACTCCAAGGCCTATCTGATCGAGACCCGGCTCTCCGTGCTCATGCGCGAGACCGGCGCGGGCAACTGGTCGGAGTTGCTGTACAAGGTCAAGGGCGACGCCTCGGGGGCCCTGAAGCGCAAGGTGATCGACGCCATCACCACCAACGAGACCTCCTTCTTTCGCGATACCTCGCCCTTTGAGCTGCTCCAGCACAAACTCTTCCCCGAGTTGATCGATCGGCGCACCAAGGCGAACATCAAACCGGTGCCCATTCGGATCCTCAGCGCGGCTTGTTCTACGGGCCAGGAGGCCTACAGCACCGTCATCGTTCTCAAAGAATTGCTGGGGGACTTTCGGGGCTACGATATCCGGATTCTGGGCCTCGATATTTCCGACGCAGCCGTGGCCCAGGCGAGTTATGCCCATTACCTGCGCTCCGACCTGGACCGGGGCATGAGCCCGGAAAAGCTCAACAAACACTTCGAGATTGTAGGGGACCGTTGGAAAGTGCGGGACGAACTCCGTGCCACCACCACATTCCGCCGGGCCAACCTCCTGGAGCCGGTCGCGGCCACGGCGCCCTTCGACCTCATCTTCTGCCGCAATGTGGCCATTTATTTCACAGAACCTGACAAGATTAAACTCTTCCAGAACCTGGGGCGGGCGCTCGCACGGGACGGCGCGCTTATCATCGGATCCACAGAGTCCATCACGGGGCTCTGTCCGGAGTATGAACCCCAGCGCTATCTCCGATCCGTGTTTTACCAGAAGAAGGTGTGATCGGATTCTTGTTATTGTGACCCGCACTTATCAATAATTCGGAGTAAGTGCGCGTTCCGATGCGGCACGCTGGCCCTACGTCTTCGCCCGGAGTTCCACTACGTGCCCACGTCTCACAGCCTGGCGAAGCATGCCAGGGTTGTTCTCCTCCTCAACGTCCTCTACAATATTGCCGATGCCCTTTGCAGCGTGTTCGTCGGCGTCTATTTCTATATCCACAGCCTTCGCTTCGAGGTGGTCTGCTACCACTATCTCGCGCTGTACTTCGTGACCCCCGTGGTTTACCTCCTCTCCGGCTGGTACGCCCAGCGCTTCGACCGGCTCCACGTGTTCCGGCTCGGCGTCGCCTTCCACGCCATCTACTACGGCCTGCTCCTGTACATGCAGCAGGAAGCCGCGAACCACGCCGTGGCCCTCGGCGGGGTTCTGGGCATCGCCTGGGGGCTCTTCTGGGCGGGGAACAACACCTTCAACTACGACGTGGTCAATGCCGCCCAGCGTGACTATTTCTTCGGATGGCTCAACGCAGTGACCGGGGCGTCGCGCTTTGCCGCCCCGGCCCTGAGCGCCCTGATCCTCTATCTCGTGCCCGGCGAGGAGCGGGGCTACTACGTGCTCTTTGCCACGGCGGTGGGCCTGTACCTCTGCAGCATCGTCGCGAGCGCCTGGGTACCGGCCGACAGCCAGTGTCGGCCCTTTCATCTCGGCCGGGCCCTCTTTCCGGGAAAGGAGCAGCGGGACTGGCGCCTGGTCATGTGGGCTTCGGTGACCCAGGCGGGTTCCTTTCACATCTTCTATATCCTGCTCGGGCTGGCCATGTATATGAAGACCGGGAATGCGGCAACGGTGGGGGCCTTCACCTCCTTCCAGTATCTGGCCGGTATCGCCGTTTCCTTCTATGCCGGGCGCCGCGTACGAAGGGAAACACGACGCGCCTACATGTTCTGGGGCACGGTTTCCCTCGTGGCGGCCGGGGCCATCATCGGCTGGGAGATCAGCATCGTCTCCCTCATTGTCTTCGGTTTCATCCGTTCCATTGCGGAGCCGCTTTACATGATTCCTTATTCCAGCATTCGCCTCGATATCATCGATGGCAGCGTCCGTGACCCGGCAGAGCGAATCGAGTACATGTGCGCCAGTGAAGTGCCCCTGGCGATCGGGCGGGTTCTGATGATGGTTCTGCTGTTGGTCCTGTCGGGCACGCTGGACGAGCTTGGGCTTCGAATCGCCCTTTTTCTACTGTGCGCAAATCGAATTGTGACCTACTTGATAATTGTGCGAACAAGTGTGGTGAAAATGGGGGGCAGAGTGGTATCATAAGGGTGGAGGAGGGGCCTTTGTAGTACAAGGTCTTGCTGGATCGGTGTGCTTGCCGTGTCCGGTGCCAGAAAACGGCCTCCTGGTCTGAAATTTGTCGGACCAACGGGGTACGGGGCGATGCAGTGGCGACAAAACGGTCCACAATAGAACGGTACAGTGTCACTTGTAAATGTGGCAACACCATGCGTGTGCGAAAACGGCATTTCGGGCGGATGTGTCGATGCACCGCCTGTGAATTCCCCATCTATGTGACCATCAACAGCGTCACGCCTCCGGTGCATCCTGAAGACAAGAAGGAATTCCATCACTACGATGCGGCCTCCATCCCATTTAAGTGGGAGAAGGGCGATTTATTGATGGAACTCTACGATGTGCGTGATGAGCTCGGGCGTGGGGGCATGGGCGTCGTTCATCGGGTTCACCACCGGGGCTGGGGCATCGATGTTGCCGTGAAGAGCCCCAAGGAGCGGCTGGTGGAGGAGCGGGGCTGGGTGGCGACTTTTGAACACGAATGTGAAACCTGGGTGAACCTGCCGCCGCACCCGAATACCGTCATCTGCTATTGCGTCCGTCGCCTCGGCGACATTCCGAGGGTGTTTGTGGAGTATGTGGACGGCCCCGATCTGGGTAACATGATCCGCGACAAGAGCCTCTATCGGGGTTCGACGGAAGAAAAGCTGCACCGGATGTTCGACATCATCATACAGGTGTGCAAGGGACTGAATCACGCCCATGTCAACGGAGTGGTTCATCAGGACGTGAAGCCGAAGAACATTCTGGTCGCGAAGACGGGTGAGGTCAAGGTGACGGATTTCGGTCTGGCCCGCGTGGGGGTCGCGGAACGCGATCCAGATTCGAGCAGCCCGGGCAAACTGATTCGCTGGGGCCCCCTGGGCGGTACGCCCGTATACAGCTCGCCGGATTACAAGCGCCTGAACGAAGTAACGGCCCAGAGCGATGTCTGGAGTCTTGGACTCGCCATTCTGGAAATGTTCAGCGGGGAGGTCTTCTGGCACGATGGCCAGGAGGCGCGTTCCACGATGAAAACCCTCTTACAGTACGGCGCCCGCTATCCCGAGGTTCCGCGCATTCCGAAGTCGCTCATTCCGGTACTCGAACAGTGTTTCGAGGTCGAGCCCTCCGCGCGCCCCGAAGGCATGCTCGGATTGGCCCGGCTGATCGAAGATGTATACCGCCAGGAACTCGGGCGGGTGTATCACCGTGCGAGTCACGAATTGGAGGTGCACAACTTCGATCTTATGAACAACCGGGCCGTTTCCCTGGCGGATCTGGGGCAGGCGCATGAAGCCGAGGCCTTGTGGACCGAAATCCGGGGCGCGGACCCGAATCATATCGAGGCGCGCTACAATCTGGCGCTGCACCAGTGGCGGATTGGGAAAATATCCGACAACGAGGTTGTGGCAAAGCTGTATCGCCTCTGCGCCCTCCACGAGGGGCACTGGATGCCGCCGTACCTCCTGGCCCGTGTGCTGGTGGAGCGGGGCGACGCGGCGGCGGCCTGCACCGTCCTGGACAATTTGAGCGATGCCGACAAGCGAAACCGCGAGGTGGCCTTTGGTATGGCCATATCGCACGAGCGCATGCCCAAGGACAAGAAGAAGACCTGGGAGTTCCTATCCCACTCCACGGCATTGACGGCGGTCCATCTCTCCAACGACGGGAGCCATTTTCTCTCTGGCTGTCTTGCGGGCAAGATTCGCTACTGGGAGCGCGGCGACCACCGATTGCTGAGAACCCTCGACGGCCATACGGACGCGGTCAACGCCTTCGCCGTGCGCCGCGCCGAGACCATCGCCTTTTCGGCCGGGGCGGACGGTACGATTCGGCAGTGGGATCTTGCCCGGGGTGAAGGCCAGCGCGTGCTCGAAGGGCATGAAGGCCCCGTGCTGAGTCTCGATCTCTGCGACGAAATGCGCGTGCTTATCTCGGGCGGACAGGATGGCACCATTCGCCATTGGGATCTCGCCACCGGTGCCTGCATTCATGCCTGGCATACCCAGGACTCACCGGTGTTCAGTCTGGCGGTAAGTTCCAATGGCGCCTACGCCATCTCGGGGCACGAGTCGGGAAACTTGGCCGTATGGGATATTCGGGACGGGCGACTCTTGAAGCGATACACCCAGAACAAGGGTCCCGTCGTGTCCATGGCCGTGAGCCACACCCGCCCTTATGTGGTCACCACGAGCGGGCGCAACATCCGCGTGTGGAATCTGGGCCGGGGTGAAATCATCCATACGCTCCGCGGCCATAAGACCGATGTCCACGGCGTCTGCATCGACCAGATGAACCGCTATATCCTGTCGGCCTCCGCCCAGGGCACCTTGAAAATGTGGGACATGAAAACCGGCCAGTGCATTCGAAGCCTTCAGGGGACGGCGCCCGTTGCACTGAGCCAGGATGGCCGCTACTGCCTGACGGGCGATGAAACGGGCGTGCTCAAATGCTGGCAGGTCCATCTGGACGAAGCGCCGCTCATCGCGCCCTTCGTGATCTGCCGCGATTTCATGAAGCGATCCGATATTCCCGAAGTGGAGGTCTGAAGGATGAATGATCAAGGATGGGGGATGGGGGATGGGGGGGTAGCGCGGTTGATTTTCTGTTCAAACTTTATTTTTCAGCCTTCAGCCTTCATCTTTCAAACTTCATCCTTCATCCTTCAATACCGTACCTGCCCGAGCGCTTCGATCCGCTGCGCTGCGCGCAGGGTTTTGGGATCGTCGGGTCCGCGGGTTTCGGCGTAGATGTCCCGGGCGGCCTGAAAGTAATCCAGCGCGGACTCGGGGTCTTTCAAGGCTAAATAGAGGTTGCCCAGGCCGAAGGCATCCGCGGCGACTTGTTCGTGTTCCCGTCCGTAGCGCGCTTCGTTCAGCGTCATCGCGGCGCGGAGATATTCAGCGGCCCGATTCAACTGCTTCAATTCCTTCGCGATCTTTCCAACCCGTGAATACAGGCTGACCAGGGCGTCGTCATCCATCCACGGCGTGCGTTCATGCAGCTTCAACGCCTCGGCCATGGCGTCTTCCGCTTCGGCGAGCTGGCCCAGACGCGCCAGGGCCCGACCCAGATAGATGAAGTCCGGCCCCAGCGCTGGAGAATCCGCCCCTTCGGCCAGCCGGGTCGTGACGAGGGCCTCGTTCAGGCAATACACCGCCTTGTCGAAGTCACGGTCGTCCATGAAGGCCCGTCCCTTTTGCCGCCATACGGCGGCCTTCTCGCGGGTCGCCTGGCTGGTGAGGGCCTTGTAAACCGCCAGCGCTTCATCGAAGCACCGCTGCGCATCGGCATGACGATTCAGCGCCCGTCCCGACTTGCCCATACCCATAAGGTCCGCGGCCACATGGCGGTGGACAGGCCCGTAGTCATCGCGATCAATGTGGAGCGCGTGTTCATACAGATCCCAGGCCCCCGGCGCGTCGTGCTGCTCCAGGAGGCATTGGGCGAGGTTGCGCGTGAACTTGCCGAGATTGCCCAATTCCGGCTGCTCCGCGTGCTCTTCCGCCTGGATGGCCTTCTGAAAGTACTGGCGGGCCGTGACGTAGTCCTTTTCCTTGATGAAGAGCTGCCCCAGGCCACTCATGCTCTCGGCGACGAGGGAGTGATTCCAGCAGTAAACCTCCATGAAGACCTTGATCGCGTGCTGGTAGGCCATCTTTGCCCGGCGGACATCGCCCATGAGCTCCAGGACCTGGCAGAGGTTGCGGCTGGGCATGGTGAGCATGCTGCGGTGGGCGGGACCCAGAGCGGCATCGCGCGCGGGACCATAAACCGCCTCACAGACCCGGAAAGCGCGCTCGTAGCAGGCCCGGGCCTCCTCGAAGCAGCCGAGATCCTGCAGGATTACGCCCAGGCTGTTGGCCCGGGCGGCAATGGTCGGATGCACGGCGCCGTAGAGGGTCTCGGCGCAGCGGATCGAGCGCTCGAAGCAGTCGCGGGCCGCCGCGTGCTCTTTGCAGGCATGGAGGTAGAGGCCGGTGTGGTTCAGCAGCAGGCCTGTCCCTTCCCGGAGCTGGTTGGCGTGTTCGCTCCGCAACGTGACCGCCTGGGTGTGGCGAACCAGATTCGAACATGCGGGAATGGGCTGGGCGTAGCGGCTCTCTACGGGAAAGGCTTCGCGGACGACCCGCAGCGCGGTCATCAGCCACGCAAACTCCTGCTCCCGACCCAGCAAGAACCGGGTCGCCGTCTGGATGCAAGGGTGTACCGTAATGCTGTTCTGCTCAAACTGGACCAGGCCCAGCTTGTGCAGCAGGGTGAGCGTGGCATTGAGCTGGTCGGGGCTGGAGACGCAGGCGCCGAGACGCTTCGGGAGGAAGGGGGCTCCGTCGCAGAGCATGGCCAGAGCGATGTCCTCTGGGTCCATATAGGCGCACAGGGCGATCATTTCCAGCGCGGCGGGATCCCGCTCCGATAGATAGTGAAGCGATTGCTCGACCGCGGCCAGAACGCCTTGTTCGAGGTCGCTGGCCGAGTGGGGCGGGTCGTGCTTTGCCAGTGAAGCGTCAATGCGCTGCCGATAGTCCTGCAGGGGCGTTGACGTCACGTGACAGAAGGCCCCCGCCAGAAATACGGGCAGGGTCGCATGGCCGAAGAGGCGCACCAGGGCGGAGGCGTGTTCGTCCCGCTGCTGCTGGCTTCGGTGGGCCAGAAAGAGACAGGCTGCGGGATGGGGGAAAGACGGGTGTTTCAGCACGGTCACCCGTTCGTCATCGAGGGGGGTGTGACCGGTGATGAGGACGCGGCCATTGGGCTGGGCCGGGATCAGCGCGAGCAGGTGCTCCAGGGATGTTGCGCCATCGCAGACGAGCAGCCAGCGCAGATGGGTTCCCATCCAGTGCTTGATGGCGGCGAGCTGGTCCTGGATCGGGGCTTCATCATTCCACTTTCCATCGAGACCTCGGCCCGCCCGGACGAGGTCAAGTCGCGCCAGAGTGGGGTCCTTGGCGTCAATCCAGAAAGCCCCGTCAAAGTTGGCCCGCGCGCGAAATGCGTAGGACAGGGCCGTCTGGGTGGTGCCGGAGCCCATGGGGCCGAGCAGATGGACGATGGGTTTGCTCTGGAAGGTATGGTGCAGGGTCGCGAGGAGGGATTCCCGGCCCATGAAATAGGGATTTACCCGCTGGCGCAAACGCCAGAAACGGGGTTCGGGGGTGTGAACGGGCTGGGGGCGGCTCGCGAAGCCATCGGCGGGATAAGGCGTGTCGATGGGATCGGAATGTCGGCGGCGGCTGCTACTCTGAACTTCGCTGTCGGGGAAAGGCGTATCAATGTGCCCCCCTTCGAAGCTATCCTCGTCACGCATGGCACCGCCCTTCCCGAACCGCTGAGCGCGGGGATCGTGCATACGTTCCTGGGCCGAGGGCCGAAGGTCCCACCGAATCATTCTCCATCGCCACGGAACCCCGTGCTTCGTGCACTTCGGCTCGCGACGCCATCATCATCTAAGATCTTACACGGAATTGGTTTCCACCCGAACTATGATACCGGCTTTTGTCGGGCGAGTAAACTTCCACTTTTCGCTGAGAAATCCCGCAGCGGCGAGGAGTCCGGCGGTGGCCAGGGCCTGAAGGAGAGCCAGCGCGGAGACGGCGGCGGCGGGGCCATAGTGCATGAGTGTGAAAATGCGCAGGGAGACGGGAACCCAGCCGGGGGGAGCAACGAGCACGGTGGTTTCCACTTCGCCCATGATGAGTATGGCGAGGCATGCCCAGACTGCCAGCAGCGGGCGTCGCAACTGTGGCAACATGATGGCGCAAAAGGTGCGCCATGGGGAGGCACCGAGGTTGCGCGCGGCTTCCGTGGTCTCGCCCGGAAGCCATGCGATGGCAAGGCGGCACCCGAGCCACGCAAAGATGAAATTGCGACCGGACGCCGCGATTACGAGGATGGGGAAGTGATCATATACCCAGCCTTGAAGTCCGGGATGGTTCCAAAACTGGATCAGGCCGACGCCGAAGACGGGGCCGGAAGCCAGCCACGCCAGGGCGCTGGGCAGGAGAATGAGATGGGCCCACCCGGGCGATGTCGCCCAGGCGAGGGGCAGGGCGAGGGCGATCATGAGCGTCGCGCCGACCGTCGCCAGGAGAAGGCTGGTCCCGATTTCCCCGGTGCCGGTATGCCACGCGGCCAGGAGCGCGGCCGGGGGCAGGCTGCGCCACGCCAGCGCGAAGAGCGGGAGGGCGATGGCCACGAGGGCGACGGATGCGATGGTGAGCCAAATCCACGGGGCCGCTGTGCCGCGCGCGCATTCCCTTCGGGTCTGGCTGGGTACCGATGCAGGAGTGGAGCGCCGGTGAAGCCGCATGGCGACGACCAGGGCCGCGATGCCGGTTCCGACGAGGGGCAGGGCCGTTACGGCGGCCTGGCGCTGGTCGAGGAAACTGTTGAAGCTGGTAAAAATCTCCACGGTGAATACTGGTGTCTGGAGGAGGGACGGAATGGAAAAGCTCAGCAGGGACAGCACGAAAACCAGCAACGCGCCGGATATCAGGGCCGGGAGCACGAGCGGCAGGAGCAGGCGCATCCGCGCGAGGGGGCCCGCGCCGAGATTGCGGGCCGCCTCGGGCAGCGCCGGATCGATCTGGCGCGCGGCGTTCCACAAGCACCACAGGGGAATGGGATAAATGCTGAGCGCTTGTACGACGGCAACGCCCGCAGCGGAATACAGGGGAAAAGGATGAGGCGGCAGACCCCATCGGTCTGCGAGGCCATTTACGATACCCTGTTGCCCCAGCAGATCGACCCAGGCTACGGCCAGCACATGGGGCGGCAGCAGGAGGGGCATGGTCAGGAGCAGGCGCAGCCACGCCCGCTCCCGGAAGCTCGGTTGATCGAGAAGGAGTCCCAGGGGCGCGCCGATGGCGGTGGCGAGAAGCGCGGTGGTCAGGGCCGTGCCGCAGGTGCTCGCCCAGAGCCCCCACAGGCGGCCCGAACTCAGCAGGTCGATGAGATCGCGGGCTGAATCGAGGGGCGACAGCAGGAGGGGAAGAAGCATGGCCAGCACAGGCGCGGCGCAGAGCGCATACACAGCGAAGACGCCGAGGCGATAGAACCAGCGCAGCGGCGTCTTCACCGAAGGAGGAGTTCCCGCAGTTGGGTGGCCGCTGTCTCCATCTGTGCAGCGGTGGCGGCATAGGTCACGTCCATCACCTTGATGTCCGCTATGGCGGGCAATTTTTCGGGCGCCTTCACGGCGGGGTTCAAGGGAATCTGGATAGATCGGCCCTCGGCGAGACGTTGCTCCACCGCTGGACTCAGCAGATACTCGATCAATCGCTTTCCGCCTTCCCTATTGGGCGCGCCTTTGATCAGCGACACGGTGTTGGGGATGAGCAGCGTGCCCAGGTCCTTCTGATCGGGGAGAAGCCACTGGACCGGGAGGCCATCCTCGATGCCGCCGTTCGCATCGTCCGTATCCGTGAAGCCGAAGGCGTACTCGCCCCGGGCCACGCGGTCGCGCACTTCGCCGTTGCTGGCCAGGATGGCGATCTCATTCTCCTTCAGTTTCTTGAAGAAATCGAAGGCCTTCTCGGGGCCCCACAGGGCATAGAGCGCGGCGGCGTGGGTGGCCGTAGTGCCGAAGAGCGGCAGGGCGATACAGCCTTTGCCCCGACTTTCCGGCCGAATCAAATCGTGGATAGAAGCGGGTGGCATCGCCACATGGTCGGTATTGTAGATGATGACCCGGGCCCGGGCCGCGAATCCTGTCCAGTAGCCCTCGGGGTCTTTGTATTGCGCCGGGATGGCGGCGGCGGCCTGGGGTGTGAACGCTTCGAGGAGCCCCTGCTCCTTCAGCCGGATCGTCTGGGCGCACTCGTTGTTCCAGAACACATCGCAGCGCGGACGCGTCCCCTCGCTGATAAGCCGCGTCACCAGCCCCGTGGTCTTGGAGGCCTCGGTGTCGTAGACCGCCTCGACGTTAATCCCGGTTTCCGCTTCAAAAGCATCAAGGATGGGCCGGGAATAGATCTCGTCCAGAGCCGTGTAGACGACCACCGTGTTGGGGTCCCTGCCGCCGCAGGCGTGGAGCATCGTCGCGATAAGTGCGAGGCTGAACAGCGTAAGGGATCGATTCATGGCGTGCCGCATTTCCCATGTTGGAATTCAATGCTCAAGTATCGAGGAAGGTTAGCGAGCGGGCCGGGCGAAATGCAACACCACGGCGAGGGACAGCGTCGCCACGCGATTTGAAGGGGCAGTCAGTACGTCGTGTGACCATCGTGATTCAATTGAGTACGTACCACCATAACCGGCGAGGCTGTCCCGCCGTCTGACGTCGTGACCTGGTCTGATCGTGACGCGACATCCCGTTGCGGTCGAAGTATCGAGCAGGTCGCGCCCGAGCTTTACCCCCCCCCTATCCCCCCGCAAGCGGGGGGGGAGGGGGGGTAGTCTCCAAATCTGACGGTGATCAGTGATCCGCTCCTCGCGCCCTTCGCTAGACTTGATTGCGGGGCGACGTCGTCCCTAGAACGCTCTCAAGTTGCGAGCGATCTTGTCACTGGCGTTTTCCATGGCGATTCGGGCTGCAATGACGAGCAAAAAGATCTTGGCAACGCGCTGGGCCAGAAAGAACGCAGTTTCGCTTCCGGAACCTCCGTCTGGTGCAAATGGGAAGGCGGCCATCGAACTCATCGTCGCGATGAGCCCCCAAAACACGAGCACGCTTCCGTAGCTCGCGAAGGTCGCGGCAAGCGTGCTGGGGCTGGCCGTGGCGCCCACGAGGGCGAGTCTCGGCAGGACAAAAAGGCAGAGGAACAATTCGAAAAGGCTCAATAGGAGC
>JBIJDL010000052.1:0-20780 GCA_044344195.1 Candidatus Hydrogenedentales bacterium
GTCGTCGCCGCTGTCGTCGCTACCGTTGTCATCGGAGCTGTCGTCACCGCTGTCGTCGCAACCGCTGTCATCGGAGCTGTCGTCGCCGCTATCGTCACCACCGTTGTCGTCGGAGCTATCGTCGCCGCTGTCGTCGCCGCTATCGTCACCACCGTTGTCGTCGGAGCTATCGTCGCCGCTGTCGTCGACACTGTCGTCGCCGCTATCGTCGCTACCGTTGTCATCGGAGCTGTCGTCGCCGCTGTCGTCGCTACCGTTGTCGTCGGAGCTGTCGTCGCCGCTATCGTCGCTACCGTTGTCGTCGGAGCTGTCGTCGCTGTCGTCACCGCCGTTGTCATCACCACCGTTGTCGTCACCGCTGCCATTCGAAGGCGCAGCACTGGAGAGGAGCACCTGGTCCGTTCCACCGGCAAGCAATTCCACCAACGACTCACGCGTCACCACCGGAGGGGTGTCGCCCAGGCGGGTATCGAGACGGAAGCGGATATCGCCATTCTCATCACTGGCCGTATCGACCGTGGCGATCAGAACGCCATCCACCCAGATGTCCACGAGACCGCTGTAGGTGAGGTCTTCGGCTTCAACTTTAAACTTCCGGCGGGCGCCTTCAGTTTCGTATTCCGCTTCACCGTGGG
Organism: Candidatus Hydrogenedentales bacterium; assembly: GCA_044344195.1. Lineage (GTDB taxonomy): Bacteria > Hydrogenedentota > Hydrogenedentia > Hydrogenedentales > JAEUWI01 > JAEUWI01. The sequence goes on from JBIJDL010000052.1 coordinate 636, forward strand.
CGCTCAAGTCGCTACCGGTGCCATTGATCTGAATTGTAAACTCGTCGTTCGTGTTGTTGTTCGAGGGGGCATCGGGGAATATCACCACGATATCGCCGAGGAGATTGCCATCCACGGACAGGTTGCCGGAGGCGAAGACCTTAAGGCCTACCACGAGGTCCGCAGCCGAACCCGAGGGCGAATCAAAGTCGCTGGGCTTGAAGATGCTCGCGCCATCAAAGCTCACCGTCAGTTCCGCCGCGTCGCGCTTCAGCACAAAGGTATTTGCGGCTACGTCAACCGAACTGATGACGCCGATAGCCTGCGCCTCGACGGAGGAATCAAACAGGTCAACCTGAAGATCGGGGACAAGCTGGAAAGAACCGTCGTCCAGAGAGACGAGGCTGATGCTGCCCAACTGAAGGACCAGCAGGCCCGTGCCGTTTTCTGTAGCCGTGAAGCTGGAGGCGACCGTCAGGTTGCCACCATCCAGCAGCGCGAGGTTCTCGAGGACTGTCGCGGGATCGGAGGCCAGCGTCAAGCGCGGCGTCGAAAGGAGCAACTGCACCTCGGTGTAGCTACCAACGGGCACCACGGCCGAGTCGAGAACGTCATTCACCCCCACCAGGTCCAGCAAGTTAATCTGAATCGGGTCCGCGAAGACGGTCACCTGCTCGCTGCCACCCTCGATGGTCCGGCGCAGCCGAATTTCATCGACGTTCACGAAGAGCGAAGCGATCTCGCTCTGCTGAACCACGCGGGCCTTATTGCCCAGATCTTTCGTGGCGGTAAAGGCGCCATCCTCCGCCGCGAGGAGCATGGTCAGTTTCGCGCCGTCCTGCGGATTGTCTTCCGGTAGCGGGCAGCCCGACAAGGCCAATGCGGCAACGAAAGCCGCCAACGGCGCCAACAACAACCGACTCCGGAGCTTTTCCTTCAGGCCCAACAGGGACATACGCGTAAGTTTCATCATACGAAAACCTCCAAATGCAATTTGAACACCATAGCGGGCACAGTGCCTGCCTTTTGTACCATTGGACGGTACGCGCACGATTCCACTTACATGAAGTCCGATTCCAAGGGCGGCCCATGGCTCCCTGGCCTGGCGCAGCAACGTTGGCGCGGGGTTAAAGCACAGGACCATTGGCCGCACGGATTGGGCGAGAAGATCACTTTCCCCGCGCAAGGGAGAACACGAAGGCCATTTTTTCACCCACCGCATCGATCTCGACTTCATAGTCCTCGGCGTCAAGCTCCGAAAACTCGACCGCGCCCGTTGCGTCCAGGGTACGGCTTTCCAGGAGCGCACCACCGCACTTCAGGTGGACGCGGCAAAGCGCGCCCGCCTCGGTACCACTTTCGAGAACCAACCGAAGGGTGGCTTTCTGTCCCCGATCGTGCTGCACGGTGACCCGGATCGGGCCGGCGTCACTTTCCAGATCCCAGGAAAGGACCTTGGGGCACACCGCGCTGTCCAAAACCGGCACCGCAGCCAGGGGGACCGCTGTAAAGGTCTCCACCGCCGCCCCGACCACCTTGAGGCCGTCGCGCAGCCACGCCAGTGCAAGCTGGGGCGCGGTTCGCGTCGGCTGTGCCGCCGCAACGAGGGTGTGCAGGTCGGCAACCTTTCGCACGCACAGCCCGCAGGTCGCCAGATGCGCCTCTGCCGTCACGCGGTCTTCCCACGACATCACGCCATCGACAAATTCTGCCAGGCCATTGTCATCGAGACATGTACCCCGGGCGCCATCCCGGTCCGGACGGCTATTCGCCCGGCGAAGCCCCGAATAGAGCGCCAGAGCCTCCCCGCACGCTGCGCACCCGGCGGCATGTTCGATGGCCCGACGCACGTCGCCGGACGGAAGCGTACCCGCCGCCGCGTTCAGGGCCGCATCCATCAGGAGTTCATTTCCCGGGCATGTCGTGCTTTCATTCTTCATGGTTGTGCTCGTTCATCAGGGCGAGTATGCCCGTCCGCAATTTGGTCAGCGCCCGCGAGTTCTCCACCGAAATGGTACCCAGCGGCCTGCCGGTTATTTCCGCAATCTCCTGCAAGGTCTTTCCTTCAAGCCTCAGTCGAATCAGCAGGGCCTGCTTCTCCGGAAGCGACTTCAACACCGTCTCCAGGGCCGCGCGGCGCAGCGACTGTTCTTCATCTTCGCCCGCGTCGTGCTCCACCTCCTCGCAGACCTGATACTCCTCCGCCAGCGGGCCCTTGTTGCGCAGGGCGTAATAATCCATCACCAGATTACGGGTCACCTGAACCAAATAGGTGGAGAACCTGGCCCGGCCCTGCCAGGCCCGGATCCGGCGGCGATCATCTTCCAGCAGTTTCTGGTAGATGTGGTGCTCCAGATCATCCGTGTCAATACTGGCCACCTCATAACGCCCGCGCAACTGGGCCGAGGTGGACCGGATCAACCGGCGGTACTGGGCCATGAAACCTTCCCAGGCCGCAGGCTCTTCCGCCAGGCAGGCCGCGATAAGTTCGTTATCTGTTCTGTAACTATGAGACGACATGGCGCGCAGTTTACTTACATGCCGCATCCGGCGCAATGGGCGCCAGACGCTGCACAGGGTTGCCGTAAAGGACGAACGCGGCCCAGGAAAGGTCATCGTCACCCCAGGTGCGCCGGGTTAGCATCCGGGCATCCCGAAGCGCCGTGCCCAGGGGAATCCCGCGAAGCAATCGGTGAAAGAAAACATTGGCGAGGGCTGAACTGCTCTCCGCGCGGATGGGCCAGCGCGCGCCCACCACCGCCCCGACCCCCGCCAGCAGCAGCCCCGAAGCCATGCCGGTGTTGGGGGCTTGGCCCATGTGCTCCTTTTTCTGGGGGCTTTCCTCTGCGGAGTTACAGGCGTTTGAAAAGACCAGTCGTGGCGGACGGGACAGGCCGCGAATTTGCGCCGGCCCCAGTGTTCCGTCGCTCACTTGCCAGCCCGAAGCTTCGGGGCGTTCCGGGTCATAGACCCCGTGGCCTATATAGTAGACGAGATCGGCCGATTCCATCGCGCGGAGCACCGCAACCTGGGTGGCCCGTCCCCCGGCCAGAAAGTCTACATCCAGTAAGCTGCGCCGGGATTCCAGGGACCAGAGCAGGGCCTCGGCCTCCTCCCGGGCTTCGGGAAGGTCGCTCCGGGGATCGGCGATGATCAGCATCCGCTGCCGCGCCGTGGCCTCGTGGAAAGAAATCCGCTGGCTCAGGTCACCCAGCACCACTTGGCGCCCCAGGGCAAAGCGTTCGCACCAAAGGAGTTCCCCTGAAAGCACCAGCTCCCACGGCACGTCAATCAACTCGCTATCGTGGGATACAATCAGCGGATCCGAGGGAAGTCCCTCCAGCCGCTCCCGGACCCGTTGTGGTATAATCTGGCTACCCAGCAAGCTACCTAGTTCGCGAAGTTCGGCCATGCCGTCAGGCGCGCCGCCATTGCAGCGCTGGGCCAGCCGGGCGAGGTCCCGGCTAACGCGGGAGGCCAGCGAAGCGGGATACTCCACGGCATATTGCCGTGAGAGGGGATCGCTGCCGGAAAGCCGGTAGCGCAATTGCCCTTCCGAAAGGGCGATATGAAGCACCGTCGATGCGGTGTGCTTCTCGGGGGAGGTATCGGCGATGGGACGCATTTCCGACAGCACGATCCGGAGCCGGGTCGCGCCGAGAACAAGGACCGTCCCTGTTTGAAGGGGCAGGGGGACCGTGATACGGGAAAGCTGGTCAAGGGATTGCACAAAGAGGCCGTTGCGGCTGCCAATATCTTCTGCAAACCATTGACCTGAAACCAAATAGATACGGGCGTGGCGCTCGGATACCGTGTGGTCATCGACGAGGGAGACCCCGTTGTCCGCCCCGCGGCCAAGGCGAATTTCCGGACCGGACGGCAGAATCCGCTGGCCCTGATGGGGTCCGGATTCCACCTGGATCTCCACCGTCCATTGCGCTCGCTCGATCATGGCACTCCCGTGTCGCCCAATTGCAGCGCAGTATAGTGGAGTGGAAAAGAGGCGGTCAATGTAAGAGAATCACCGGACCGCCCGTCCGATGATATGCGCAACGAATGTGCGATCATGCTTGAATTGTCTTTGGACCGGGAAAGAGTACACGTGGTAGCTAACAACCCCATGCCCCATCAGCCGCCGGAGGATTCGCGAACGCGAACCCAGGCCTTCGATCCGGCAACGGCCCAATCCGATCCCTGGCTGGGCCGGATGGCGGGCAACTACCATATTTTGTCCAAGCTCGGGAGCGGTGGCTTTGGCGCCGTTTACACGGCCCGTGACATCCATCTGGACCGATTGGTCGCCCTCAAGATGCTCCGCTACCCGGAGGACTCCGTCGCCCGGGCAGACCTGCTCAAGGAGGCCCGCGTGCTGGCAAAGCTCGGCAAGCAGCCCGGTGTGGTTCAGATCTTCGGCTGGGGCGAATTGGACGGCAACTGCTATTTTGCTCTCGAAATGCTCCCCAAGAGCGCGGCGGATCTCCTGCGCGAATCGCCCTGCGGTCTCCCCCCGGCCCAGGTATTGGAACTGCTCATCCCCTGTGCCGAGGCGCTCGCCCAGGCCCACGCCCGGGGCATCGTCCATGGCGATATCAAGCCTGCGAATATCTTGAGCGATGGCGGGCGCGGCAAACTCTGTGATTTCGGCCTGGCCCGGTTCTATCGGCAACAGTCCCCTTTGGGAGGCATGGCCATTGGCTCCCCCGCGTTCATGGCGCCGGAACAACTGCGGGGAGAAGCCGCCGGACCGGCCTCCGATATTTTCGCGATGGGTGTCACCCTGTACCAGCTCCTGAGCGGTCAATTGCCCTTCGACCGGCCTACGCCGGAGGAAACGACCGCCGCGATTCTGGAAAATCACTGGCGGCCCCTTCGGGACTTGATGCCCAATGCCGATGCGCGGTTGGAGCGTATTGTGGATGCCTGCCTGGCGCCGGATCCGGCCTTGCGCTACCCCTCGGCGAAGGCCCTGGCGGATGCACTGCGCGCGTGCCGGACACAGAAAAATGCCAGGCGAGACGGCCGCGACCGACGGCGCGTTTTTCTACCTTTTGCTGCGGCCCTGCTGGCCTTGGTGCTGGGTGCGGTGCTCTTTCCGATGCTGGAAACGGGCCTTCATTCAAGTGGCGGCAACACCGCACAGGCCGATGCCCGGAACCTTCTGGAACAGGGTAATTATGAAGCCGCCGCCGAAGCCTTTCAGGATGCGCTTGCTGGCGGCGCTGCCGACGATCGCGTCCGCTATGGGCTGGGTTATGCACTGCTGCTCGATGGGAAACTGGAAGAGGCCGAAACGGCATTCGCTTCCATCGAGGACCCCGTGCGCGCCGCCGAGGGCCATGCCGCGGTGGCCCAAGCCCGCAATGACAGCGACGCCCCCCGGGACCTCGCCGAGGCCGCCCGTCAGGATGAATCGAGCTATGCCTCGGTCCTGCTCGCCTCCGCCGATCTCTCGGCGGGACACTGGAGCGAAGCGCGGGATAGACTGACCCAGCTCGATGAGAATGATCTCGATTACAACTGGCAGCGCGCCCGGCTCTGGCAGTCTCTGGGAACGGCCCACTTCCGTCTGGGCGAGGTGGCCGAGGCCCGCGCCGCCTTTGAACGCGCGGCGGGCACGGGCAACGCCCAGAGCACCGCAGTGGCCGAAGGCTACTTGGAAATTACCGAACGGGAACTCGCCCGGGAAGCCCGCGAAGATTTGAGTGCCCAGATCGCGCGGCTGCGGGATCTCCGCGATCGCGCGCCGGAAGTGGAGACCGCCGACCGCTGGACCAGTCGTCCGATGCGGGTGTGGATCCCCCCGGTAGACGCGGGCAACAGCGCCATCGCCGCCGACTCCGGTCTGGCCGATGTGCTGCCCTGGCGCCTGAGCACGGCTCTTTTTGCGCAGTCCGATCGGCCCGTGGATGTGGTCGATCGCAGCATTACCGCATCGCTGCTTTCGGAACAGGAACTCTCCGCGCAACTGAGCGCGCCAGAGGACACCATCCGCCTCGGCGGCTTCCTGGGCGCGCGCGTGGCCGTCCTTTGCCAGGCCAACACGGTCTTTGGCGAACAGGCCCTTTCCGTCTCTCTCGTGGACGTGGAAACCAGTCGCCGCATCCCCGCGGGCGAATTCCCTCTGAACCGTGCGACGGCCCTGGCGCCTCTGGTGAAGGAAATCGGTCGGGCTATCGTGACCGCGCTGGAGAAAGCTTATCCGCTCCGTGGCCAGGTACGCCAGACCGACGAAGGACTCCGAATCAACATCGGCACCGATGCGGGCCTCAAAGCGGGCATGCCGCTGAAGCTCATGACGGGCCCCGGCCCGGAATATACCCTGCCAGGCATCTCGGCCACCGTTGCCGAACCCATTGGCGCGTCCACCGCCGGCGTGACCCTGGTCCCTACAGACACGACCGTGCCCACTGAGGGCTGGCACGCGGAAGCAACCCCCCCGACCGAGGCCGGCGATGCGTAAAGGCGCTCTGCTATTGCTCGCGCTGGCCGCTTCCGGCTGTGCCATGGACACGGCGCGCTTCGAGAAAGAGGGTGTGGCCTATGGCGTTACCGAAGGCCCCTTTCGGGGTCGCTGGTGGAACTATTATGAGCGGGGCCGCTCTTTCCTGGACGGTGGCTTTTATGCCGAAGCCCAGCGCGATTTTGAGACCGCCCTGAACGAGCGGGATTTGGATCAGCGGTGGGCGCGAACCTATGGGCTCCATTTCACGGCGCAGTATTTCCCCAATCGGGAGCTTGGCGTAGCCCTCTATCACCAGGGCGCCTATGACGAAGCCGCCGCGCGCCTCGAAAGCAGCCAGGCACAGCAGCCCTCCGCCAGAGCCGAATGGTACCTTCGCGAAACGCGCAAGAAACTGAGCGAGGGCGACACCGTGGCCCCCGCACTCTCGTTTGGCGGCGAGCACGCGGCGAGCCTGTCCACACGTACGGCCACCCTGCTGTTGCGCGCGGAGGACAACACCTTCATCGACACCATCACCGTAGACGGGCGCGACCTGACTATTGGCGCGCCCGCACGCGCCATCGACACCTCCGCCACGGTCGCCATCGCCCCGGGACCCAATACGATTGCCGTGCGGGTACGGGATGTCGCCGGACTCGAAACGGAGAGCACTTGGCAGGTCTACGGCGACTTCGACGGCCCGGCGGTGAGCCTGGACCTCCCAGCGACGCTACCGGGTGTTCTTGAGGGCACGGTGAGCGATCGCGCGGGTGTCGCACACCTCACGGTTGCGGGCGTGGCCGCAGAGCTCTCGGAGAGCACCGGCGGGCAACGCTTTCGCGTGGCTCTCACGGCCCCGGATCTGGCCCAACCCCTCGTGTGCGTTGCGGAAGATACATTGGGCAATACGTCCACGATGCCACTACCGGCCGATCGTCTGAAAGTCGCCGACGCGCGAATCGCCGCCGTGGCCGCGCCCCTCGTGACCCTCGCCCAGCCGACGACGGAAAGCACGCCCAAGGTCACCCTGACCAATCTCGCCAACGGCCAGCGCTACCTGCGCGAAGAAATCGTGGTCGATATTGAAATTGAAGCACCGGCGGGCGTCCGGAGCCTGACCCTCAACGACACCCCCGTCGACGTATTGCCCGCGCGCGGCAGCCAGCGGCTGAGCCGCCGGGTGGCCCTGCCCACGGCAGGACCCGTTGCCATGATCGCCGTGCTGGAAGATCAGCAGGGCAAGCGCACCGAAACACGCGTGGATATCGAGCGCGTGCTTACCGACGTGGAGCAACTTTCGAACCGCCTGAGCCTCGCCATTCTCGGCAATATCTGGGAGGGCCCCAACCGCGTGGCCCAGGCGGAAGAAACTTTCATTGCCGATGAACTAAACCGGGTGCTCTATGAGGAGGGCCGTTTTGATCTCGTCGCGCGCGATGCCCTGCCGGAAATCCTCACCGAGCAGGAACTCGCCGCCGCCGCCGGATCGCGCCATGGCGCTTCGCCCCTCCGCGACATCGTGCCGGCGGAAATGATGGCCGTGGGCCTGATCCGCAAGGACACGGAATCGGTCGAAATCATTCTCCAGGCCATCAGCCTCGAAACCTCCCAGCTCCTGGGCTACGCCGACGTCGCGGGGCGCGCCAATACCCGGGAGGAACTCCGTACCCTCGTGGCCGATCTGGCGCTGCGCTTCCTTCAGGAATTTCCCCGGGTTCAGGGCCAGGTGGCGAGTGTCCGTGGCGCGGACACGGCCATTTCCAACCTTTCCCAGCGCGACCGGGTACGCCCAAAAATGAAGTGTCTCCTCTTCCGTCAGGGGGAGGAACTTCATGACCCGGTAACGGGCGCTTTGCTCGGTGCGCCGGCCGAAGTTATTGCCGAAGGCTGGTTCGACGGGGTGACCCCAACCCTGTCGACCATTCGCCTGCCCCAGGGCCAGGCCGCGATTGAGGTGCAAGACTTTGTCATCACCAAGTAACTATCGCGCCGCCCTCATCGCGCTCGCGCTTGTCGCGCTACCCGCCACCGCCCAGAACGCCGGCGGGCTTGGCGCCGATCGCGCCATCCCTCCCACGCCCGATCCCGTGGGCGCGGGGGCGCGCGCGGCGGGCATGTCGAATGCCTTCATCGCCATTGCCGACGATGCGACTGCGGCCTCGTGGAATCCAGCGGGCCTCGTACAACTGGAACGGCCCGAGATCGCCATCGTCGGATCGCTGCTCAAACTGCGTCATGATTTTTCGGCCACCTCGGAGCCCGAGTTCGGCGGCGACTTCGAAGACGACTTTTCCGAGCTGAACTTTCTGAGTTTCACCGCGCCCCTGCCCCGACCCATCTTCGACCGCAACGCGACGGTTTCGCTCAGCTATCAGCGCCGCTTCAATTTCAACCAGTCCTTCGAGGGGCGCGTTTCCGGCGCCTCCGTCCTCGATCTGGAGCCCCCGGTGCTGCTGAATCAGCGTACTACGCTGAAGTTCGATCAGGAGGGCAGCCTGAGTACCATTTCTCCCGCTTTCGCCATCGAATTAACCAGGGAGTTATCCGTTGGCGCCGCGCTGAATCTCTGGCGCAGCACCTTTCTCTCGGACAACGGCTGGAAGCAGACGACGCGGGTGAAAGGGGTCTCCCTCCTCGGCGCATCGACTTCGCTGTCCCGGGGCGTCTCCAGCGAGGCGTATGACGACTTCAGCGGCGAAAATTTCACCCTGGGCCTGCTGTGGAAGCCCAACCCTCGCTGGAGTTTCGGCCTGCGCTACGACACGGCCTTTACCGGCACGGCGGACTACACCGCACACGATCGCGAACTGCGCTTCCGATTGGGCGACAACCGGCCCCTCTTCAACGGGAACGCGGCCCGTGAGAAGCGCGAAATCGGTTTTCCCGATACCCTGGCCCTGGGTATGGCGTGGCGTCCCAACGACCGCCTGACCGTGGCGCTGGATGTGAGCCGCACCGACTGGAACGATCTCATCGTAAAGGATCGTCAGGGACATCGCTTTTCCATGGTCGATGGCACCGATCGGGATAATCCCATTCAGAAAACGGATTTTGATCCGACCTGGGCCGTCCGGCTGGGCGCGGAATATGTTTTCATTCCCAAAGAACCCGGCGAAGATCTTCCCTGGCTGTGGACCCTGCGCGGCGGCCTTTCCTATGAGGAAGAACCGGCCTCGGGTCGCTCCAGCCGGAACTACTTCAGCAAGGGCGACGGCAACGCCGATCAATTCTATGGGCTCTCCCTCGGCGCGGGCGTGCTCATCGGCCAGCGGGTCAACATCGACCTGGCCTGGCAAGTGCGCTACGGCCCCGGCGTAAACGGTGATCTGAACCCCGGCGTGGCGGGCTTCGACGATGACGAACTGCGTCATCGGCTGCTGCTCTCCACGGTGGTGTACTTCTGACGGTATAGTATGGGCAGCACAAGGCGGACCACGCCGGAAACCGGCAATGGCCTGCATGAAAGTCATGGTAAAATAGAGGTAGCTATGATACGTCAAATCCTTCACGGGGGTGGGGTTCTCTTTGCGCTGCCTGTATTGCTGGCGCTGGGGTTGAGCCGCACCTGGGCGGAAGATATTGTCGTCGATGTTAACTCCCCGAACTGCGGCACCTTCCAGGATGGCTCCAACGAGTTCCCCTTCTGCACGATACAAGCCGCGATCGATGCCGCCGCACTCCAGGGTGTTCATGAGATTTCCGTCGTGCCCGGCGTCTACAACGAGCAGTTGGTGTTCCAGCCCGATATCGAGGTCCAAGTGGGCGAGACCGAAGGCAAGGGGGGAGACGGCGAGGTCATCGTGGAGTTCATGCCCCTGCCCGGCGAGTCGCCCTACGTCGTTACGGGCGCCGACAAGGTCAAACTGGAAGGGTTGACCATCCGGGTACCGGCCGGGGCAACCGTGCCCGCCGTGCTGCTCTATATCCCCAATGTGGAAATGGAAATTGAGGAGTTGTATTTCGACGGCGGACTCAATCTCAACACCACCGGTATCCTCGTGACCGGCCCCGAGTCTTCGCGTGGCCGGATCAAGAAATCCACGTTCACCGGTGTGGAAGTCGGTGTGGAAACTGTGGATTCCGGCATACGGATCACCCGCAATCTCTTCACGGGCATCCTCCGCGATGCCATCTACGTCCACGCGCCCGACGGCGTTACTGACCCCGTTGCGCTGCCCGAAATCGGTTCGGCCAACGCCTTGGAAGTCTCCGGCTTCAACCAGTTCCGCGATGTGGGCGGCTTTATCGGGGATGACGACGACACAGACGACGGCAAGGGCATCAACCTGAACAACGCCTTCGTGCTGCGCAACACCACGGACCAGACCCTGGTGGCGCAGTTGAACGACTGGGATGTCTTCAACAGCGGCGAGATTCTCGCCCGACTCAGCACCGCACCCCCGGATGCCAAATCGTTTGCTGGCGCTGAAAGTCGGAAGCAGGCCGCGGTACCCTTCATCGTGGAGCCCTTCCTGGGCAAGAGCGCGTTTCCGGGCAGCATCTACCTGCGCCTTAAGGATCAGGGAAACAACCTGCCCTTAAGTTCTGCAACACCCGCCTTGTTGCAGGCGGGTATTGGCCTCGGCATCACACCCGATTTCGATCCAGAGAGCAGCCTGTACTCTTTTACCTTCCTGACGCCCGGCATCTATCAGGCCCGGGCGACCGCGCCGAACTACACCACGCAGAACATAGATGTTATCGTCACACCGGGGGCCATTGAAGCCCGCGAGATCTTTCTCACCAGCCAGCTCCCGCCAGCACCACCTGCCTTAAGCGGAACTACTCCCCTTGGTCCATCGATCGAGACTATGCCCCTCGTCAGTGGCAGCGCCGGCCCCGGACTCAGCATCCGGATCTACGCGAACGCCTCCCTAATGATTTCTACCAGTTCAGACAATCAAGGGTTCTTCTCCACCACCATCGGGCCGCTGCAGTCCGGCACCAATACCATTCACGCTGTAGCTGTGGACGGTCTCGGACGGCTGAGCGCTGCGTCGGGGGACTACCTCTACGAAGTCATCGCCGCGGAAGGCGAAGGCGAAGGCGAAGGCGAAGGCGAAGGCGAGGGTGAAGGTGAAGGCGAGGGTGAAGGCGAGGGTGAGGGCGAAGGCGAAGGCGAAGGCGAGGGCGAGGGCGAGGGCGAGGGCGAGGGCGAGGGCGAGGGCGAGGGCGAGGGCGAGGGCGAGGGTGAAGGTGAAGGTGAAGGTGAAGGTGAAGGTGAAGGTGAAGGTGAGGGTGAGGTTCCAGGCTGTACGCAGCCCGCAAAAGGCACCCAGCACAACGCCGGCAACGGTGTCTTGACCCTGTTCATGTGCGGTCTGCTACTCCAACGAAAAATGTCCCGCTGACGCGTCCCGACGGGACCGTCCTGAACGCAAGGGCCCGCCGCTGATACAAAGGGGCCCCAACAACCAACAGCCCTCTCCGTTTGAGCGACATCTACCAGGCGTTCGGGACCGTCCCGCGCTTTCAAGTTGCGCATTAAAATTCGGCTCTCAAGACGCTTTCCAAGCGCACCGTCCCATGCTATAGTGTCCCCATCAGGAGGCATAGGAAATGGGGCTATTTTCGAAGTACCGCAACACGGCATCACCAAACACACCCTGACAAGCGTCACGTTGGCGACGGGTCCAGCGCACTCTTCTTATCGTCACACTCGCCACAGCCGTCTTCTACATCGGTGCGACACTCGCTGCGGGCCTGTGGGTCAAACACGATCTTGCCACACTGGAAGCGGAGATCCGGGCGAAGGGCGAGCCCCTCACTCCCGCCGAACTGGACGCCTACTACCCCAAAGTGCCGGATGCCGAAAACGGCGCCATGGCCTACTTAAAAGCCGCGGAAGTGTACGCGACCTTCTATGACGAGTCTGGCATTGATTCAGAACGCTACGGACTTGAAAGCGCGCTGGATGAACCCGGCCTCACCTACGAGACACTGGCCCGATTGAGCGCCTATATCGAGGCACGCGCGCCCGTGTTCACGGCCTTGGACGACGCTCTGGTATTTAAATCGGCCGAATACCACTTGGACCTCAGCGAATTGAACTGGACAAATCGGCCCGCCCTCAATTCCGTGGGCAGATTTAATAGCCTGCTCTGGCTTCGAGGCTTGAATGCCATGCATACCCAGGACTGGGACACGGTCGCACGGACCCAGCAAAACCTGCTGCACCTGGCCCAGACCCTCGCACCGATGCCGGACGTAACCGCGCAATTCCAATACGCGGCGTTTATCCGCGCGGCCAATGCCCTCTTGTTCCGAGTAGTCCGCTCACAGAATGCCCCGGCTTCGCTCTATAAGTCCCTGGATCCGCTCCTGGAGGAAATCGATTTTAACCGTTCCCTGCGGATGTTTACCCTGGCCCAGCGTGTAGAGTATGCCACGAAAATAGGCGCCTTCTACGGGAACGACCCCCCTGTATTCCGAGAAAGTGAACTGGAAGCACTTCAAAAATACCAATACCTCCTCTCCATTCCCGGCGTCCGGACCTGGGGCACCTGGGAAAAGTGGCGCGGTATGCGATTTTGCACCGAGATTCTCGACGACCACGAAAAGCCCTGGCCCGTCCGATTCGCCAACACCCTCGAACGCGAGCCCTACACGCTGCAACTGTATCGTCGCCTGGGTCCAGAATTGGGCGAACCACCACCTGGAACAAAGCCGCTCAACTTCCTCGAAGATTTCCTCTACTGGCTGAATCCCTACGACATAGCATGGTACGAGCCCATGGACTGGACCGACCACTACGTTGGGGCGGAATCCCGCTTGCGCTTTTTGAGAATCGCCATGCGTGTGGACGCCTTCCGCGCGGAGCATGGCGCTTTCCCAAAGTCGCTCGATGAACTGACCTGGCGCATTCCAGAATCAATCGCCACGGACCCCTACCGTGGGGAGTCCATCCGATATCGCGCCGTAGAAAATGGCTATCGTCTATACAGTGTCGGAGAGAACCTCAAGGACGACGGCGGCCTCTACAATCTCGATGGCGTGGTGGAACTCATCCGCGAAACGCCGCCTGCACCCACGAAGACCGCTGAACCGAAGGTACACCCAAAAGTCAGACCGATGGGAGGCCGCGGAACAAAAAATCCCCAGACACGGCGGCACACCACGTCTACACCCGCCGCCGCCGGACTGTGAGCGGCATGCCGCCTTTGGGCCGCAGGGTAATCCTCGGGTCAATCGCCGGTCGTGGCGCATTCTCGGCGCAGAGGCGCCAGTGCTGTCCAATCGTGGCGAGCACCAGCATGGCCTCCATCATGGCGAAGCGTTCGCCGATGCACTTCCGCGGCCCGGCGCCGAAGGGAAACCAGGCGTTGCGTGGACGGCTGTCCCGCTGCTCGGCACTGAAACGTTCCGGGTCGAAGCGCTCAGGGTCGGGGAAGAAGCGCGGATCGCGGTGGGTCGCGAAGGGACTCAACAGCACCTGCGATCCCGGTGGAATCCGGTAGCCCAGAATCTCAATCTCGCGCAGCGTCTCGCGTCCGAAGAAATAGGCGGGCGGATAGAGCCGCAGCGTCTCCTCCACGATCTGCCGCGTCCAGGGGAGCCGCTCGGCATCCTCCATCACGGGCGGACGGCCGCCCAGCACGCCATCGATTTCCGCGTGGAAGCGCGCTTCGACCTCGGGATTCTCCGCCAGCATCCGCCAGGCCCACGTCATGGTGCTCGCCGTCGTTTCGTGGCCCGCGAGAAAGAGGGTGAGTACTTCGTCGCGCAATTCATCGTCGGTCATGGCGCTGCCGTCTTCTTCGTCCCGCGCCTCCAGGAGCATGTGGAGCAGATCCCCCTCGCCGCCCGAAGCGCGGTGCTCCGCGATGATCCGGAATACGATGTCGTCCAGCGTGGCGATCGCCCGCCAGAATCGCCGCGCACGGGGAAAGGGCAGGCGGATGAGCTGTTGACCGTGGGGAAAGAGCAGGATGCTGTCGGCCCGAAGGATATCTTCGATCGCGGACGCGATGTGCCGCTTGTCTTCGGCAATTTCCGAGTTAAAAAGCGTCTTCCCCACGATGTCCAACGCGAGGGACATCATTTCACTCATGGCGTCGATCCGCTGGCCGTCCTGCCAGCGCCCCGAGGTCCGCCCGGCAAAGGACACCATCGTCTCCACGTACTTCGCGATGCGTCCCGCGTGAAAGGCCGGCTGCATCATGCGCCGTTGTTTCAGGTGGGCTTCCCCCTCGTTGAGGAGCAGACCATTGCGCAGTACAGGCCGAAGGAACAACTGGTGGCCGGTGTCCTTGCGCACATCGCGATGGGACGCGGCCAGCAGCTCGTGCACGGCTTCCGGCTCGTTGATGAGGTAGACGCGACCGTCCAGTCCGTCCAGCATTACGATGTTGCCATAGCGCGCGAAGCACTGCATCACGGGCGTGATGCGATCATGGCACATCTTGAACAGGGGGCGAAGAGAGCGGAAGCGGCCGGGGCCGGGCGGGTCAATAGGGTGGGGACTCATGAAGTACGGCAATCCAGTCAAGGGTGTGAGAAGTGCCCGCGGGACACATAGGTGGGCCGCCCCCCGCAAGGCCCCCCTATTATTTCACGTTCCCGCGCTCCGAATCATCCGGCGGCTTCGGAGACTCCAGGGCTTTGCGCGCGGGTGTGCAGGCAGGATTGGCCTGCAGGCACGCCTCCCAGATCGCCACGGCCTTGTCGCGCTCCCCGAGCCTCTCCAGTGCATGGGCCTGCAGGAGCCTGGCTTGTTCCAGTGCCGGGTCGATCTCCAGCGCGCGCCGCACCAGCGCCTCGCCCTCCTGTAGCTCGCTGTCCGAGGCGGAGGGATTGAAGATCAGCATTTTGGCCCGCGACACGACCGCCTTCGCGTTTGCCGCGTCCAGGCGCAGGGCTTCGTCCACCGCCGCCTTCATCTCCCCCTTCATCTTTCCCGCGCGATAGTTGGATCGGATCATGGTGCCCAACAGATCGGCCCTGGTTCGGAATTTCTCGCTCGTATCCGGCAGCGACTCCAGGAGTAGCATTCCCGCGTCCGCGTGGGCGTCTATCGTCTTCCCGATCTCGCGACGCTCCTTTACCGCAGACTCGGGAAGCTGCTCGAACTCGATTCGATACAATTCCGCGCAAAGCAGGCGTGTCCGTGCCGCAAGGTCATTGTTTTGCGCGGTGACCGGCAGCAAGGCTTCCGCGGCGGCGCGGTCGTAGGTGCGCGTCGCCTGTTCCAGTTCGACCCCGGTCTGGGCCAAGACCGATTGGCCGAGCAGCAGCATAAGTGCGATGGCGATTCTCATGGGGCGGGCCTCTCCAGCAGTGGTCGAATCGCGGACAACACTTCGGCTTCGCGCTTGCGAAAGAAATGATCGCAGCCCGGCAGCAGCACAAAATCCTTTTCTCCGGGCACCTGCGCGTAGAGCGGATCAAATTCAGCGACATTGAAGGCAAAGTCCTTGTCACCCGCAATGAAACGACAGGGCATGGCCAGACCGCCCATGCCGACCATGGGCGCCCGCGCCACCGGGGGAGCCAGGGCCGCAAGCCACGCGGGAGGGTGGAGTCCCGCGAGAAGCACGGACAGGCAGGATCCGAAAGAATAGCCCACGTACCCGATGGGCACGCCCGGCAGGGCCGCAAGCAGAAATTTGCGGGCGGCGACGGCATCGGGCACTACGGCGCGATAGTTCTGTCCCGCTTCAAGGCGCGCCCAATACTCATAGGGCGAATCGTTCTCGGCCAGTTCGAGCGTGCTGCCGCCGACCCCGGCGTAGTTGAAGCGCAGGGTCGCGCAGCCCTCCGCGGCAAGCTGCTGCCCGAGAAAAGCGATCACGTTGTTGTCCATGCGTCCGCCCATGTGGGGGTGGGGGGACAGCAATAGCACGGCCACCTCGGGTTCGTCCGCATCGGGATAAGCAAAGATACCTTCCAGCATGTTTGGTCCCGAGGCAAATTGAACCTGTTCTTCCGTGAAGGTGTCAGCGGGCGTACTCAATACAACCCCTCCTGGCGCGTGGCCTGGTATACGGCCGCGGGTCGCGGATCGCGAATACCCTTAGCGTGAAAGCCTGCCGTGATCGCTTCGGCGGAGTGCACGTCGCATCGCTCGGCCTCGTCGCCCTCCACCACATTGGGAAGAAAACAGGCGCGGTCAAGACGATGAAAGCATACGGGGCCTCGGGATTCGCCCGGCTCGGCCTTAACATTGAGAATCAGCCTCGCCCCGTGGGCCACGTAGACCGGCAGGTCGCCGTCCCGGAGGGACACCTCGGGACAGACCCCCGCCAGGCTGTTGCCGTATCCCGACAACGTAACCGCGTTGGGAAAGGCTTCCCGGAGCCGCTCCCAGAAGCCCGGCTCCGGCGCCATGCCGCCCAGATGGATGCCCGCGATTTGCTCGCGCGCTTCGGCGGGCATGCGCTGGCCCAGCGCTTCCAGCACGGGCGGCGTGCTGAAGATAACGCCGATGTCCTGCACCGCCGCCACACGGAGCGCCTGCTCCAGCACATGCTCCAGATAGCGCGTGCGGCCCAGAGAGCCCTGGGGCAGCTTGCGCACCCAGCGCGGATCGAAATCCACACTGAAGGGATCGATGGATCCCAGGGCCGCCGCGCAGTAGCGGGCCGCCTTGCCGATCACATGGGGACCGGAGGGGCCCACGAAGAGCCAGTGCCGATCCCGGGGAAAGTGGAGCAGTTCCGCTGCGTGGACAAAGGGTGCGACGAACGCGGCCTGGAAATCGTCGGGATGATAGGCCGTACACTTCGGCGCGCCGGTTGCCCCACCCGTCTCCGCGGTCACAAAGCCCGAGAGCTGATCGTGGTACCGCCTTGGTATGAAATCCGTCACGGGGTGGGTGGCAAGTTCGTGCAGCGGAAATTCGGGAAAGCGCTTTAAATCATCTGTCGTCTCGATGTCCCGCCTCGGGTAAAAGCCCAGGTCGCGGGCGGCATGCAGCCAGTAGGGCGCTCCCCACGCCGGGTCAAAATGGAGATCGAGAATCTCCCGAAGATGTTCATCCATGGTCATCATGATTTGGGTACGTTCTCTCCCTCGCTCCGAGTTTTCTTCTTTTGTCCCAACAGAATCGTCACAGGGAGCAGCCAGAGATCCGCCAGCACCGCCACCGCCATGGTTCCCGCCGACAACAACCCGAAGTAGCGAATCGGTGCAAAGCTGGACAGGCCCAGCGTCAGAAAACCCGCACAGGCCGTCATTGCCGTTGCCACCATCGCGGGCGTGTTTACTTCCAGCGCGGCCTGAAGCGCGCCGCGGTTGTCGTCCCCCTCGCGCAGTCGCTCACGCCAGGTCGACAGCAGATGGAGCGTATCGTCAACCGCAATACCCACGGCAATCGCCGCCACCATCACGGTGGCCGGATCGAGCGGTATGCCGAAGAGACCCATGGAACCAAAAAGTCCGGCGATGGGCAGCAGGTTGGGAGCGACGGAGAGGAGCATGAGCTTCATGGAGCGCAGCCCGATCCAGATGCACACGAAGACCACGGCCACGGCCAGACCCAGGCTGTTGACCTGGGTCTTGATCAAGCCAAACTGTGCCCGCACGAGACGAAGCACCACGCCCGTATGATAGCCGTTGATTCCGCCCGGCGCACCCGCCAGTGCGGCATCAGAGCGCGCCACAATAGCGAGCAGCTCCGCGCCGTCCATGACGCGCACGAGGCTCGACAGGCGGACCCGCGTTCCATCGGGCGACACGAGCGATGTCAGTGGCTGCCGGGCCTCCTCGGGCATGGCCTCCACGAGCTGGCGCGCGGCCTCGCGATTATCCGGCAGCCGGTAGGCCTCGCCCGCACCACCGGCGGACCACTGGTTCAACTTCTTGAGATAGTCGAGGGGGGAAATCACCCGAGCGATGCCTGGCTCCGCGCTGAGGGTTGCAACCTGTGCCTCAATCGCCGCCCAATTGCTCTCGTCCAGCCACGAGCCGGGAAGCTGGAGGACGGTCTCCAGGGTGTAGAGGCCGGAAAACTTGTCGCTGATTGCGGCGGCATCCTTTACCGCCGTGTGACTCTGATCGAGAAAGGTCAGCGGATTGGACTCGGTCTTCACCCGTGCGCCGAGCAGGGAAAATGTCAGCGTGAAGACGACGGCGCCCCACAAAATTCTTCGGCCATGGCGCTCGTACAACGGTGCGCCGGTGCCATCACCCCAAATCATCCGGGGAGCACGCGCCGTGGCGCGCAAATCAAGCACCACAATGAGGACCGGGCCCAGGCCCATGGCCACAAGAAAGGCGACGGGAATGCCGATGCCCCCGGCGATGCCCAGCTCCCGGACCGGGGCCATGCCCGCAGTGCATAACGAGAAGAAGCCCAGCGACGTGGTCAGCGCCGCGAGCAGGCACGGCCAGGCGCACTCGGACAGCGCGCGGGCCACCGCCCCCCGAATGCCACAACCCTCCAGTAGAGCCGTCTCGTGATAGCGAAGCAGATGCACCATGTAGGCCATGGAAAGCACCCAGAGCACGGGCGGCAGCGCCACAGTGACCATATTCATCGTCAGGCCGAGCCAGCCCATGATACCCAAGGTGATCAGGAGGGTGAGACCGGAAACGATGCAGGCCGCCAGCACCTTGCGCGGTGAGCGGAGCACCACCAGTAGTATCAAGCAGGAGACTGCCACCGCAACGGGCAGAAGCCGGCGGCTTTCACGCTCCGACTCCCGATCAAGCACGGCGTTGAGCACGCTCGGCCCGGCCCAGTGGACGGACCAGCCGGCCAACTTCAGGGGACTGGCCGCTGTGGCCAGTGCGGCAATATAGTCGCGGCGTTCGCTCGCCGTGAAGGAAGCGGCACCACTGATGATCATGCCGCCGGTGCTCATATCGGGCGAAACGATGACGCGATCGTAGAAGGGCGAACTGCGCAGCTCCGCCTGAAGCTCTTCGGCACTCTCCGCGCCGAACTGGTCTCGAAAAAGCGAAGGAAGGCTCTTGACGGAGTCCACGCCGGGCACGGCCTCGATCGCCTGCAAGACCGCGAGCTGAAGATCGAGCGATGCCTCCGCAAAGAGGTCCCCCCCGCCGTACACCATCAGAATGTCGTTGTCGCCGCCGAAATCCCGACGAAAATCGGCGTAGCGCTGGGCGTCCGCGTCCTGCTCCACCCACTGCTCGATGCCATTGTCGATGGTCAGGCGCGACAAACCCAAAACTCCGATCACGAGCAGCACGAGGGTCGATACTGCCGAAACGAAAAAAATTCGGCTCTGGGGAAGTTCCTGTCTCAAGAATGACTCAATCGAAACGCATGTTGCTTGAAGAAGGGTGCGAGCACGGTGCTCAGTTGAAGACCCAGCGCAATATCGCCTTCAATTTCGATGCGCAGGTCGAAGAAGGCCCGGTCCGGCGCCAGGGTTCCCGTGGCGATCTCCAGTAGTGTGCCTGAATCCAGCAGAAACACGCACTGGGCGGACTCGGAGCCCTCCGCGATGGCGGTAAGTCGCCCCGACTCCACCACCAGTGTCCAGACTGCGTCGTCCATATCGGTCAGGGCAACGCCCAGCGCGCAAGAAAGAGAACGCAGCCCCGGAATCAAGAGTTGACCCTGAAGCCCAGGCAGGTAGCTTGTGAAATAGAGGCGGCTGGCCTCCCGCTGTCGCGCCCGAAAGGAGTCTGGCATGGTCTACACGGTAGCCGCAGCCGGCTGGAAATCCCAACCGTAGTGCTGCTCGAAAAAACTCTGCAGCAGAAACTGCAGCCGTTCCTGATCCATGGGCGGCATCCACCATTCCGGACTGCTCCGG
>JBIJDL010000378.1:0-6385 GCA_044344195.1 Candidatus Hydrogenedentales bacterium
TTGAACCACCCGCGTCGCTGCGCTCCGAAAGATGGCCGCTTTCCCGCGGAATGAGTGGCCGCCTTCAATCGGAATAGGTGGCCGCAATCGTCGGAATACGCATTCGATGGCGTGGCTTTCGAGATCCTGGAAAATTCCGGCCTGATACTCCCACAGTTTCGGGCGCACTTCGGGGGTGAGTATAGGGTCGCGATGCTTGGTGCTGTAGATGAGGTGAACGAGGATCTTCGCCAAGGACTGTGACATGGGCTCTCCCTTCGCTGCCGCCCGCTGGGGCATGTTCCAGTTACCAGTTTTCCCATTCTATCGAAAGTGAATCGTGGGTGCCAAAACGTTTTCTGTGCGCGCAACCTCCGCCAGGACACAAGCACGATTGAACTGCGCTGCCCCTTCAGGGCGATCTGCGGGGGGGGGACGTCTTGAACCCCAGGCGTTGCCTGGGGCTGAAAGCTGCACTGGCCCTTCGGGCCGAAAATGGATCATGTTTGTGCCGTGCTGCGCTTTTCCTTGGGGTCGAAATGGGCGAAGTGGCTCTTGAACGTGCTCAGTCCCTTCTTCTGCACTTACCCAATTGGAAAAACTGAAGCCCCGCATCAGTCACTCATGCGGGCATCGTGCGCCGAAGGTGGCTTAAGCTTCCAGCTTGAGGCAAAGCTTGCCCGGGGGGACTACCGGTCCGTTGATCCCTCTATGGACCGCCGTCGCCGAGAAGCTTTGCCGGGCCCTTTCCTAGCTGGAATGGGCTTTGTGTCAAGCTGGAAGCTTAACCCACCTTCGGCCGACCTCGGAGCGTGTGAGACCATCATAGTCCAAGCAAGGCCCGGCCATCGTGCAGGGGATTACCGGTCTTCGGCACGAAGCGCATGAAGCGCCGAATCCGACCAAAGTATTTACTGTTATGCCTGGACCAACGTCTCTCGTTCGTCCTGGGTCGTTTTGCCGTCAAAGTGTTCGTTGTCGGCTTCCGCTTCGGCGCGGGTATGGTGGATGACGCCGTCACGATGATTCGGCGGCGCGTAGAGCGTATAAAGCTTGAGCGGGACGCTGCCGGTATTGATGATGTTATGGTGCACCCCAGCCGGGACGACTACTGCGAAGCCGGCTTGGATCGACGTCCTAACACCGTCAAGGACCGTCTCGCCCGTTCCCTGCTCGACGCGAAAGAATTGGTCGAGCGTGTGCACCTCCGCTCCGATGTCTTCCTGGGGTTGCAGCGCCATAACGACAAGTTGGCAGTGCTGTGCCGTGTAGAGCACCTGACGGAAGTCCTCGTTCTTGATGGCGATATCTTCGATGTCTTTCACATAGCCTTGCATAGTGACTCTTCTTTCGTTCGTTTGCCCCTGCGGGGCGTTCATGATGCAGCCCTGATACGGCTCCGGCTACTTCAACCGTGGCGAGCCGCGTGGCCGGACGTGTTGCTGGACTTGCTCGTGCGACGTTCGTTTCCACCGTGCGATTGCACCAGGGCGGGCGCGGTGTATTGGCAATCCAAACCAAGCTCCTTTCGCCCACTTCGCATATTCGCAGAACTCCCTGAATTACGCGCAAAGGACTGGTAATAGCTTGGCAAAGGGAAGGCTCCCGTCCGCCCGAACTGTTCACGGCGTGACCAAAAGCGACGCATTTTTGTCCATTTCGCCCGCGCCCGTTCGTCGTATAATCAGAAAAGGGCGATGCGGCCCCCAAAAACTCACACAGGAGATCCTATAATGCGTGTTATGGTTTTTGTGAAAGCGACGGCGGACAGCGAGGCGGGCGTGTTGCCGGAGATGGAGATGTTTGAAGCTATGGACAAGTTCAATCAGGAGCTTATCGAAGCGGGGATCATGCGGGGCGAGGGTGCTGGGCTGAAGCCCACGTCGCACGCGAAGCGTGTGGCCTTTGATGGCCCGAGTCGCACGGTGATTGACGGTCCCTTCATTGAAACGAAGGGGCTGGTGGCCGGGTTCTGGCAGTGGGAGGTGAAGGATATGGACGAGGCGGTGGCGTGGGTGAAGCGCTGCCCGAACCCGATGCCGGGGCCGAGCGAGATCGAGATTCGTCCGCTCTACGAGGAGGCCGATTTCGAGGCGCTGTTTGCGGAGGCGGCGGCGAAGGAAGAGGCGGCGCGGCAGAAGCCGGAAGGCTGATGGCTTGATGCGCGCCGCCCCGGATTTTCTATGGCGGCTCCAGAATTCCTCTGCTATAGTGGAGACCATGCTCCGGCGTTGCCGGGGTGTGTCGGGCAGTCGGTCTGGATATTGGGGTCGCCCCGGCGAAATGGCCCGCGAGTCGGCAGGAGGATTGCGATATGGGTACCTTCAGATGGATGGTCTTGATGGCAGGTCTGGGCGCGTGCAGCGGATGCTCCGTCATTTCGGGCACGGTGACGGACGCGGGCTCGGGCGAGCCCCTTTCGGAAGTGCGCGTCGGGGTGATGGTATTGCGGCCGGGCAACTTTGAAGCCGAGTTTCAGGAGCGCGCGCGAACGGACGCCGAGGGGCGCTACCGGCTCGTATACGGGTTCGGGCAGTCGAATGTTTCTTTTCGCCTGGAAGACTACTTGAGCCAGGCGCTGGCCGACCCGACCGATCTGTCGTCGCTCGACGTGGCTCTTCAGTCCATCGTGCCCATCAAGGGCAACTGGAATGCGACCATCACCGTGGAAGGCGAGACGATTCCTGCCTCCTCCTTTGAATTCGATGAGAACGGGATGCACTGGCGCGCCGGGAGTGATTCGCTGGGCATCGTCCGGTACGAATTTGACGGCGAAGCGATATCGATCGACAACGTGCTGCTGCATGGCGATGTGGTCGAAGGCGAGCTTGTCCTGGATCTGGTCTTGAATGAAGCGGGCGACACCCTCAGCGGCGATGTCACCTTCAGCGAGGGACTGTTCGCGGGCACGGGTTGCGAATCGGATTGCAGCGGCACGGTAGTGGCGGTGGCGGCCGGGAAATGACTTGGTTTGTTCTGACTTCGGGGTGTAGACAAATGGATTATGTGCGCACGTTGAGTAGCCGGAGTTGGTTGCTTGTGTTGATTCTCGCAGGGTGCGGCCCCTCCTCCGGTGTGCCTTCACCCGAGGTGTTTGAAGAAGGCCGAAAGGCGATGTCGACGTTTGATCGACGCACGACATCGAACGAGGGCAATATCGAGCCCACAGTCAGAAAGTATGTGTTTGAACTTTCTGACACCCGTTCGCCGGAGGCGGAAGGTATCAAGGATAGTCTCCTGTCGCAGACCGAGCGAGTCCACCCCGTATTGCTGACGTTGCTTGAGGAGCCGTTGCTGCGGGAATCGCTGATAACAGCCCTGCCAGCGCCGAAGCGTGGCGAAGACCCCAGAGGCCCGGGGGCCGCACCGTTTCCGCCTATGTTCGGCGGAAGTGGTTCGCAAACACCGGGCGACATGAGTGTGGCCTTCGGCAAGGGCGCAAAGCGGCCTCCGGAAGCACCGATTGATCGGCTGTGTGAACTCTTTGGCGACCAGCCGCCGCAGGCGGTAGTCCAGGCACTGAAACCGTTCCTCGATGCTTCGGGCCACTCTGATCGACCGGATATTCTGCGCGCTATCGCCGCAACGGGTTCGGTGGAAGCGGTGGAACCGCTGCGCGCGGCACTGACCGGAGAAAACCGCTATCTCACCTATTCCGGGATGGTGGGCCTGACCGCGGCGGCACAACGGGGGCCATTGGCTCCTGAAATCACAACGGCTCTCTTTTTCCCACTCCAGGAAAGTATTCGGAGCGCGACAGAAGGGCCCATCGGGGGACTGAGCGAGGCCTGCAGCCTGTTGATACAGTTTGATCGAGACCAGGCTCTGGCCTTTCTCCTGTCGGAGGAAATGTTAAGCCCGAATTCTATCCAGATCAACGCTGTTCTGGAAGCGCTCAGCCAGGCGCGTGTGGACGTACCCCGCTCTGCACTACTGCGCATGCTGGAGTCTATCCAGGAACTACCTGTACTGCCATGGCGCGCGCACACTGCCGCAAAGGTGGCTCTGATGCTGGCCACGCATAAGGCGACCGAGGACCGCGCGCTGCTCGAGGCCCTTGCCGACTTCTCTCCCCCGCCGTCGCAGATGGCGGAAGTTTATCCCGACAATCTGGACACGATACGGGAGGGGGCGGCCGCTGCGCTGCTTGTGTCGCATGGCCTCGATCAAGTCTGGAGCCGTGTCGAAAGGATGAGCGAGACCAATTCACTTGGGGATCTCGAAGAATTTGTTGGACAGTTGGGGGCATTGGAAAGCTTCAACTACCACGTGCTCAATGGCGGTCTGGGCGATTATTTCCATCGGGAAAGTGGCGCGGAGTGGTCCACGGTAATTGCTGGCTTTACAAACCTGGACATGCCCGGGAAAGCGGAACTCGTGCGCAAGGCCTGTGCCGTGTTTGGAAGCGACGGGCCCGCGCCCGAGCAACAAGCCCGAGAGCAGCAGGTTCTCGCGCTGGGCGAAGCGGAATATGCGATCGTTAAGGGGTTGGAGAACGCCTACCGCGACAGCCCGGAAAACCTTAAGGTGCAGGTGGCCCGCTATGTAATCAAGAATGCGGTCTTGTTTCGCGAGAAAATCCCGCGTTAGATCGAGAATTCACCGCCGGAACCCTGACGTATTCGCGCTCGCGATATGAACCCAGGGACTTGCCTTGTTCGCGCATTCCCGCGCCAGCGTGCTATGCTTTGCGCGCGGGCTTCCGCCTCATTTCTCCCGCGGCGACTGACCCGCGGTGACCTTCTATTCACCGCGCGCGGTGCCGCCCACTTCACGGATTCCCCTTGTGGAAACCGCAGGACCGCATCATGAATCGATTCTTCACCGCCCTCCTTCTTCTTTGCACACCTGTGGTTGCAGAGCCCCTGGTTTATCTGGACATGGCGCCCGTGCTGCAGCGTTGCGGGGCGGACACTGTCCTGCAATATGACACGCTGAAACTGGTGGCTTCGCTGCAGGGGCTGGTGAACCGGGATTCGCCGCGTCTGGCGATTCGCCTTTTGGGCGGCTCCGGGCAATCGGGTCCGGTGAATGTGGACGACTACTGGCTGGAGATTCTGCAGCGAGGCTGGTTGAAGGAACGGGAGATTCTTCGCATCGACACGCTGGAGGCGCTCTTCGCGCAATTTCCCGAGGCGTTGACCGGTGCCGTGATCTGGGACCCGAAGGTGCCGGCGACGTCGAACGTGGCCTCGACTATATGCGGCGTGGAGGGCTGGCTTCCGGTGCGGGCGGACAGTGCGCTGCATGACCAGGTGGTAACTGCGGGGCCGAAACTCCCCGTGAAGTTGTCGCTGGTAGATCGCTTTGACGGCCGTGAATCGGGCAGTGCAAAGTGCGATGCGTACCTTTGGGCAATGCGCGAGTATCTCGACGCGGGCCGCTGCAACGACGGGCTGCTGGCCTATTGCGTGGATGCCTTTTCCCAGACGCCGAAGGAGCCGGGGTTCTACTATCCCGATCTGGACAATGCGGTGCTGACGAACCAGGACTACTATGTGGCGAAGCGAGCCTTCTTCTTCGACTTGGGCCCCTGGGCGGATGAAGCGCCGAACGACGACCCCGGACAGCCCCTGGGCACGGACCGGGCCACGTTTGCGGCGATCCTGAAGTCGCTCGCGACGCTGAATGGCGGTGCGAAGATGGCCACCGTGTCGGGATTTACCCCGTGGAACCAGAAGTATACCGACCATGGGAATGCGGGCGGCAAGCACGGGGGCGTGCCCACGGAGTGGGAACATGCGGCGCTGGTTTCTTCGTATAACGCGATCATGGATGCCGACGCGTTGGGGCAGTCGGGACTGGCGAACGCCTCGGCTTACCGGCACTATCCACTGAAGGAGCGCTACATCCAGACGCCCCCTCCCCCACGCCCGCTGGAGCCGAAGACCTACGTGCTGGTGTACATGGGCGACTACGATTCGTCCGCGTGGCTCTCGCGCAATATCCCCCACGTCTGGGACGATCCCGCGCGGGGCACGATACCCATGGCCTGGGCTTTCAACCCCAATCTCTCGGATCGCGTGCCGTATGTGTTCGACCATGTATTCGCGACAAAGACCGGGCAGGACTGGTTCATCGGCGGCGATTCGGGCGCGGGCTATCTGAACCCGAACCTGCTCACGGGCGAGCGGCTCGGGTCCGGCTTACCCGACGCCCTCGATTTGTGGGTGGTGCACAATCAGCACTACTACACCCGCTTCGATTACTCCATCACCGGTTTCGTCATCAATGGCTTTCATGGGGACATGCCGCTGTCGGTGCAGGAGGCCTATGCGAAGTTTTCTCCGCGGGGCGTGGGCATGCAACTTGGATTCGCACTGCCGCTCGTGGGAGAGACGCCTTTTCTGCGCTTTTCCCGGGACCTGTATCCGGATCCCAATCACCTGGAAGGGGCCGTCTCCGA
>JBIJDL010000379.1:0-6370 GCA_044344195.1 Candidatus Hydrogenedentales bacterium
TGTGCTCGTGGGAATGCTCGCCCTCTTCCATGAATCGGGCCTTAACACCTTCGACCTGCAGCAGCTCGCCACGGTGGACTATTCCGACCGCTTCCAGTGGTGGTTCTTTCCCATGATCTTCGTGGGATTTGGCGTGCTCGGCGCGCTGTTCCCCTTCCACACCTGGTCACCCGACGGCCACAGTTCCGCGCCCACGGCCGTTTCGATGCTCCATGCGGGCGTGCTGATGAAGCTCGGCGGCTACGGTGCCCTGCGCATCGCCGTCTATCTTCTGCCGGAAGGCGCGAAGGACTGGGGCCTCTTCTTCATGGTCCTTACCACGATCAATATCCTTTACGGCTCTTTCGGCGCGGTCATGCAGAAGGACCTGAAGTATTTCACGGCCTACTCCTCCGTGAGCCACTGCGGCTTCGTGCTCTTTGGCGTGGCCACCTTGAACCTCATGGGCTTCAAGGGCGCCGTGCTCCAGATGTTCAGCCACGGCATCATGACGGGGCTCTTCTTTGGCCTCATCGGCATGGTCTACGGGCGCACCCACACCCGCGTGATTTCGGATATGGGCGGTCTGGCCAAAGTAATGCCCTGGCTGGCGACCTGCTTCTACATCGCGGGTCTGGCGAGCCTCGGGCTGCCGGGCCTGGCGGGCTTCGTGGCGGAAACCCACGTGTTCCTCGGCGGCTTCTTCGGCAACCCCTGGTCCAGCACCATCGCCACCCGGGTGCTCACGGTCATCACCACCCTTTCCATCGTGGTGACGGCGGTGTACGTGCTGCGCGGCCTGGCCACGGCCTTCCAGGGACCCATCAAAGATCCCCACTTTGAAAAACTCACCGACGCCACGCTGACCGAGAAACTCGCGACGGGAATTCTGGTGGCCACGCTCTTCGTGGCGGGCCTTTTCCCGTGGCTGCTGATTGATCTTATTGAACCTTCTCTCTACCCCTTCATCAATCGCCTTCAGGATGTCGCCCCGGCGGGCCTGACGGGCGGATCGTAAAGGTGACCGGCTACGCCATGATTATCGCCACTCCAGAACTGATTGTGATTGCGACCGCCTTCGCCATCCTGATCAGTGACCTGTTCATGACCGAAAACAGCCGCCGCGTCCTCGCGCCGATGGCCGCCATCGGCCTCGCCTTTGGCATGGTGGTGATGGCGCTTCTTGTGCCCACGTCGGGTGAGCTGCTGGGCGGACGCTTCGTCATGGATCCCGTGGCCTGGTGGTTCAAGATACTCTTCATGCTCTCCGCCTTCATCGCCGTGATCCTGTCCATAGACACACTGGACGGCCGGGCGCGGGTGCGTCGCCGGGGGATGGGCTTCCGGGGCGAATACTACGCAATTCTTCTTTCCAGCGTCATCGGGATGATGCTCATCGTATCGTCCCGCGAGCTGGCGACCCTCTTCGTCAGCCTGGAAATCGCCACCCTGCCGCTCTTCGTGCTCGCCGCCTGGCGCCGCGACGACCCGAAGTCCGGAGAGGCGGGCCTGAAATATGTGATCCTCGGTTCCCTTGCCTCGGCCTTCATCCTATACGGCTTTGGCATCCTCTACGGCCTCGCCGGGAGCACCCGCCTCGATGTGATCGCCA
Organism: Candidatus Hydrogenedentales bacterium; assembly: GCA_044344195.1. Lineage (GTDB taxonomy): Bacteria > Hydrogenedentota > Hydrogenedentia > Hydrogenedentales > JAEUWI01 > JAEUWI01. The sequence continues at coordinate 1,592 of JBIJDL010000379.1, forward strand.
CCGCCGTCTCCGGCAAGTACACACCCGCCTTCCTGCTGGCCGTGGCCCTTGTCCTCGCGGGCACGGGCTTCAAGCTGACCGTGGTGCCCTTCCACCTCTGGGCCGCCGATGTCTACCAGGGCGCGCCCACGATTGTGACGGCCTGGTTGTCCGTCGCGTCGAAAGCGGCGGGTCTCGCTTTTGCCTTCCAGATTCTTTATGGCCTCTTCGGCGCCTGGGTGTCCCAGTGGGGCGGGGTGATCGCCCTCCTCGCCGCGCTCACCATGACTCTGGGCAATCTCGTCGCCATCGTGCAGAACGACATCAAGCGCTTCATGGCCTTCAGCGCCATTTCCCAGGCCGGCTACTTCCTGCTCGGCTTCCTCGGGCAGGGGAGCGAGGGCGTGCCCGCCATGCTCTACTACCTCATCGTCTACGCCGTGAGCAATCTCGCCGTCTTCGCGTGCATCATCTGGTTTGAGAACGAAACCGGCAAAGAGAACATCGACGACTATCGCGGACTCTCCCTCACCAATCCCCTCATGGCCCTCGGCATGATGGTCGCCCTCTTCAGCCTCGCGGGGATTCCGCCCCTCTCCGGATTCGTGGGGAAATTCTTTCTCTTCAGCATCGCCTCAAAGGCGGGCTACCACTGGCTCGTCGCCCTGGCCGCCGTCAACTCCACCATCTCGCTCTACTACTACCTGCGCGTCGTCCGCCAGATGTACATCGAGCCCGCCGACGGCGAAGTACCCGTGCCGCGCCGCTCGCCCATCATCGGCACCACCCTCGCCCTCCTCGCCATCGCCATCATCGCCCTCGGCGTCATCCCCACGGTCTACGAGCGCATCCACGCCACCACCATCGCCTGGCTGCCCACCCTGCCCATCCTGTAGCCCAGACGTCTCAGGGGCTTTCCGACGCGTGTTCATAAGCCCCGATGTCTATCCCCGGGCCCAGGGGACGTGGATTACCGTCGAGGTCTTCGCTGGGCGCACCTTCCATCGTCCCCGCATCAATAGCGGGGGAACCCGGCTGGAGGCGATAGTCACCGCCCTCGGGATCGACGAAAAGGGGATCGGCATCGAGATTGCCCTCGCCGGGGTGGCCGCCGGGAATGATGGAATGGACGATGGTGGCCTCCGACCCGGAGTAGTCTTCGCCCGCATTCCACACGATGGTGTTGAAGATAGAGGCAAGGTCATTCAACCCATCAAACAGGGGCGGGCCCGAATCGCCATTGCCGACGAGGGTGCAATTGCGCAGGGTTAACTCGCGACCCAAAATTATGCTGCCGGTCGAGGTACTGTCGCCGTTGTGAACGATGAGACTGTCCTCCGCCACAAGAGTTCCACCGTAGGCATAAATGGCATCTCCGTTTTCCGCCGCGCTATTCCCAGTAAGTGTGCATCTCAGGACGAGCAATTCACCCTTCCCCACTGCGATAGCACCGCCGTCTTCCCCGGAAGTGTTGCCGTCGAAATGGCTGTTTTCCAGCGTAATCGATCCGCCGTATAGATATATCGCACCGCCGGATCGTTTCGCTGAGTTGCCCACGAAGTGGCAGTTGGAAACGACTGGAGATGCATCCTTCGCGTAGAGTCCGCCTCCGCTGTCATTCCAGAAGCCGGAATCGCTGTTGGCCTTGCCCCCGGTGATGGTAAATCCATCCAGCGTGGCGTAGCTCGCACCGACGACCACATGATAGGCCGCCTCGCCATTTCGCGCGATGCTCCCGTCGATCCAGGTCGGGTTGGCGTCCAGATTCCGCTGCGTGCGAATCGTTTCGCCACCCGCAAAGCCTCCATAGATATGGACGCCGGGGCGCATATACAGCGATCCGTCGCCATAGCGTTCTTCGTCGTAGATTCCGCCAGCGACCCACACGCCCGCCACACGTCGGCGATAGGCCGCATCGATGCCCTCCTGAATCGTGTCGTAGGCCGTGGCCCAGGACTTGCCATTCTCGCGCAGATCAGTTTTGCGGAGGTCGACGAAGACCGGCGTATCGCCGGGTAGCGGCGCGGGCGCGTAACCCTCGTCGTTCTCGACTTCGATTTCCGGGCGAATCCAATGTACCGAATTGTCCAGGAATCCATAAGGCAGTAAAAAGGTCCCGCTGTGCCTGTAGAAGGCATATTGATCGTCCAAGGTCGCAGGCCATGAGTCCGGCAGGGCATTCAGGATGTGCCTTGCGAGGGCGTAGGCCAGTTGACCCGGCGGATCCCAGTGCAACCCGATGCTCTGAATCACCACCACGTGGGGCTCGGGCCGGGCGATCTCGATGCGGTACTTTTCAGGGGCTCTCGCGTTCGCACCATCCAGCGTCTTGAGTCCCTCAAGCCAGACAATCGGTCCCGCACTTTGGGCGACGAGCGTCTGGATCACGCCGAAGGCCTCGTCCAGTTTTTCGGGCGGCGTCTTTTCTCCAAGGTCCAGCGCGATGTAGTGCTGGGCGAAGGCACCGTCGACGGAGTATGTTTCTTCCGGCCGGGCAAGAGCGTCGCCGTCAATGTTCGAGCCAATCCGGTCGTAGTTCACTGTGGCCCTGAGAGTGCTGCCAATCATGACTCCCATGTACAGCAACAGGCAGAAGATTAACCAAAAATAAAAAGCAGGCTGTAAAGTGCGAGGGTTACTCGTCTCGGTCTCTGGAGCGGGATTATGTATAGCTTGGCAGGGAAGATTGTAATGGCCTGTCTCGTTAGACCGTCGAATTAGTTTGCCCGGAATGAGCTGACGTCGGGTTATAGTGAACTCAAACCAACGCCCAGCCCGAAGAAAGCGTTGGGCCGAGGCAGTTTCGCAAAGCCATTTTCCACTCGAGAGCCTGAGCAGGCCGTTCATATAGGCGAAATGGAGGATTGCGACTACCAAGAGTGCGAGCGCCAGCACCCTGGTCAACAACTCGGCTTCAAAAGAGAGTCTACCGCCGCCCCAGAGGAGCGTCTTGTAGAGTCCGATGGTGGCAAACAATGGGAAAGCGCTGCTGCCCACCAAAACAAGTGAGGAAAGGAATTCTGCGACAAAGGTAAGGTAGTTAAAGCGCTGGGGGGCCAGGGGCTCTCGAAAGCATCGATTGCCGATAGGCGCACGGAACGGGATAAACGCAGCCCTGAGCCAGTTCTGGCGATGCCGTGGACTTTCAATGATGAATAGCAGCGCCCCTGTAGCAATCAGGGGTGCACAAAAGGTGTTAAGATCCTGTAGGACCGGTAGGGCAACGGAGGGAGTATCATTGTCGGTCATTAACAGCATCGGATAGAAGATATGCACGTTGGCCATAAACTGCACCCGAAGCTGGTCCCCCGCTTCTCGGTTTACCAAAGCGATAACGAACAATCCAAGGGGGAGTCCCCAGGCGGCATCGGCAAGGGTGCCCATGGCTCGAGGCCCATCGGCGAATGAGCCGCCAGCAGCCAATAGCGCCGCGCCCGCGAGCAGCAGGAGGCCCCAGTGAATCAGTGCGAATGCCAGGGGGACATAGGTCTGTTGCCGCGCCGTCACTGGGACCGGCAATCGGGTCAGCGCGGAAGGCAGTCCGGCGATGATGTGACAATAGGCGGCCAGGCCTGCGGCATAGAGGGTAAAGGCGGTGGCATGGTTTGCGAGAATACGCACTATGTCGCTGAATAAACTCCCCTCTGGGTCGGCGATACCGAAGGGAACAGCCAGCAAGAGCAGGGCGGCGACGGAGAGCATGATGCCCAATGCAACCGCGTACATCAGCGGACGTCTGCACGCCCACAGCAACAGGCGGAGTTGGTTCATGAGTACGCTCCCTCTGACGATTCCATCGTGCCGCCAACGCGCCAGGCGGCTGCGGCTGCGAGGGAAACAGTCAACAGTGCGGCGGGCCATTCGAACACGAGGGGGAAGTCCCTTGGGGGGAGAAAGCCGTTCTCCAACGTGCCTTCGGGCATGACCGCGATCCGCAGGAGTAGCAGGCAGAGTAGCGTGCCGAAGACGACGGTGGACACCGCGATGTGTCGAAAGCTCCGGTAGCGGCTGCAATACCAGAGCGAGCCCAGCACAGTGACGACGGGCAGCGTCGCGATCTCGGGGTGAATGCGATAGTAGGGCGTGATATCCGCGCCGCCAAGCTTCAAGGAGATGCCCAGGGCGATGAGCAGCAGATAGAAGAATGCGTGGCCGAGAAAGTAGATCACATCGGCTAGAAAAGTTGTCCTCCGATCCCGGGGCAGGTTGTGAAAGAAGGCGCCCGTGCGTTCATTGCGCTCCGGCGCCACCTGCGTAAACACGAGGGTGGTCAGATGGCCCGCCACCGCGAGGAAGGGCACGGTCACATCGTAAACCTGACTTTGCCCAGCCCATCGGAACGCGTAGAAGCTGCCTAAGGTCAGGAGCGTACCCCGCAACAGGTTTCCGCGATCCAGCCGCCGCCAGCGTCCCCGCACTTCGCGCTTCAGTTGCGCGCTGGTCGAGTAGAAATCGCTGTCCATCAGGCATTCACCTCCCCGGGCCGGGTGTCCGTGTGATAGGCCAGGAAGATGTCCTCCAGGTTCAGGTGCTCAATTTCGCAATCGATGCCTTCGAGCTTGGAAGGGTGAAAGCCCGCCACGTGAAGCTGGCGCGTGCCGCCGAGCACGTGCTCGCTCACCACAGTGAATCGCTGCTGGATGAGACTGCTATCGGCCGTTTCTGGAATGCAGAGGCGCTTCACCTCACCCTTCAATTCATCAAGGTCGCCCTGCAACAGGCATCGTCCGTCGCTTACAAAAGCCACGCGGTCCACGATACGCTCCACATCGGACAGGATGTGGGAGGAGAAGAGAATGG
>JBIJDL010000458.1:0-5254 GCA_044344195.1 Candidatus Hydrogenedentales bacterium
CGGAATGGCAGAAGTCCGGCGGGCCCCGCCCGCCCGCCCTCTTCGGCGCGCCAAAGAAGAAAACATGATCATCGAGACGCGCGATCTACTCAAGACCTATGAGCTGGGCGGCCAGACCATCCGCGCGCTGGACGGCGTGAGCATTGGCATCGATTCCGGCGAGATGGTGGCCATCATGGGGCCCTCGGGCAGCGGCAAATCCACACTGATGCACATCCTCGGCTGCCTCGATCAGCCCGACGGGGGGCAGTATCTGCTGCGGGGCGACAATATCGCGGGCTTGACGCCCGATGAACTCGCCGCGATTCGGAACAAGTACATCAGCTTCGTGTTTCAGACCTTCAACCTGCTGCCGCGGATGTCCGCGCAGGAAAACGTGGCGCTGCCGCTGCTCTACGGCGGCGCGAAAGACGCAAACGCGCGGGCGGCGGAAGCCCTGGCGCGGGTGGGCCTGGGGGATCGCATGCACCACGAGCCCAACCAGCTCTCGGGCGGCCAGCGGCAGCGCGTGGCCATTGCGCGGGCGATCGTGACGGATCCCACGCTCATGCTGGCGGACGAACCCACGGGCAACCTGGACAGCCGCACGGGAGACGAGATTATGGAATTGTTCGCCGCGCTGAACAGCGAGGGCCGCACGATTGTAGTGGTGACCCACGAGCCCGACATCGCGGTGAGGTGCCCGCGCTGTATCCGTATACACGATGGCAAAGTACTTTCCGACGGCCCTTCGGCTGAAGTGGCCGCGGGCTATCTGGCGAGGGCCTGAGCATGTCCGCGCTCATGTTACTGAAAATTGCCATCCGCAGCTTGCTGGCCAACAAGCTACGCTCCTTCCTCGCGGTGCTGGGCATCATCATCGGCGTGGGCGCGGTCATCGCCATGCTCAGCATTGGCGCGGGCGCGCGGGAGTCCATGGTGTCGCGGCTGGAGAGCATGGGTACGAACCTCCTGATGGTCCGCCCCGGCCAGCGCAGCGGCCCCGGCGGCGTACGCTCGGTGATGCAACAAACGCTGACGCCAGAAGACGCGGAGGCGATCCTGAAGGAGGTGGACAATATATTCTCGGTTGCGCCGGTCGTGCAAGGGCGCGCACAGGTGAAGTATTTTGATCAGAACGCGAACATCAATGTTCTCGGCACGACCACGACCTATTTCGCCGCGCGTAACTTCCAGGTGGCACAGGGGCGGAAGTTTACCGATGGTGAAGTGGACAATCTTGCGCGGGTGGCGATCATCGGCCCGGCGACGGTGAAGAATCTAATGGGCGCGGATGATCCGTTGTCCGCAACGATCAAGGTGGACGGATTGAACTTTCGCGTGATCGGCGTGACCGCGCCGAAGGGCGATCAGGGCTGGTTCAACCCGGACGACCAAGTGATCGTGCCCTACACGACCTCCATGCAGGTGCTCATGGGTACGGACCACCTGAACGAGATCGACGTGCAGGGCGCAACGGGATCGGACCTGACCAAGATTCAGGAAGATATCATCGAGCTGCTTCGGGTTCGGCACAAACTGGAGCCGGAGGAGCAGAACGATTTCAACGTCTCCAACCAGGCGGAGATGCTTTCCTTCCTCACCGCCATCACGACGACGCTGAGCGTGCTGCTGGCGAGTATCGGCGGAATCTCCCTGGTGGTGGGCGGCATCGGCATCATGAACATCATGCTGGTGACGGTGACGGAGCGCACGCGCGAAATCGGCATCCGCAAGGCCATCGGCGCGCGGGAAAGCGACATCATGCGCCAGTTTCTCTTCGAGTCCATTGTGATGAGCACGATTGGGGGAATTATCGGCGTGATGGTGGGCGTGGGCGTTGCCAGTCTGCTGCCCCTGGTGGCCGAGATCTATCCCGTGGTGCAGTTACAGAGTGTGTTGCTCTCGATCTCCTTTGCAACGGCGATTGGTGTTTTTTTCGGATATTACCCGGCGCGGCGCGCGGCGCGGCTGAACCCGATCGATGCCTTGAGGTACGAGTAGGGACCAGCTTCCGACCACGGAGGGGCACGGAATTTCACGGAAGAAGGAGGGCATCCCTTTGCGCCTTCGCGCCTTTGCGTGACATCTCCTTGGCCGGCGTCACACGCCGGGCGCGGGCATGGTCTCCGGGGTGCGGACGCGGAAGACCCGCTTGGCCTGGTAGGTCTGGCCGAACTGGTCCGTGGTGCGCACGGTGAGGGTGTGGGTGCCGGTGGCGAGGTTGGTCGGTAGTGTGGCCTTCCACATGTGGCGGGATTTGCTGGGGTAGTCCATTTTCCAGCCGAAGACGGTGTCGAGTTTCCTGCCATCGGATTCCATGTCGAGAAAGGGGCTCTGCTCGTGCATGCGTAGGCATTGGGGATCGATGACTTCAGTGTATTCCATGGGGAGCCAGGGGCCCTCCGCACCGATCTGCATTTCCACGGTGCTTCGCTTGGAACCGGCAAAGATATTGGCAAGGACTTCGGTAGTGGCGAGTTCAGGCTGGGCCACATCGTCCGCGAGGTAGATGTTCATCTGATAGTCGGCGGGGCGGCTCGCGGCCTTGAATTCGATAGAATACTTCGGGCCGTCGAAGGTGAGGATGGAGTAGCCGTTGGGCGCGCCGTCGTTCATGGTGGCATGGGGGATGCCGCGCTCGTCGAAGCTGCCGCACCACCAACTGCCGGACACCGTGGCGGCGATGAAGAGGTGGTGGGGCTCGGGGCCCTTCCAGCCCATGGACTCGTCCATGAAGATGTGGAACTGCTCGTGGACGTGGGCGGCGACGGTTAACGTGTTGGGGCGATCGGCCAGGAGAGCGAGCATTTCGTCGCGCTTGCCGCAACGGGCAATGGGCACGTGCATCATGAGGACGACGAGTTTTTCCTTCGGCACGTGGGCCAGATAGTTCTTTACGAAGGCAACCTGCTGGTCGGTGAAGGAGGGCTTGTAGCCTTTCTCTCCCGGCGGGAAGTAGATGTTGTTCAGGGGGATGAAAGCGACCTCGCCGTACTCGAAGGCATAGGTGCTGGGGCCGAAATAGCGCTCGAAGGTGTCGTCGGAGTACTTGTTTTCCGTGGCGGTTCCGTTATTGTCGTGGTTGCCGAAGACGTTGTACCACGGCACGCCGATCTGGGCGATGCTCTCGCTGATCTCGGAGAAGAGGGCGGGATCATCCGCCACGATGTCGCCCAGCGATACGCCGAAGATCGCGTCGGTGCCGATGCACTCTTCCACCACGTCGTGGGTGACGAAATTCACCTCGCGCAGCCCACGTGCCTGGGTGTCGCCGAAGAAGAGTGCCTTGAAGGGCTCCTTTTCCGGGTGATCGTAGAGCGCGAAATCGATGGACGCGGGCAGCGGTCCTGTGGGGAGGATGCCGGGCGCATCGAGGGGTGGGGAGCCCTCGGGATTGTGTAGGTAGTAGTGCTTCGGAATTTGCGCGTGATCCACGGGGAGTTGGTAGTTCGCGGGCTTGATGACAAAGACGGCGTCGCCCGCCTGCACAGGCAGGGACCAGCGTCCATCGGCATCCGTCTGCACGACCGCCTCGCCATTGGAGACACAAACGCCGTGCACGCCCGTTTCGCCCGCGTCGAGGGTGTTGTTGCGGTTGGCGTCGAGGTAGACCCGGCCCTGGGCCGTTTCCTGGGCGAGTACGGGTCCCGCAAGGGCGAAGACGAGGGCGGCCGCAGCCGCGATGTGGAGTCTGGGCATGGTGAGTTTCCTGTGCGCCGAGGCGCTGAGGGGAATGGTTCGAATGTGGGTGGTGTAAAACGATACCATAGCGGCAGAAGGTGAACCTATTCGCGCATACGCAACGGCTCCGGCCTTATACAGACTACGGGAAACGAACGAAACTTGATTCCAGAATCCTTTACGGTTCAACTCAGCGCTTCCGAGCGAGACGCCATATTCAAACATGTCCCTCTTACCGCAAGTGTTGCGGCGCGTTTGCGCTTTGCCCTCCACACCACGAAGGGGCTGGAATTCGACCTCATGGGGGACGATATTCTGGATTTTGGAGAGGCCCTCGATCAGAGCCTGAGCCGCCTCAAGAAAGGTGCCGATGCGCGGATGATTGAGTCCGTCCTCAGGCGCATGACCATAGGGCTGCGCGCCCAGTATCCTCCAGACGACGAGCTCGACTTCCCGCCGGACATGCCGCAGGAAGTTCGCGAGGCCCTGAAGGAACTGGTCGATACCACGGAATTTTCCTCCCCAGAGGAGATGATGTCCGCACTTCAAGAGACGTTGATTCATGCGGATACTTCGCCGCGCGAGTATCTTCTTGGCCTCACTGCGGCGGAAGCCCTTCACCTGATCCAGTCCGACTGGACGGAGCCGGACTCGGCTTTGCAGCTCGACGAAAACTTGAGCTGGGAGGAGCTGGCCGGCAGCACCTACTGCATGGATGCATTCCGCTTTCTGACGCTGGTGGAGAAGATGGGCGGGTTCAAGCTGACGCCCAAAAAATGTTTGAACCGGGCTTCGGTGAAGCTCCTGCTGGAGGAGGGCTGCTACCCCGGTCCCAACTGGGAGATCATTTCGTCGCTCGCGAAAGTGGTAAACGAGCTCGATGTTTTTCCAATTCACATGGTGCACATGCTGCTGCTGGATTGCCGGGTGGTGCGGCACTACAAGGGAAAGCTCGTGATTACGAAGCTGGGCAGGGAGATGCTCCAGGAGCGGAACGCGGGCGCCATACAGTGCGCCATGTTTCACGCACTGTATCAAGGTATGGAGCTTTCCTATCTGGATCGATTACCGGACTTTCCGGGCCTTCAATCCTCTATCGCATTTATCCTGTATGCCATCGGCCAGTTGGCCCGGCAGCCCATAACCGCGAAGGAACTGAGGGAAAAGTCCCTCCTGCCGGGCGTGGCGGAGGAACTCGATATGCATCCTGGAGAGAACAATTGGATCCCAAGCCTGGTTTTTGAGAGGCGTATTCTCGAACCGCTGCGTAATTTCGGGTTGGTGGAGATCGCGTTATCGGGTGAGCGCTATGCGCGCGACAGAAATCTGGATTTGGTGAACGTGACACCCCTGTTTGACGCCATGCTCCACGTCCAGGTGAAGGACGAGTAAGCCACTCGCCTATTCCGCTGCGGGCAGTACAAAGGGATCCTCGGCGCGCTTCAACCAACGGACGAGGCGACCACGCAATTCTTCGCGGAGTGCGGCGTATTCCGGATCGGCGATGAGATTATTCATCTGGAAGGGGTCGGCCAAATTGTCGAAGAGGTACATGGGGGCGTCGGGCCCCACGGCGTAGGTGTAGCGCGCC
>JBIJDL010000380.1:0-6360 GCA_044344195.1 Candidatus Hydrogenedentales bacterium
GTGAAGACGTTCGCTCCACATGAAAAGATCTCGGGCTCAACCACGCTCAACTCCCATCGTCTTGTGCCCGTACATCTCGGTGGTTGGCCACTCAACGGCCCGAATCCCACCTTCGATTACGCAGTAACACTATCCACGACTTCCCATACCACTACCCAAGCCTGTAAAGAGTTTACAACACTCCGGGGGGAATTCCAATACGGTTCTGGGGAGAATGGCACCATGATCCGTCCCTTCGATTCGCCCCGTCCTTCCTGCGCGCAATGGCGCAGCCTCCGAAGACCTGGTGGAAGCTGTGTCGGCTCTGGATCCTGACGATGGGACGCGGAACTACAGGGAATCCTACGCTGCAGGTGAATCAGGATCGGAATTCGTGTGCTACCGCGGGGAGGGGGGCGGACACTGACCAGGGAGTCGCCCCAATCTACGGGAGTCGCTCGCCGGTGTGAGAAGCGTCAGTAGGACATGGACGCGAGCCGGGTGATCTGGAATTTCTTCAAGACGAAGTCGCGATGATCGGTCGCCAATTTCACCAACACCAAACAGACCATCCGCGGAGACGAACGGAGGTTGGAATTTCAGCCAGGCCGTCGCGGGTCTCGTGAACCTCCAGGCAGTCAGGGCCCATCAGGTTTAAGTGCAGCGGCTCGTTCTTTCGCGCACACTACGGGAGGAATTGTCACGCGGCAATCGCATTCTGTTCGTTTCCCTTAGTCTGATACATTTCACTGCTACTGCGGGGTGAGCGAGTCGACATCCACCCACCGGCCGGATGCGGCCGACTGGTACCCCGCCACCATAACCCGCTGCAAGCGAATGCCGTCTTCCAGAGAGGGACTGGGCGTCCTGTCGAGCGCGATACATTCCAGAAAGGTGTAGATGCAATGCATGTGCGAGCGGATCCAGCCGATACTGAACTTCGGGTTGGGAAACGCGCCGCCGGGCTTTTCATACTGCTGAACGCACTCGATACGCTTGAACCCGCGCTGGCCGCCATAGGGACTCTTGTCGTCGCGCACGTCATACACCTCGAGCCAGTTTGGCGCCATAAGGTTGAAGCGGATTGCGCCCAACTCACCGTGGATCTCGAATCGCAGTTCGTCGCAGATGCCGGTGGCGAACTTGGTCGCCTCCAGCTGCCCCACGGCCCCGCTCTTGTGCCGCAGCATCATGAGGGCCACGTCGTCCGTGTCCACGGGCAAGATCTGGCCCGTCTCCTTGTGCTTGCGCTCTTTGATGAAGGTCTCGCAGAGCGCGTTAATAGAACCGATGTCGCCAAGCAGGTACGTCATCATGTCCAGTGTATGGGCCCCCATGTCGAACAGCGATCCGCCGCCGCCCTGACTCTTTTCCGATTTCCAGTTCAGGGGCTTGGCGGGATCGATATTACTCGAGTGGAGGTAGCCACCCCGATAGTGGAAGACCCGGCCCGTGAAACCCGCTTCCATGAGCTGCCTGGCCCGAAGCGTCGCCGGAAAGTATCGGTACTGCAGCACGACCTGGCTCTTGCCCCGGTAATTGCACGCCTGCATAGCCTCGAAAACCTCGTCCGCGTCTTCAAGGGAGGCCACGACGGGTTTGTCGCAGTAGATATGCTTGCCAGCCCGGATGGCGTCGATGATCTGCTCTTTGTGGAAGCGGTTGGGTGAACTGACCGCGATGACATCGATCTCGGGGTCGTCGATGAGCGCGCGATAATCCTCGACCACTTTACGGTAGTAGCCCAGGGCTTCGGCGGCCGCGCGTTCCGCGGCGACGGGCGTGCAGATCGATATGTGCTTCACCCTGAACGGGGCCGGGTTATAGAAGAGCGGGATGTTGATCAGGCCGTATGTGTGGGTGTGGCCCATGAAGCCGAATCCGATGATTCCCACGCCAAGTTCCGGCACGCTCATCCCATCAGTTCCTTTTGCGTCTCGCCGATGGCCTCGTCGATGATGTCGAGGCCTTTCAGCAGCGTTTCTTCGTTCATCACAATGGGCGGGCTCATGCGCAGGATGTGGCCGGCGGGAATCCACGCGAGGCCTTTGGCGAAGGCCTTTTGATAGACCAGTTCGCCCGCCTTGTCGAAGGGCGTCTTCTTGTCGCGGTCTTTGACCAGCTCGATGCCCATCAGGCAGCCCTTGGCGCGTACGTCGCCGATGATTTTGTGCTCTGCCTTCATCTTCGCCATGCGCGCGTTGGCGATGTCGCCCAGGCGCACGGCGTGCTCGAGAAGGCCCTCCTCTTCGATGACCTCCGTGGAGGCCAGCGCCGCCGCGCAGGCCATGGGGTTGCCGCCGTAGCTGCTGGAGGCCGAGATCTCCTCGAAAGCTTCCTTGTAGGGCTCGCGCACCGCCACGCAGGTGACGGGGAAACCGTTGCCAAAGCCCTTGCCGATGGTCACGATGTCGGGAATCGTGTCGTAGTGCTCCATACAGAGCCACTTGCCCGTGCGGCCCCAGCTCGTCAGCACTTCGTCGGCCATGAGCAGGATACCCAATTCATCGCAAAGCTTGCGCACCTTGGGAAAGAAATCGTCGGGCGGCATGATGGTGCCGCCCCAGCCCTGAATAGGCTCGAGCACCCAACCGGCCACGTCGTGGACCGTGCCTTTGTCGATGTACTCGCGGTAGAAGTTGATGTACTGATCGGTGTCAACGGTGCCGTCCGGCTTGGTCCACATGGGGCGATAGAGATCGGGGCGCGGCAGCATGTGGACGCCGGGCGCGCGCACGGCGCCATACACGTGGGAGCGGATGTGACCGTGGGACACGGCGCCGTAGGTCTTGCCGTGGTAATCGTAGAAGCAGGAGAGGGTTTCGTTCTTCTTCGTCACCGCGCGGAGCACGCGGATGCCTGCTTCGACGGCGGTGGTGCCGGAGTCGTAGAACTGGAAACCGTTCAGATCGCCGGGGAGAATCTCCGCAAGCTTCTCCACGAGCATGGTCTTGATGGGCGTGGTGAAGTCGTGGGCGTTCATCAGCTTGAAGGCGTACTTCGCGATGGCCTCGCTGATTTTCGGGTGGCAGTGGCCCAGGGTGGTCACATAGATGCCCGACGAAAAGTCGATGTATTCGTTGCCGTCCACGTCGCGCAGCATGCAGCCTTCGCCGGACTCGAAGGTCACGGGGAAGAGCTTCACCTGGCCGCTGAGGCCCTTGAAGTAGGTGCAGCAACGGTCATGGAAGTCTTTGGAGATGGGCCCCGGCGCGGGAACGACCATATTCGGAAGATCGGCGCAACGGGCGTTCGCCCAGTCTAGGGAGGAAGTTGGCGTTGTCATAAATAGTTCCTTTAGATTTTCGGTGCGCAACTTCGTTGCACAATCGGGGGCTGGAAAGCCCCCACTCCATACGCCCTTCTATCAATACCCTTTGTCCCAGCGGGGACGAATGTCTTCCGCGATGCTCTCGGTCATCCACACGTCCGTGCGGAGCAATTGGTGAATCGAAGTGGGCAACTTCGGCGTGACCGGGCCATGGAGGCAGAGCCGCGACATGGTGCGCTGCCAGGAGGCCTGGGATCCGTCCACCGTAATCCCGTGGAGGTCGATGCGGTTCTTCGCGCCGATGACTTCCGCGGGCCCGATGGTCGCGGCCTTCGGTGGCACGGCGGTGAGGTCGCCGCTGAGGCCGAAGCTTCCGTGGAGCGAGTTCTGAGCGATGGTGAAAGGACTCAGCGTGCAAATGCGCGGGCCCATCTGCTTCCACTCTTCCAGCGGCGCATCGAACTCGGGACAGTCCGGCTCCACAAAGGCAAGGTGCCCCGTCCAGCCCGGACCGCTGTAGCAATAGTCCGCGCCGCCCACATCGGCGATCATCTTGCCATAGTCGTTGATGTTTTCCGAGGTTGGCCCCTTGAGCTGCTCGATGGGCGGCCGCAGTTTCGGATCGATGTTCGCATAGAAGTGGGTCATCATGGAATACATGAAGCCATATTCCCACGTGGCGGGCGGCGTCTGGCCGTGCTCGTTCGCGTATTCGTCCATGTTGAAGGTATGGAGGTGGCTGCAATCGAGGCGGTTGATGTTGATCATCTCCGCCACCCACTTGTAGCCCGGCCAGGGCTGGGGCGTGATGAGCACGCAGGTGCGGTTCTCATCGCGCGCCTGCTTGATCTGGGCGTAGATGTGAAGCAGCCACCGCAACTGCAATTCCGCATCTGGGATTACCTCGATCTTCAGATCGGGGTTGGAATGCTTCGTGATGTTTTCGCGCGTGATGGCACGCACGCGCGTGACGGCTTCCTTGTCGCGGAAGGGCACGCACTCGGCCGGGCTGAACTCAAATGTGGACATGAAGTCCCTCTCCTGTTCTGAAACAAAAAACTGTTATTACCACGAAGGGCACGAAGTTCACGAAGAAGAGAAAAGGGGAAGGAAGAGAAACTACTTGAACAACCGGCATCCAGCTTAATACCGTGATCCTGCTGTCCGGCAAAACATACGCCCAGTAGACTTCTCACTGGATTCATCTGCCTTCTTCCCTGGTTTACTTTTCCTTCTCTTCCTCCTTCGTGTGCTTCGTGCTCTTCGTGGTTAAAAAATCTTCTTGCCCCCCACCCAAACGGCGGCGGGCGTTAATGCTTCATCGTCATTCCACAGTACCAGATCGGCGCGCATGCCGGGCTCCAGCTTTCCGCGATCCATCAGGCCCAGTACCCGCGCGGGGCTGCTCGTGCCCAGCGCCCAGATATCTTCCTCGGGCCGGTCAATCCATTTCAACAGGTTCGCCATGCCCTGATTCATGGTCAGGGCGCTGCCTGCGAGTGCGCCGAAAAAGGGGTGCTCGGGATCCGCAATGCGCGGCGCGTTGCCGGGCTTCGCTTCGACTGGGTAGCCCCAGGGCGTCTCGTACACGCCCGGTCCCAGGCCCGCGCCGAAGGAGGCGTCGGTAATCAGCGAAACGCCCTCGACGCCCTTCGCGGCGATGGCCGCGCGCACCGCCATTGGGTGGACGTGGATGCCGTCGCAGATAAAGTCACAGGTGGCCTCGGGGTGGGCGAGGATGGCCTCCACCGCGCCCACGGGGCGCACGCCGGGGTCGGTCTCTTCGGGCACGGGAAACACATCATAGAAGTGCGTGGCATGGCGTGCGCCCGCTTCGATGGCGGCCCAGGTCTGCTCGGCGCTGGCGCGGGTATGGGTGATGAAGGGCGCAATCCCCGCCGCTCGCAAATGCTCGATTACGGGGATAATATCTTTTTTTTCCGGCGCGATGGACATGACGCTCACGCGGCCCGCACAGGCGTCCAGCAATTCCTTCAGCAGGCCAAGATCGCCATCCAGCGTGGCGCAAGCGGCCCCGGCAATGGCCACGAAGGGCCCCTCCAGATGCAGGCCGGGGATGGACACATCGGTAATATCCGGCAGGGCAGCGGCAAGCTCCGGCAGCACCTTCCACATATCCGGCGTCATCTTCGGCACGAGCGTGGGGATTACCGTGGTGGTGCCGTAACGGGAGAGCAGGGCAGCGGCCGCGCGCAGTTCGTCCGCGCCGCGATCATAGTTGAAGTGGTGCATGCCATGGGTGTGCAGGTCGATGAGGCCCGGCGTGAGGCGCTTGCCGCGCGCATCAATATGCTCGACGGCACCAAGCTCTCCGACCTTGTTCCAGCCGCGCGCCGCGATCATCCCGTCCTGCACATAGACCCAGCCCTTGCGAACATCCTCGCCGGGCTCGATCAGGCGCGCGTTCTTTATGATGAACTCAGCCATGGGATTTCCCCAGCGTGCCGCGCGATTTCAGGTCAATGGTGCTCTCGAAGCGAAATACATCGTGGCGGTAGTGGGTCGTAAACAAGCCTGCGGGAATGCCGCCGGAAACGGTCACAACATTGGTCTCTTTGAGCACAATGTCGTTGGTCTTGATATTGAGCAGCGTCGCGATGGGCTTCAGGGCGCGGGTTGCCTCGATGGACTGGGTGCAATAGTCCAATTCGACCCGCTGCCGCCGCGCCCACAGCGCGAGGAAATCCATTGATTCAAAATGGGCAATGTCGAGGCGGTCGGCAAAGCGCTGAACGATAAATACCTGGTCCGTCGCAATGGGTTCCTCACACAGGCGATCCACGCGCACGCCCTCCAGCACCGGCTCGCCGAGGACGAGCTGCAGCGCTTTCGCGGTGACCTCTTCCGCAGTAGCCGTGCGAAGGTACTCCAGGCGGCGACTCAGATCGGGCGCATGGGTCTGAATGCTGCCGAAGTAATCCGTCGTCAGCAGGGGAATCTTACGCTCGGGATTCGACTTGATGAAGGTGCCAACGCCCTGATGCCGCTCCACCAGTTGCTCGTCCTCCAGAATCTGGAGGGCGCGGCGGATGGTGATGCGCGAGGTTTGAAATTCATCGCAAAGCTCCCGCTCCGTCGGCAACTGGTTG
>JBIJDL010000381.1:0-6346 GCA_044344195.1 Candidatus Hydrogenedentales bacterium
AGAACGGAGAACGGAGTCTGGAGACCGGAGTCTGGAGACCGGAGACTGGAGACCGGAGACTGTAGACTGGAGAAAGAGGCGACCGAAGGGCAAGGCGAGATGTTTGAGGCAGGCATAAATTGATAGGATGTGTGGCAGGCACATTCAACACGGGAGGGAGCCATGCGAGACCACAAGAAACTTCGAGCGTTTGAACTTGCAGATAACCTTGTTTTGGCGGTCTATCAAGCCACGCGAAGTTTTCCACGCGAAGAGCAGTTTGGACTTGTATCTCAACTACGCCGTGCCGCAGTATCGGCAGCGACTAACATCGTCGAAGGGTGTGCCCGAAACTCTGAGGCGGACTTTCTACGGTTTCTTGATATCGCATATGGCTCGGCGCGCGAGGTGGAGTACCAATTGAGTCTCTCGGTTCGACTTGGTTTCATGCCGGTGACCGAGTTCCAATCCGTTGACGACCTCTGCGCAGAAACGGCCAAGGTGCTGAACGGCCTGATCCGCGCACTGCGAAGCAAAGGCTGACTATTGCTGGATCAGGGGCTCTTGCGACAGCAAAACTAACCAGCCACCTCCAGTCTCCAGACTATTTCGCTTTCATATAAGCCTCCGCGAATCGTTTCGCGCGCTCTTCGATCGCGGCAAAGTCACCCGAAGCCACGAGGGCCTTGTTGACCAGGGCGGTGCCCACGCCGACCGCCGCGACGCCGGCCGCCACGAAGGTGTGGAGATTATCCACATCCACGCCGCCGGTGGGCACGAGGGGGATCTGGGGCATGGGCGCTTTCACGGCCTTAATGTATTCGAGCCCGCCGAGCGTCGCCGGGAAAACCTTGATGAGATCGCCGCCGAGCTCCCAGGCATTGAAGATCTCCGTGGGCGTGAAGGCGCCGGGCAGCACGGGTACGCCGTAGCGATGGCCCATGGTGATCGTGTTTGCCGAAGTCACGGGACACACGACGTATTGCGCGCCCGCGAGGATCGCCAGGCGCGCCGTCTCCGCGTCGAGCACGCTGCCCACGCCGAGGAGTACGTCTTGCCCCGCGAGTTCCTTGCTGGCCGTTTCGATGCATTGCAGCGCTCCGGGCGTGGTCATGGTGATCTCCACGCAGTGGATCCCGCCCTTCACCAGGGCTTCCACCGTGCGCACGAGGGCGTCGCCCCCTTCGTCGGCGCGGATGATGGCGACGATGCCCTTGTCTTTCAGATATTGAATCCGTTGATAGCGGTCCATGGGGTGTTTCTCTCCGAGATTGCTGACGTGAGTGTTTTGCGACGAAAAAATTGTCTACGACTGAAACTTTTCTCAACCACGAATGGACACGAATCCACACGAATAAGAAACCGATGCGCATAGGAAAAACGATCAAATGTCCTTACGAATATCATAAGGCCATTTATCCACTTTTCATCCGTGAGTTTCCGTGTAATCCGTGGTCAAGATTTTTGTTTTTCTTGACCACGGATTACATGGAAACTCACGGATAAATAAATTGATGTGCTGCTGATTGCAAGATAGCCCTCCGCAGCGGCAAGTCCGCCAGGAACTTGCGAAAATTGGTTCATCCGGTTTGAGAGTGCTTTTTCGTGTTTGTTCCAAGGCGCGTCACGATTTATGCTCAAGTTCTCGAGGAAGTTCCTGGCCCCGGAGGGGCCGCGGAACTTAGCCCAGGGTGGAGCCTAAGCGGAACCCTGGGTATGAAGCAATAAGAATTTCAAACCCCCGAAGGGGGGTGGCGGAAAACTTCGTACGCTCGCCAATGCGCATGTACCCTCGAACCAGATGAACCTGCTATGCTGGCTGAACGTGTCAATAGAACCCACAGTATCGCAAATCCGAGCGGGGAGCCGCATCTATGCGCCGCCGGCCTTGCGAGTATCGAGAGCGAGCGAGTCCACGATGAAAAAATCTTCCATTGCGCTGGTTTCCTTTTTTCTACTCCTTTGCAGCGCCTCCCGCGCGCAAGAGTTGGGCGAGGTGGCCTTCCAACAGGCCATGAAGGATCTCGGCAATGATTTTCGCTTGATGTGCGTCGCCGCTCATCCCGACGACGAGGACGGCGCGACCCTGGCCTATTACCGCATGATGCATGGCGTGAAGACCTTCGCCGTCATCGCCACGCGCGGCGAAGGGGGCCAGAACGAGATTGGGCCCGAGCTGTACAACGAGCTTGGCGTCATTCGCACACGCGAGATGAAGGGGGCCGCGGAAATCGAGGGCGCGGCGCTCCACTTTCTCGACCTGCCGGAGTTTGGCTTCTCCAAGACCCCGGAAGAGACCTACGAGACGTGGGGCAAGGAGGCGGCCCTGGAGCGCATGGTTCGCAAGATCAGGGAAACGCGCCCCCACGTCATCATCACGCACCACGGGCGGATGAAGGATCATGGACACCACCAGGCGATCGGCGCGGTGCTTCAGGAAGCCTTCGACGTGGCGGCGGACCCCGCGCGCTTTCCAGAGCACGGCCAGCAGGGCCTGGCGCCGTGGCAGGCCGAGCGGCTGTATATCCGCGACTTCCGGGGCGGCGAGGGTACCGTGCCTACCGCCATCTCCGCTCTGGAGCCCCTTCGCGGCAGGACCATCGCGGAGATCGCCGCAAGCGCGCTACGGGTTCACGAATCCCAGGGCATGAAGCAGTTCATCGATCTGCTCCTCTCCTCGCACCATCAGAGCTACTACAGCCTCGTCAAGAACCAGTACGCCGCCACAAAATCCGGCGCGGTGGCGGATGGGACCTACGGCGCGCTTTTCGAGGGATTGCCCCTCCCCCTGGAGCCCCTTGTGCTGCCCTTCGCCAATCGGGCGGAAGCCAGGGCGGCGCTCTACACATGGCTGAAGGGCAATGCCGCCTCGAAAGAAGGCCCCCCCGATGAGCGGGAGCGCTGGCACGAGGCCAACCGCGCGGCCATCATTGCTTCCGAACTGCGCCTCTCCGTAACGGCAAAGGACACGCTGTTGACACCCGGCCAGAGCCTCAACCTGGTGGTGACCCTGACGGACCACGGCGGACCCGATGCCCTCGTGGCCGAACTGGAGTTGCGCCAGCGCCACGGGCTGGGCCAGATCGGGAATCACCGCCTCCAGATTCCCTTCAAGACCTCGCAGGAGGGCGAGGGGACCTTTGCCTTCAAGATCCCGGTGGACGCCACGCGCACCGTGCCCCTGGCGCCCCGCCTTTTCGACCCCCATTTTCTGGAGCCTCAGCTTGAGGTGAGCGCCCAGGTGAATTGCGGCGACGCTACACTGGAGATGGTCACCCCCCTCTATGTTGATGTCGCCGAATCCATCGCCATGGAGATCCCCGGCCCTCCTCTGCTCCTCCGGGCTGGCCCCGGGGCCCCGATCGACGTTGATGTGCTGGTTACCAACAACGATCCGGAAGAGCGTTCGGAATACATCGGACTGACGCCACCGGAAGGCTGGCAGGTATCCCCCGAACGCACGTCGGTATCCCTGTCAAAAGAGGGGGGGAAGCGCACGGTTTCCTTCACCCTGACCCCGCCGGCCACGGTCGCGCCGGGCGATTATGTGGCGCTCGCTCAGATTCCGGGTTCGCCCTCCAGGACCGAAGTGAAGCTGCGCGCCGTGGACTTCCAGCTCGCGGACAACCGCCGGACCGGCCTGATCCAGGGCTATGACACCACCTTTTCCACCACCCTGCTGCGGATGGGCGCGCCCTTCGCCCTCATCGGCGCCAACGACTACCGGCCCGACTACCTGGATTCCTTCGACACGATCATCATCGATATCCGGGCCGCACCATGATTGTCATGTACCAGAAGACGTTCGACTGGACTCCCGAATTCGCGCCCTATTCGCTCACCCTGTCGAACAACCGTGTCACGCGGGAAGACGCCGCCGTTTCGTTGCTGGTGCCCGATCACGCCCTGTTCACCCTGCCAAACGCCATTCAGCCTGCCGACTGGGACGGGTGGATCCAGGAAAGGGGCCTCTACTTCCCCGACACCTGGAGTGAAGACTTCACCCCGCTCCTTCAGGTGGCCGACCCCGGCGAAGAAATTCCGTCGGGCAGCCTCCTGGTTGC
Organism: Candidatus Hydrogenedentales bacterium; assembly: GCA_044344195.1. Taxonomy (GTDB): domain Bacteria; phylum Hydrogenedentota; class Hydrogenedentia; order Hydrogenedentales; family JAEUWI01; genus JAEUWI01. Next base: position 4,044 of record JBIJDL010000381.1, read on the forward strand.
GAAATACGGCGATGGCCACTACGTCTACACCGCCCTGGCCTGGTACCGGCAGTTGCGCGAGCTTCACCCCGGCGCGCTCCGCTGCTTCGCCAACATGCTGGCCTTCTGAAGTCCCAGCCACCGAAAAAACCAGGCGAACTGTGAATAATAGAAGATTGTGATATAGTTGTGTCGAGCGCCTTTGGTACTAACTTTTCTTCACCAGGTGGCAAGGAGATTGATGCTCCATGAATCATACGATTCTCGTGGTGGACGATGCACCGTCCAACGTCAGAATCCTGGAGAAAATGCTTTCGAAAGAGGGCTATGATCTCGTATCCGCCGATTCCGGCCCGGGGGCGCTCCAGATCGTCCGTACCCGGGATGTCTCCTGCGTCCTGATGGATGTGCAAATGCCGGGCATGGACGGCTATGAAGTGGCCCGCCTCATCCAGAAAGACCCCCGCATCTGCAACATGCCCATCATCTTCGTGACGTCGAACAAGGCTGATGAAGCCAACGTGCTCGACAGCTACGAAGCGGGCGGCGTCGACTATCTGGTCAAACCCGTTGTCGCCGCCGTAGTCCGCCGCAAAGTGCAGATCTTTTGCGCCCTCCAGGAGAAAGAGAAGCAGATCCGTCGGCAGTTTGCCGAGGTCGAGCAGAAGAACCTGGATTTGGAGAAACTCATCCTGGAACTCAGGGTGCTTGACGAAGCGCGGATGGAAAGCGAGATTCGTTACCGCTCCCTCATCAGCCTGTCGCCCCAGCCCATCGTCGTCCAGGTCGGCGGCGCCATGGTCTACTACAACGCTTCGGCCACGCAGATGCTTGGCTTCACAAGCGATGTTGAGATGTGTGGCCGGCCCTTTCACGAATTCGTATGCGAGTCCGACCGGGCGATGGTCCAGGAGCGCCTCGATCATATCGCCCGTTGCGGGGGCCGTAGCGAGCCCCTCGAATGCAAGCTCCTCTCCGCTGGGTGCGATCCGCCCGTGCGCCACGTGGAGCTGCATATCGGGTGTATCCTCTACGATGATGCAATCGGCATCCAGATGGCCATCCAGGACATTACCACCCACAAGCAGATGCAGGAGAAGCTGCTCCAGCTTTCCCAGGCCGACGGACTCACCGGCATCGCCAACCGGCGCGCCTTTGACGAGATCCTCGCGCGTGAATGGAGTCGGGCCATTCGCCATGACGAACCCCTGTCCCTCCTCCTCTTCGACCTCGATAAATTCAAGGATTTCAATGACGAATATGGTCACCTGGCGGGCGACGAATGCCTGAAGCAGACCGCACGTCTGCTAAAGTCGGCGGCGGCCCGCCCCACGGATTTCGCCGCGCGTTTCGGGGGAGAAGAGTTCGTGATTCTCCTGCCCAACACCGACAGTATCGGGGCGCAGCATGTCGCCAATGTGGTCATCGACGGGCTCGCCGCGCTGAAGATTGCCCACCGGCGCAATCGCAATGGAAGCCACGCTACCGTCAGTTGCGGTATCGCCACCTCTGGTTTGCCGGCCTGCCACACCCCCGAGGGCCTGATCCACCTCGCCGACACCGCCCTCTACCGCGCCAAAACCGCCGGGGGCGATCAGTTCCAGGTGAGCGGATGAATAAGTTGGTAGTTGGTAGTTGGTAGTTGATAGTTGGTGCCCTGTTAACCTTCAGCCTTCAGGCTCCAGCCTTCCCTCCAAACAGCCTTCTCCCCAATCTTGCCACGCCCGGCCTTGCGCGGGTATAGTAGCGGCCCAACCCCAACCAAGCAGGAGAACGAAACATGAGTGAACGTACTGGCGAACTGACGTTCAAGGGTGGCCCCTTGACGTTACTGGGCAACAAACTTTCCACGGGCGATGCCGCGCCGGAATTCAAGCTTCTGGCCAATGACCTTTCCCCTGTCACCTTGGCCGATAGCGCGGGCAAGGTCCGCCTTATCAGCGTGGTTCCTTCGCTGGATACCGGCGTCTGCGACCAGCAGACGCGCCGTTTTAATGAAGAAGCCGCCGGTCTCGGCGACCATGTGGTGGTGCTGACGGTGAGTGCGGATCTACCCTTCGCCCAAGCCCGCTGGTGCGGCGCTGCGGGCATTTCCAACGTGAAAACCCTGTCCGATCATTTCGACATGAACTTCGCGAATTCCTACGGCGTGCACATTAAGGAACTGCGTTTGGACACGCGGGCCATCTTCGTGGTGGACGGCGCGGGCAAGCTGGTGTATATCGAGTACGTGCCGGAAATGACCGATCACCCGAACTACGAGGCCGCCGTCGCCGCCGCGAAGTCCGCTTCCTGATTCATCCCCCCATCCGTTCCAGAGACGC
>JBIJDL010000382.1:0-6324 GCA_044344195.1 Candidatus Hydrogenedentales bacterium
ACGGAGTGTCGGATAGTGTTTGACGCCAATGCCCTTCCCCTGGGAACATACGAGGCCCGATTCCACCTGTCCCATCCCCAGCTTGTGGATGAGCCATCCCAGACCATCGTTCTACGTAAAGTCAATAGTTTGAACCTTATGGAGCATCTTGCGGCCTCGCGTACGCGCCTCGAAGCCCTTGAAAAGGCGCTGACGAGTGCCGATGGCACCGAAGGCAGTTTGCCGTATCTGCGCCTGAAGGCCAGTATTGCGGGGGATGTCCTCCGGAAGGCGGAAGAGAACGGCCAGAAAGGGGAATGGGAATCGCTGGAGCAGCGTCTGCGTTTCGTGACAACGCGACTCGACGCGATCCATGGTGGACTTGTTTTTGGTGCGGCGACCCCCGAGCGAGTTACGGCGTCGGCCAGTCTGGCGCTGAATGGGCTCGCCATCGATCAGGGCATGTTTTCGGCGCAAGGTGTTCCGGTGTTTCTGTTTGGCGGTGCCTTGCCCTCCCTCGACGAAGAATCCCTGGCGGTTCTTCGCCGCTACCAGTTGAACGCAGCCTCCGTGATCCTGGGTCGCGAGGAAAAGCCCGGCACCGTCCAGAATCCGGCCGGTCAGCTCGCAGCGTTGCGCAATGTGCTGGATGCCGCTGTGGCCCAGAACCTGAGCGTGATGGTTCAACTTGCGCCGGATAAGCTATCTCCCGACTTTCTAGTGCGTCACCCGGATGTGAAGCACGATGGATTCGTGGATATCGGTCGGCCTGAGGTTCGCGAGGACTGGCAGGCCTATCTGGGCCAGGTGTTGCCTGTTTTGAAGGGTCAGCCCATGGTGGCGGGGGTCAGCCTCGCCAGCGATCCGCATTTTCATTTTTCCGGGCTCGAAGTGCGCGACGGATTTCTTGAATTCATCCGTTCCAACTATCCGGACCGGCTGACGCTGAACCGTTCCTGGCGCGCCCACCTGGCCGTTCTGGAAGATATTAATCTGTGGAGCACGGATCCCCTCGATTCCTATCAATCCCACCGCCCCTATCAGTTTGACTGGCAGACCTATCATCAGAGCCTGAGCAACGCCTACTTCGACTGGGCCAGGGGCCTCGTGGCTTCGCAGCTCCCGGGGGTGCCGCTCGCGGCGACCATGACCGACGGGGTCTTCACGAAGGGCGAGACCCGGTACGGCGTGAACCGGGAGCGCCTCTCCGCGTCGCTTCAGATTGCGGCGTGCACGGGAGAGGTGGCTGCCGAAGATCCGATTTATGCCATGGGCTATCCCAATGCGTCCGCCTACTACACGCTGCTCAAATCCTTCCAGCCGGATCAGCCGGTGTTCAACCTGAATACCGTGCTGACACTGAGCGCGGCGCAGTCCGGCGAGCAGGGCTATCGTTTTGTGCATGCCGCACTCTGGGAAGGCGTGATGTCGGGCCTCAACGGCGCCACGGTGCCCATGGACGCCCTGCTTTTCCAGCAGCCAGAGGCGCTCGAGGGATTTGCCACGGCCGCGCTGGATATCAACCGGCTCGCGCCCGTCGTACGCGCATTTCAGACGGCCCCGACGGATGTGGGCATTTTGTTCAGTTCGGCCTCCAAAGTTTTCGACGACGGCGAACCCCATCTGGAATCGGCCATCAACGCCTACGAGGGCGCGGCCTTTGGCGGTTACAATGTGCGCTATATTACCGAGGAGCAGTGCGTCAACGGCGCGCTGGACGGCCTGAAAATTCTTGTGCTCCCGAACACCCCCGCCCTGGGGGACGGCGCGTTCCAGAAGATCAGCGAGTTTGTGGAGGCGGGCGGCACCGTCGCGCGTACGGGAGCGCCTATTCCCTATAACGAGCGGGGCTTCTCCCGGGGCGACCTGATCCGGAACACGGGCAATACCGTGCTGGTCCGGGGACTGAATTTGCCGACGGAATATCTCCACGCCATGGACGCGGCTACGGTTCTCGGCGCACTCCCCCAGATTCCCCGGGCCATTACCCGCCAGGGCTATCCCGTGGAAGGTGTGAAAACACGCTATGTGGAGCATGAGGGCAACGCCTACCTGTACATGGTCAACTTGCGCAAGGAGTCGGTCTATATCACGCTGGCGACCCAGGTTTCGCGTGGGCGTGATCTGATTCAGGGCCAGGACGTGGAGTTTCCCGCCACCCTGGAACCCCTCGTGCCGCGCCTGCTTAAGTTGGAGCCGGTGAATCTGGAAATGACGGTTACGGCTTCCGCCGGCGTCGGGGGCTGATACCTCGGTCTTTGACACCGCCCAGGGCCGCAACGTGTAAGATTGTTTCGAACCCGGCCTCTTTTCTGGTGTCTAAAGGCGCATAAGCAGATTGCTGCGACCTTTGCGCACAATCCGGCAGTGAAAACCACCGCGGGCCTCGTCCCGCGCACCGAAAAAGGAGTTCCCCCCATGCATAAGTTGCTTCTGGCTACCGTGATTGCCGCCCTGGCCCTGCCGGGCCTGGCCCCCGCCCAGGGCGCCAAAGCGGATAAGCCATCGCTGAAACTGGCCGATCCGCTGAAGGAATCCGCGAGCCCCGGAGAATCCACCCTGGCCGACCAGACGGACGTGGCCATTACGGCCTACAACACGAACCGCGCTCTGGTGCGCGACCGGCGCACGATCAAGCTGTTGCCCGGCGAAATGACGCTCAAGTTCATGGATGTGGCGGCGCAGATCATGCCCGAGACCGTCAGCCTGAAGTCGGTCTCCAACCCCGGCGACCTTCAGATTCTGGAGCAGAACTACGAATACGACCTGATGACCCAGGCTTCGCTGCTGAACAAGTACGTGGGCAAGAATGTGCGCCTGATCAACAAGTCCAACGATCTTTCTTTCGTCGAAGAGACGGCCACGCTGCTCAGCAACAACGACGGGCCGATTTACCAGATCAACGACGACATCTATCTGGGGCACCCCGGCTCGGTCGTGCTGCCGGAGATTCCCGAGGAACTCATCGCCAAGCCCTCCTTGATCTGGCTCTTGAACAACGGCGGTACCGATCACGAGGTGGAAGTGACCTACCTCACCAACGGCGTGTCGTGGAAGGCGGACTATGTGGCGACCCTGTCGAAGGATGAGAAGACTATCGACCTGGAGGGCTGGGTGACCCTGACCAACGAATCGGGCGCTCAGTATACGAACGCCCAGTTGAAGCTGGTGGCGGGCGACGTGAATGTTGTACAGAATGCCCCTATGCCCATGATGGCCAAGGGCGCCGCCATGGAGATGATGGCCTTTGACGGGGCCCCGCCCATGCAGCAGGAGGCCTTCGGCGAGTACCATCTCTACACTTTGCCGCGCCGCACGACCATCAAGCAGAACCAGTCCAAGCAGGTGAGCCTGCTGCGGGCCGACGGCGCGACCGTGACCAAGGTCTATGAGTTTCGGGGGCAGGGCCACTACTACACCCAGCCCATGCCTTCACAGCCGGAGCATATCGGCGTGACGTTGAAGCTGAAGAACGAAGAGGCCAACAAGCTCGGGATGCCCCTGCCCGCCGGCATCATGCGGGTCTACCAGGAAGACTCCTCGGGCATGCTTCAGTTCACGGGCGAAGACAACGTGAAGCATACGCCGAAAGACGAAGAAATCACCCTGCGCCTGGGCAACGCCTTTGATGTGATGGGCGAACGCACCCAGACCGAGTTCAAGATGGTGGGGGTGAATGTGCACGAGTCGAGCTACAAGATTGTGCTGCGCAACCACAAGGACACGGCCGTCACGGTGGATGTGGTGGAGAGCATTCCCGGCGACTGGAAGATACTGGAATCGTCCCACCCTCACGTGAAGAAGGACGCCCAGACGGCGGTCTTCACCATTCCGGTGCCGGTGGATGGGGAAGTGGAGCTGACCTACCAGGCGCAGATTCGCTTCTGACCCCAAGTTTAGAGCAGGAATGCCAGGGCTCCCGCGCGCTTACCGCTCGGGAGCCCTGGTTTTTTTGCAACTGCATTGCATGGGTTCGGGGGCGGGAATGCCCCCACTCCATACCCCCGAAAATCTCTAGTTTTTTAATGCGGGCCTGCTTCGCGGGGACTTGTGTCAGGTCGTCCTCGATATCAAGTATACTATGGCCAGGTCCGGGCCGAGCTTCACCGTGGCCGGCGGGGCCGCTCATCAGCCAACCCACTCTAGAAAGCCGGGATCCCAATGACCGAGCACGCCACGGGGGAAAACCCCAACGCCCCGCACGCCCCGAAGCAACTCTTTAACGCTGATCGCTTCCGCACCACCGGCACCGCCGTGCTGGCCCTGATTTGCATCGCCGCCTATTTGGTCCTGCGCTTTGCTACGGAGCTCTCACCGGTCATTGTGAACGCGCCGCTGATTCTCTGCCTGGTCGTGGGCGGTGTGCCGCAGGTTCTCGAATTGTTCAAGAAATTCCTGCGCGGCGAGTTTGGCTCCGATCTGCTCGGTGGCATCTCCATCGTCACCTCCGTGTTTCTCGGCGAGTATCTGGCTGGTGCCATTATCGTGCTCATGCTCTCCGGTGGCGAGGCTCTGGAGGCCTATGCCCTGCGCAGCGCCTCCTCCGTGCTGGCGGCCCTGGCGAAACGCATGCCCTCCATCGCCCACCGGCGCGGCCCCGACGGCATCACCGATGCCGCGCTGGATTCCCTTGAGCCCGGCGATGTGGTGGTGGTCTATCCCCATGAAATCTGCCCCGTGGACGGTGATGTGATCGAGGGGCGTGGCGTCATGGATGAGTCCTATCTCACGGGCGAGCCCTTTCAGATTACGAAGACGATTGGTTCGTCCGTTATTTCGGGCTCCATCAATGGCGAAGTAGCCCTGACGATCCGCGCAACGCAACGCGCCGCAGATTCGCGCTACGCACGGATCATGTCGGTCATGCGCGAGTCCGAGGCGACCCGGCCCCAGTTGCGCCGCCTGGGCGATCAGCTCGGTGCGGTCTACACGCCCATTGCCGTGGCCGTCGCACTCCTCGCCTGGGGACTCAGCGGCGAGCCCACGCGTTTTCTCGCCGTGCTTGTTATCGCCACGCCCTGCCCGCTACTCATCGGTATCCCAGTGGCCATCATCGGCTCCATTTCCCTCTGCGCGCGGCGCGCCATCATCGTGAAAAGTCCCGTGGTGCTGGAACAGATCGCGAAATGCCGCACGGCCATCTTCGACAAGACCGGAACCCTGACCTACGGCGAACCCGCACTCATCGAGCAGATTGTGGCACCGGGCTTTGAGGCGCCAGCGGTGCTGTCTCTCGCTGCGGGACTGGAGCGTTATTCGAAGCACCCGCTGGCCAGCGCTATCTTGAAGGCCGCTGAAAAGCTGGGCGGGGAGGATGTTGACGCCACCGAAGTGAGCGAACATCCCGGCCAGGGACTGCGCGGTCTCGTTTCCGGCAAAGAAGTGCTCATCACCAGTCGCAAGAAGCTGGCGGCCAGTAACGTCACCGGGCAGGAGCACATGCCTGGTACGAGCGAAGGTCTGGAGTGCGTTGTGGCCGTGGGCGGGGCCTTTGCCGCCGTCTATCGCTTCCGCGATGCGCCCCGTTCCGACAGCCATTCCTTCATGAAGCACCTCGGCCCGCGCCATCAATTTAACCGGCTCATGATCGTCTCCGGTGATCGTGAATCCGAAGTGCAGTACCTCGCGAAAGAGGTGGGCATCACCGAGATTTTCGCCCAGAAGAGCCCGGAAGAAAAGCTGGCCATCGTGCGCGAGGAGACGAAGCGCGCGAAGACCCTCTATGTCGGCGACGGCATCAACGACGCCCCCGCCATGATGGCCGCCACTGTAGGCCTCGCCATCGGCCAGGGCAGCGACGTAACCGCGGAAGCGGCGGGCGTGGTGGTGATGGACAACTCCCTCCAGAAGATCGATGAGTTCCTCCACATCAGCAAACGCATGCGGACCATCGCCCTGCAGACCGCCGTGGGTGGCATGGTGCTGAGCCTGGCCGGTATGGGCTTTGCCTCCGTGGGGATGCTCAGTCCGGTGGAGGGCGCGATCTGCCAGGAAGTCATCGACGTGCTCGCCGTGCTCAACGCCCTCCGCGCCGCCTGGCCGCCCAGGACGATGTCGGATATGTAGGGAAGAGGATCGTGGACATTCCTGTCCGCGGCAAAGCCCACGGCAACGCCCACGGCAACGCCGCAGGGCCTTCGCAGAACAGAGAAGTGACCGGGAGTCGCCAGTTCCTGCACGCCGGCACTCGGAGATGAGCTACAAAGACGGAGTGGGCCTTCACGTTATCGTGCCCTTTGCCTCGGACAGGAATGTCCAGTGCGGCCGGGCTAGGTCGTGAAGTCTAGCGGGTGGGAACCCCGCCCCGGTAAGGTTGGCCGCCGCCGGGTAGCGAGTTCTTGGAGG
>JBIJDL010000383.1:0-6320 GCA_044344195.1 Candidatus Hydrogenedentales bacterium
CCATCGCTTGAAGCGCGCTCGAAGCGCTTCGCATTGAAGATCGGATGGTGGTGCCTCGGCAGGCCGTTGAGCAGGAGCATGCTGCCCAGGGCGGAGAAGCCCGCGAACAGGATGGTCAGCTCGAAGGTGATGGGCATAAACGACGGCCAGCTCAGATCGGGCTTGCCGCCGATGCTGTAGGGATAGTGGAGCACCGAGGCAATGTACTGCATGCCGAAGCCGGTGCAGGTGCCGGTGAGACCACCGCAAAGGGTGAAGAAGGAGACCGCCGTTTTCCGCACGCCCATGGCCTCGGCCAAGTTGTGGATGGGGAACGGGCTGTAGGCGTCCATGGTCCGGTATCCCGCTTCATGGGCTTTGGTTGCTGCGTGCAACAACGTGTCCGGATCGTCAAATTCCGCGATCAGGCCGTAGACTTGCGGCGCGTTATTTTCATGTCCGTGTGCTGACATATCGTAAGTTCGTCCTAAAATTTTGTATGTGGAAGAAGCTATAGCTGGAGCGTGGGTCTATCGAATTTCGCCCTTGTCGATCTGCTGCTGCTGTAACCGCAACTCGAAAATCGAAATCATGGGAAGGAACTTCACAAAAAGGCTCAGCATGAAGAGGAAGAGGCCTATGGAACCCACGTAGGCGGCCCAGTCGAAGACCGTGCCGGCGTACTCGCCCCAGGCTGCGGGCAGGTAGTCGCGGGTCAAGCTGGTGACAACGATAACATAGCGCTCGAGCCACATGCCGATGTTCACGACGATAGTGACGATGAAGAGGGGCACGGGGTTGGTGCGAACCCACTTGAACCACAGGAACTGGGGCGTTAAGGCGTTGCAAAACAGCAGGCAGCCGTAGGCCCAACCGTAAGGACCGAAGGCGCGGTTGTACATCATGAAACGCTCGTAGTCGCTGCCGCTGTACCAGGCGAAGAAGGCCTCGCAGCAGTAGCCGTAGAACACCACCAGGCCGGTGGCCAGCATGACCTTGGCCATGTTGTCCAGGTGGCGGGTCGTGATGAAGTCCTGCATGCCGAACCAGATGCGCGCCGGGATCATGATGGTAAGCACCATGGCAAAGCCGGAATAGATGGCGCCGGCCACGAAGTAGGGCGGGAATATGGTGGTATGCCAGCCGGGGATGACGGACACGGCGAAGTCGAAGGATACGATGGTGTGTACGGAAACCACGAGGGGGGCCGACATGCCGCCCAGAAGGAGGTAGGCCTGCTCATAGCGGAACCAGTGGCGCGCGGAGCCGCGCCAGCCCATGGCGAAGAGCCCGTACATAAAACGGCCAAGACCAGGTTTGCTGCGATCGCGCAGGGTGGCCAGATCGGGAATCAGGCCCGTAAACCAGAAGAGTAGGGAGACCGTGAAGTAGGTGGAGATGGCGAACACGTCCCACAGCAGGGGGCTGCGGAACTGGGGCCACAGGGCCATGGTATTGGGCAGCGGGAAGATAAAGAACAGCGCCCAGGGCCGACCGACGTGGATGGCGGGGAAGATGCCCGCGCACATCACGGCGAAAAGGGTCATGGCCTCGGCAAAGCGGTTGATCGCGGTACGCCAGTCCTGATTGAAGAGCAACAGGATGGCGGAGATCAGGGTACCGGCGTGGCCGATACCGATCCACCACACCAGGTTCACGATAGCGAAACCCCAGCCGACGGGATTGTTGATACCCCACAGGCCCAGGCCCTCCCAGAAGAGCCAGATGGTGCTGACGCCGAGTACACTGAGCAGCGCCAGGCCCACGGTGATCGTCCCATACCACGGTTTGGGCATGGGCTTTTCAAGGATCACATCGCAGACGGCGGCCGAGATGGATTCGTAGGTGTGACCCGGCAGCGTCAGCGGCGCGACAACCTGCAGGGCGGGCGGTATATGTTTTGCTTCAACACTCATGATGCTAATTAGTGCTCCGCGGTATGGGCTTCTGGTTTTGCCAGATTGGGGTGTACGTTCTTCAATTGCGCCAGGTAAGTGGTGCGGGGACGCGTGCCGATGTCGGCCAGCAGGCCATAATCCCGGGGATTCTGCTTGCTCAGCGAAACCGTGCTCTGGGGGTCGTTGATGTTACCGAATTTGATCGCCTGGGACGGACACGCAGACTGGCAGGCCGTCTGGAACTCACCGTCTTTGATCAACCGGTCTTCGCGCTTGGCTTCGATGCGGGCCTTGTTGATGCGCTGCACGCAGAAGGTGCACTTTTCCATGACACCGCGGCTGCGAACAGTCACGTTGGGATTGCGCATCATCTTGAGCTGGGGCGCGTCCTGGCCTTCGCGGATCTGGTAGTGGAAGAAGTTGAAACGACGCACCTTGTAGGGGCAGTTGTTCGCGCAATAACGGGTGCCGATGCAGCGGTTGTAGGCCATGTCATTGAGGCCTTCTTTGCTGTGCTGGGTCGCGCCGACGGGGCAAACCGGTTCACAGGGGGCATTCTCGCATTGCATGCAGGGAATGGGCTGGTGTACCACTTCCACAGCCGCGCTGGTGATGTCCTGACCCTTGAAGTAGCGGTCGACGCGGATCCAGTGCATCTCGCGACCGTTGCTCACTTCCTTCTTGCCTACGATGGGAATGTTATTCTCGGCCTGGCAGGCGATCGTGCAGACCGCGCAGCCGGTGCAGCGGTTGAGATCGATCGTCATCCCCCAGGCATAGCCCGCCCAATCCTTTTCATCGGGATTGTAAAGGGTGAGCTCGCGGCCCGGAGCCTCATGGCCCATTTTCTTGGCGAACTCGGGATCGTGCTTGTAGGCCTCCAGTGAGGCGGCGCGAACCAGATGGCGATCTTCCGCCTTCTGGGCCTGCGTAATGTGACTCTTTTCGATGTTGTTGTGTTCTTCGGTACGCGCCAGCAGGTAGGTCCGACCGGTGGCGCTCAGGCTGGCGCCGGGAATGAACCACGGCGACGCGGCGGTCTGGGCCGCGTAGGCGTTGAAACCGCGATCCTTGCCGATGAAGCCAACCGTCTGGCGGCCATAGCCCAGATGGATCGTGGCAACCTCTTCGGGGTGGCCGTAGAGCAGGGTGACGGCTCCGCGCACTACAGTGCCCAGGCCCTCATACTGGATGAGAACCACGTCCTCCTGCTTGAGTTCCAGCTTCTCGGCCGTCTTCGGGTGCAGGTGGACGGCATTGTCCCAGGTCAGGTTTGTAAGGGGCTTGGGAAGTTCCTGAAGCCAGCCATTGTTCGCGTGGCGCCCGTCGCCCGCGCGGGGATCAAGACGAAACACCAGGTCCAGCCCTTTCAGGGCCGGAATGGCAGCTTCTTCGCCGAAAGCGAGCTTGTGGGTGACGGCCTTGGGGGCGAAAGCGGAGCCTTCGACCAGCCCCTTGGCGAGGGCCGTCTTCCAGGCGGGCTCGGAAGCTACGCCGTTGGCATTCAACCACGCGCCATGGACGAGATCGTAGTCGGTTGACGCTTCGTCTCCCAGGAGGAGCGATAGAATCTCCACCGCACTCTTGCTGTTGTACAGCGGGCGGATCAGCGGCTGGACGACGGACATGGTGCCGTCGAAGGCCCGGAGGTCGCCCCAGGCTTCGAGGTAGTGGGATTCGGGAACCACCCAGTGACAGTGGTTGGAGGTTTCGTTCTGATCGGAGGCAAGATGGACGCGGAGGGCCGCCTTTTCGAGGGCGTCGCCAAACTTCAGGTCCGCGGGTGTGTTGTAGATGGGGTTACCGCCCAGGATGACGAGCAGGGCGATGCCGCCGGCATTGAGGGACTCTACCAACTTCGCCACGGACTGGCGCTGGTCTACGGGGCGCGCTTCCGGGGATGCGATGTAGGTAACCAGCCCGGATTCCACGGCACCCAACGCGGCGTTAATCGCGTGGGCGAGCGAATGGACCACAGGCGGCTGAGCATCGCCAGCAACGACTACGGCACTGCCCTTATGGGCGGCGAGGTCTTCGAGCACGGCGGCGAGCCATTCCGCGGGAAGTGCGGCAGCATTTTCCGCGTTGGCGGCGGCACCCGCCACACCCAGATTCTGGGCGATGGCACGGGCCAGAGTTTCCACGTGGGGATAACGGAGCCGGATGGCGTGGTCGGCCGCGGAACCCGTGAGGGTCGGCGTGCACTCGGCTACGTAAAGACGGCTCATTTCGTCGTGGGCGAATCCTTCCCGCGCTTCATAGTCAGGGGCATCGGCCGACGCGGAAGCCGCGCGGGTCACTGAGAAGTCGCGGGCATAACGGACGTGAGCCGGACCCTCTTCCAGGAAGTTTGCATCCAGGGAGAGAACTACTTTGGCCTTCTTGAAATTGATGACCGGGGCCACGAACTCGCCGAAAGCGTCTACGGTGCCGACGCGGGCGTTGTTGCCACCCATGGGGTCGTGCTGGAACCACTGAGCACTCGGATAGAGGGCCAGAAGCTTTTCCATCTGCTTGGCGATGGTCGGGGACGTGATCGTCTCGGTCAGTATGGCCAGGCTGGCCCCCTGAACGGCGTCGACGCCCTGCATGGACTTGCCAATTTCGACCACGAACTGGTTCCAGGTGGCCATGGTGCCCACATGGGCAATGCTCTCCAGTCGATCGGGGGAGTACAAATCGAGAATGGAGGCCTGGGCGTGAATGCTGGAGGAACCAAGGGAGGCCGGATGCTCAACCAGGCCTTCGATCTTGGTCGGGCGCCCTTCGTAGCTCGTGGCCACGGCGCCGAGGGCGAAGCCGGCACAAGGGACGGCGGTCGCATAGTAATTGAACTGTCCAGCCACCGCGTCTTCCGGCGGCTTGACATAGGGAACGATCTTTTCATCCGGCTGGCGCGCACAACTCGTCAGGCCGGCCATCATCATGGACGCACCCATGACTTTCATGAAATTGCGGCGTCCGGTGGCATCGAGGGTGCCGGCGTCTTCAGACGGGAACTCACGGTGCTTTTCGGAATCCAGGGCGATGTCGCCATTGAATTCTGCCGCATGCCGCCAGTAGGCCGGAGCGCTGTGTTCAGGCGCGGAGGCGTTAGCCTCCTGGCCGCTCAACGTAGCGTGTAAGTGCTTTGGGCTCATGATGTTTCCCATAATTAACGGTGACAGATTGAACAGTTGCTAAGCTGTTCGACGTTGATCTTGTACTCTTCCACCAGGGCCGTGCCGATTTCGATTTGATCGCCTTCAGGCGTATAGTTGGTCTCGAAAACCTTGTCTTTCGGCCGGATGAATTTCTCGGGGGCGCGGTGGCACTCAAGGCACCACGACATGTGGAGCGTATTGACCTTGCGGGTCAAGCGCTGCTCCTGAATTTCCCCGTGGCAGGTCGAACAGCCCATACCCTTGGCCACGTGGATAGAGTGGTCGAAATATACAAAGTCAGGAAGGTCATAAACGCGCGTCCACTCAAGGGGCTTGCCCGTCTTCCAGCTTTCGACGACAGGCTGCAGCATCGGAGCATCGGCAAGCACCTGAGAGTGACAGGTCATGCAGGTTTCCGTGGGAGGCACGTTGGCCACGCCGCTCTTCTCCACCGTGGTGTGGCAGTAACGGCAGTCAATGCCGTTGGCGCCCACGTGGCGCTGGTGACTGAAGGGGATCGGCTGTTCCCTGTTTATGTTCACCTGCGTGAGGAGGGGAGACCGGTACAGTGCGGAGGCGAGAAGCGTGATGACAACCGCCCCCAAGACACCGCCAACAATACTGGCTCGGGCAAGCACATTGGCGCTGCGATGAAAAACTTGAGCCACGAAAACATTCCTTTTCTACCGTGGGCCTGAAGGGACGGTGCTACCCGTAGTTAGTTCCGTCAATCATGGGCTTGTGGTCGGTTAAGAACCAAAACAACTCTGGTCATGCATCCGGAATAAATTACGTTCCAGTATTTGTTTTACCTCCGGCGCAGGGAGGTAGACCGGTCAGAATGAAAAAAGCCAGCCATCGCGTGAGGCCGATTTTGAGGAAAACGGTCTGAAACGAAACAGGGATCCCTTAATTCACTACTACCAGTCGTTGGCAACTCGCGCAGGTATCTTGGTAGATTCCCGCTAGACTCAATGCGCTCCCACCTTCCGCACCGTGGCGCCTACTCATTTTCCCGATGGTTCGGCGGCGCAGAACGGCCTATTTATACACCTTCGAGAAGGGCGGAATCAACCTGCCGCGCCCAATTCTTCTTGTTCTGCGGTCCGAAATGTCGTTCAGCATGCTTAGCCAAATTGAATTGCCCATCGGCCGCTCACCCCATCCTCGCCTTAGGGAGGGAAAATTTACCGCGCGAGGGTGCCATCGATGGCTCAAGTACTGCCGAAACCCCCGATAATAGAGGCCGGGACGCGTCTCTCACACCCAATCCGCTAGTTCTGCGCTCGTCTCCTGGGGT
>JBIJDL010000384.1:0-6311 GCA_044344195.1 Candidatus Hydrogenedentales bacterium
GGCAGTAGCCCATCAGGGCGAAGCCCGCGCCAAAAATAAGTCCGCCGATGGCGTTGGCTCCGACCCGCGTGGGCTTCAGGTGCAGTTTCACCTTGCCGAAGTGGTGCAGGGTTAGAACGCCGATCATGCCGGTGACTATTGCGGTGAGCATGATCTTGGCCACAGTGAAGTCCTGCAGGAGCAGTTGGCCCACAAGGACGTGGTATTTCCCAACGCCCCCTTTCTGCAGGAGGAAGCCGAAGGCCAATCCGAAGAGGGCCGCAGCAAGGAGCGCGGGGAGCGCGGCCTCGGACGATGTGGCCTCTTCCCTGGGTTTCTTAATGGTTGTGTCTGGATTGCTCATCGTTTTTTCTCACAGGTTGAAGAGGGGCATGGCCACGGCGATGCCGCCTATAAACAGGCAGATCACGGCGATCCAAGAGGCCACATTGAGCTGGAGCGTTCCGCTGATGCCGTGGCCGCTGGTGCAGCCGCCGGCCAGGCGCGCGCCCACCGCCATGAGGAAGCCGCCCGCAAGCGTGACGACCGCGCGAAGCGCGATGCTGTCGCCGAATCGCGCAACCCACATGGCCGGGAGCCATTCGTTGACAAATTCGCCGCCGCTGATTGCGGCGATCGCGCCGCCAAACACGATGAAAACGACAAAGTAGAATTCCCAGCCCACGCGCGGCGGGTTGTCCTTGAAGTAGGTCAGTTTGTCTGTACGGGCTGGTGCTACGAACTTGCCCAGCAAGCCCGCGACCTGCGCGTAGAACGAGGACGCACCGATGGGCTTGCCCGAGAAGTAAAAGGTCAGCCAGGAAAGCACGCCAATACCCGCACCGATCAGATAGGGAGACCAAGCGGGTCCGGGGCAGGACAGCGCATCAACACCGTGCGGGACCGCGACCGCCAGATTCGGTGCGGCGAGGGCCACTACGACCGCCAACGACATTCGTGTCATGCTGCGAACTCCTTTCGTGATCGTTCAACGATCCGTGTCGGAAGACTTCTTCTGCTCCTTCGGCTTCTCTACGTCGTACCCGGCGGCGAGCCACGCCTTCCAGCTACCGGGCACGTTGTGGACCTCGGTGAACCCGTCCCGACGGAGCAGGCTGGCCGCGAGACTGGCGCGATAGCCGCTGTCGCAATAAACGGCCACCGGCTTATTTTCGTCCAACCGTTCGGATTTCTCTTTCAGTTCGGGAAGGAAAATATACGATGCACCCGGCACGTGACCTTTCTCCCATTCGTCCGGCGAACGGACGTCCACCACCTGGAGTCCACCCGAGGGCAACGCCGCGTTCAACGCCTGCACCGGCATCTGGTTCAAGCGGGTGATGGGTAGCGCCGCGTTCTCCCAGTGTTCCATACCGCCGAGCAGATACCCGCCAAAGTTGGAGAATCCCACGCGGAGCAGTTGTCGTTGGACTTCCGACAGGTCGTCATCTTTCGACAAGACGAGGACAATGGGCTTCTTGGGATCGAGAATCCAGCCCGCCCAGATCGACAGCTCCGCACGCGGCCCGATGTTCAAAGCACCGGCAATATGTCCGCCGCCGAACGCCAGCATCTGCCGGTTATCCACAAGCTGAACCTCACCCTCAATCACCGCCGCAAACTCTTCGGGGGACAGCGGCGGGCACGAGGGCAGCCGGCCCAACACCTCGGGCCCCTCCGCATTGATCTTCTTCATTCGCGGATAGTACACCGGCTCCGGCGGTGCGGTGGACATTACATACTCGATAAACGCAGCTTCGTCGCTGAACTGAAGTGCCGGGTTGTTCCGCCGCTCGTACCCGATCGTGTAAGTCAGCCGGTCGCTGATGTTTGCCCCGCAGGGAGAGCCGGAACCGTGTGCGGCGTGTACCAGAACGGCATCGGGAAGTCCGAGGTAAAAGTCGTAGAGCGACTTGTACAACTGTTTCGCCAAGCCATCGGTCTGGTCGTCGCCGAGCAGGTCCGGGCGACCCACTGAGTCGGCGAAGAGACAATCGCCACTGAAGACCGCAAATACTTGATCGGGCCGGTTTCCTTCGGCGGCGGTGTAGGACATGTGCTCCGGCGTATGTCCCGGCGTGTGCCTGGCCGTTAAGGTGACGCGTCCGAGGTCAATCACATCGCCATCCTTCAGTGCCCCACATTCGAAGCCGTACGTGGCCCCACCCTCGCTGGAAAGGACGGCTTTGGCCGTCGCGGTGCGGTCGCAGAGTTCCCGTGTACCCGATACAAAGTCGGCATGGATATGGGTTTCCAGCACATGTGTGATCGAGAGCTGGTGCTTGCGTGCCAACTCGATGTATACCTCGACGTCCCGCCGCGGGTCGATTACCGCCGCCTTTCCAGTCGCCCGATCGCCGACCAGGTACGACAGGTGGGCGACCCCCTCCGTAATTACCGTCTCGATTACCATCGTTGAGTTTGCCATTGTACTTCTCCATTTTGGTTTGCTTTTATTAATGATTCGTTTCTAATCAGTGCGTTCCGATCAACGTGAGTCCGCCTACAACAGCCGCAAGAATTACTACGGCGACCGTCACCAGCGTTACGGTGGTCCCTGCACTTCGCACGGTGCCCGCCTCGATCTGTTGACTCACGACGTGATAGCGCCAGGCCGCGACGAGGGAGAAGGCTCCGCCAGCGGCAATCATTGCTATCCCCATGAACACGCTCTGCGCACTCCGGGCGGCCTCCGCCATTTGCGCGGATTGACCAGAAAGCTCCCGAAGCCAGGTGCCGAATTTTGCCACTGCGAATCCCAGTCCGATCACCGCCAGGCTCGTCCTGATCCAGGCAAGAAAGGTACGCTCATTGGCGAGGTGAACCGTCGAGTGCGCCGCGCATTTAGCGACCAAAGGCGAACTATCCGGGTCAGGCCGGTTCATACCGCAGTCACCGTTGCCCGGAGCTGCGCGTCGATTCCGCTACGACTTTCCAGCATCCGACGCAGGGCATCGATCGCCCGGAGAGGAAGGTCGCGGCGGTCCTGTCCATACTGTTTGGGTACGCCTTGCGTCGTTACGAAGGCAACGGGATACACGGTATCCGGCTCGACAGGCTTCCCGCCTGCGAAGATCTGCTGGATGCGGCAGCCGGGCGGGTTTTCGATCTTGAAGTAAAGGGATAGTCCGCGACAGCGCTTCAGGTAGCCGCCCATCTGGGCGAAAGGATCCGCGGCAAAGGTGCTTTCGAGGTTCTTTTCGAGCATGGCCCAAATTTCCGCGCCGGTCATATTCACGGTCGAAATCACCGGATTCGGCGGGATGATGTTCCACAGATCGTTCATCGTAACTGGACCTGGCACAACCGGAGCACCGTAGCGCCAGCCATTCGAGAAGGCGATCTCCGTGCCCGCCGCTTCCGCGATGGCTTCGAGCAGAAAATTGTCCATGGTCGATTCGAGTGTCGTGTTGCGGTTCAGCGCCGTCGTCGTATTTCCCACCACCGTCTCCAGCATCGCCCGGTGCGGGCGCATCGCCGCCTCAACCAGCGCATGCATCTCAGGATCCGGCTCGATGGTTTCGTCAACGGCAATGAGCTCGTGCATCAACACGCGGGGTGCGCTGTTACCAATCTCCAAGGTGAGCCTGCCGACGAAAGACCCGTGACAGCCGGATTGGATGATGGTCGTTCCATTGACGGTGAAGGGTCGTTCCATCCGATTGTGTGTATGGCCGCTGAGAAGGACGTCGATGCCTCCTGTTTCGCTGGCGATCTTCACATCCTGCGGAAAGCCCAGGTGCGACAGCACAACGATCAGATCGGTCCCCTCTTGCTCGCGAAGGGTCGCAATCGTTTCAGCCAGCTCTTCATTACCCAGCGTGAATCGGAGCCCTTCGCTGAAATGGGCCGGCATCGTTTTGTCGATAATGGTCGCCGCGATGCCGATAACCCCCACACGTAAGCCCGCCCGCTCCACAATAGTGTATGCCGGGAAGGGCCGCTCGCCGGTTTCTTTGTCATAGCAATTGATGGCCAGGAGGGGATGGTTCAGGCGGGCAGCCAGTTCCCGCAGCGCCGGCACTCCGTAGGCGAAATCCCAATGGGCCGTCCACGCGTCCAAGCCGAGTGCATTCACCGGAGCCACAAGTGCATTGCCCTGGGTTTCTACGGCCACGTAGGTGCCGTGAAAGGTATCACCGTTGTCGAGCGCGATGACCGCTCCCCCTTGCTCCTCCCGAATACGCTCGAAGATAGTCTTGATCCGCGCGTAGCCACCCGCGGTGTGATACTCGGCATGATCGCCGCTCCAGAAATGTTCGACGTGGGGCTCCAGGTACCCGTGGGTGTCGTTGATCTGAAGCAATGTTATGAATTGTGAAGGTGTACTCATGCGAGCTTTCGCGTGTTGATTGGAAACTGCATTCCGCACGGGGACAAGTGGCCGGCCAGCCGCCTCATATGATTTACAACTCCGATCGCTACACCCATATCGGACGGCCGTTTGCGAAGCAATCGCATACAGACGACC
Organism: Candidatus Hydrogenedentales bacterium; assembly: GCA_044344195.1. Lineage (GTDB taxonomy): Bacteria > Hydrogenedentota > Hydrogenedentia > Hydrogenedentales > JAEUWI01 > JAEUWI01. The sequence goes on from JBIJDL010000384.1 coordinate 4,451, forward strand.
AATCCGCCGACACAAGCGATAGGGATGTCTCTTCCCTCCTGTGCTTCCATTGCTTCTGTCTCCTCACTGTATCCCGTCACGCATGAGTCCGAAGACGCAGGCAAAAGCCCATGCCAGGGGCATCAAGGCTATTTCGCCGATACGCGCCAGATGACGTTTCCAACATCGTCCGCCACCAGGAGCCCACCCCGTTTATCCACGGCCACGCCCACGGGCCGCCCCATCGCATCGCCGTTCTCCTTCACGAATCCCGTCAAGACTTCAATGGGCTCACCGGCGGGCATACCGCCAGTGAAGGGAATAAACACGACCTTATAGCCACTGCGCGGAATGCGGTTCCAGGAGCCATGCTGTCCGATAAACATCCCGTCCTTGAATTGGTCTGGCAAGGTGGTGCCCTGCGAGGAGGCAAGGCCTAACGATGCCGTGTGTGCACCCAGTGCATAGTCCGGTACGATGGCCTTCGCCACCAATTCCGGGTTCGGTGGTTTGGCTCGCGAATCTACGTGGCCTCCGAAGTAACTGTAGGGCCAGCCGTAGAAGCCGCCATCCGTGACCGCCGTCATATAGTCAGGCACGAGATCGCTACCCAATTCATCTCGCTCGTTCACAGCAGTCCACAACGCGCCGGATTCCGGCTGCCAGGCCATCCCCACTGGATTTCGCAATCCGGATGCGAAAATACGATGAGAACCCGACTGCGGATCTACTTCCCAGATTGCGGCCCGTTCCACTTCCTGTTCAATTCCGTTTTCCATCACATTGCTGTTGGACCCAACGCCAACATATAGTTTCGACCCATCGAGGGAGGCGATGAGGCTCTTGGTCCAGTGATGATTAAGATCTCCTGCTGGAAGCTGGGTAACCGTGGACGGAGCTGTCACGATCTCGGTCTGCCCTTCCGCATAAGGAAATCGCACGATCGCATCGGTGTTCGCGACATAAAACACATCGCCGATCAGCGCCATTCCAAAAGGAGAATTCAGCCCGGAAAGAAACACGCTGCGGGTCTCCGCAACGCCGTCGCCGTCCGCGTCACGCAATAATGAAATGCGATTCGCGCTAGGCACGGCGCCACCGGCTTTCTTCTGGAAGTACTTAAAGAACCACCCCTTGATACCTTTCGCATCGTCCGACCGTGGCGGCGCATTTGTTTCTGCAACGAGCATATCGCCGTTGGGAAGCACATAGAGCCATCGCGGATGATCCAAAGATTGGGCAAAGGCCGTGACCTCCGTCCCCTCTGCCGCCACCGGTTTTTCATTCAACTCCCAACCTTTGGCGGTAACAACTTTCACGGTAGGGATTAATCGTCGTTCCGGCGGGGGGAGCTCTGGATCGGGTCCGAAGCCGCTGGACACCGAGAACTGGGCAGCACGCCCGCAACCAGCGACGCCCGCCAAAAGTGCCAGCAACGTGACGCAAGGGATGACAAGCCACACAAACTGCTTCTCTTTCACTTTTAGTTCTCCGGACTGAAGTAGATGACTGCCTTACACAAGACTGCGGATCATTCTCTCAGCGCGACGACACCGATGCCGCGCGGGCGATGCGCACGATCTCTTTCGCGATTTCTTCCGGTCCCAATATAAAATCGACGTAGCCGCTTTCTATGGCGCTTTCGGGCATATCCGATTCCGCCGCCGTCTCGGGCCTCTGCGCGATCGTAATACCCCCGACCGCTTTGATGTCGGACAGGGCCGCCGCTCCGTCCCCATCCAGACCAGAGACGATCACGGCGATGAGTTGGCCGTCCCAGTTGTCCGCGAGGGACCGCAAAAAAACTGTAATCACATCGGGCCATCCCCAGGGCTTTGAGATGGGTTTTAACCGGAACTCTCCGTCCAGGACGTGAAGGTCG
>JBIJDL010000385.1:0-6306 GCA_044344195.1 Candidatus Hydrogenedentales bacterium
GCCGTCGGCACTCTGGGCCTCGGAAGCGCCGCTGGAGGGGCTGCCCGCCGTGGAGCGGAGTGCCTATGCCCCCGCGCCCGAGTATCGGGATAAATTGAATGTCTTCATTTCCACCACTGTGTCGCGCTACCGGGATCGTGTGCGGTATTGGGAGTTTTTGAACGAGCCGCTCTGGGTTCCGTGGTATTGTCTGCCAGCGGGCGGAGGCTACACCGTGGATACGTATATCGATCTGCTGAAAGGTGCTTCGGCCGCAATGAAGTCGGCCGACCTCGATTGCGTGGTGATCGGCGGCCTTTCGATCATGGCCAACAGTCCGATGGGGGACGAGTTCATTCAGAAGGGTGGGCTGGATTATGTGGACATTTACAATCTCCACCCTTACCCCGAGGGCGACGGACCGGAGTCTTTTGTGCCGTTGATGGCGCGGATCCTGGCAACGATGGAGGCGCGGGGCGGCAGCAAGCCAATCTGGGCCACGGAGTTGAGCTACTGGGGGACGGATGACAAGCCGTGGACGCCGTGGGCGCCGCCGAACCCCGGCCACTGGGCGGCGAATCGCCAGCAGGCGAGCGAGCGCGAAGCCTCGGATTTCAACATTCGCCAGTCGGCTATCTTGATGGCCCATGGCGTGGAGAAGATATTCTGGCACTCCGGCCTCGAGGGCGAGGTGAACAACGGATCCCGTGATCTCGAAAACCCGCTCCTTGGCCCGGAGGCGGTACCGCAGAAGTTTTTTGCGGCCCAGGCGATGCTGGCCAACAGCGTGGGGCCGACTCCGCGCTTCGCAGCGCCCCTGAAGAGGGAAGCCGTCATAGACGGCCACGACACGAGCGGAGTGTATGGCTATGGCTTCGATGGACCGAGGGGCGCGGTGCTTATTGCGTGGGCACCGGGCGCTTTCAATGATGGGAACGCTGGCCCTGGCGGAATTGTGCCACTCGGGGAATCCCCGGTATATCTTATCTCAACGAACCTGTCCGGCAGTGACTTGGCCGCTGCGACAACACTTGTCCGATTGCCGACCGACTCCAGCGCCGATGAAAACGCGCCGATCTGGGGCATCACACTCCCCGCTTCGGTTAAGGCATACAGTGTCGTGGGCTCGCCCTTGTCTGGATTGTGACCCGAGCGTTTGATCGCGATTTCCGATCCATTTAAGGGAACGGGGCGGACGCCCGATTAATTCCGGCGTCCGCCCCTGCTGTATTTCAATGGATTCCTGGTCTATCGAGATGAACTCGGTATCGGTACCAGGCGCAGTCCCCGCACATCGGCCAGCTCTTGCTTGAGGGGACCGTCGGGCCGGATGATGACGCGGTTCAGACCGGCGCGCAACGCCAGACGACCACTGGGCTGATCCACGAAGCGATCATTGCCCACCGTGTCGGGCACTTCGCCCCGGGTTCGGCTGCCTTCGGTCTCGATCATGTAAAAGTCGCCAGCGGATTTGTCGTCGGCGGCGAGAATTACCGTGACCTCGTAGGTACCGGGTTGGGCGACTTCCACCTGCCACTCGGCGATGTCTTCGGCTACGACCCACGGCGCGAGCACATCGAGGGTGGGACGGTAAGCGAGGCGCTGTCCGAAGACGGTGGCCTTGCTGGCCGGAAGAACAATAGATCCGTCGGTTTCGGGCTGGAGCGGTGTAATAGCAGCCGCGTCGCCGGCAACCAGTGCGAGTTCTTCAGCGCGCCAGGGAAGGGTCCTTCCTTCATTCTCGCTGCGCACGGTGGAAGCGAGGGCCGGATCGACCGGCTCGGCCGCATTGCCCCAGGCGCGACGAACATAGCTGAGCACGCTGGCAACTTCCTCGTCGGTATAGGTACCGAAGGTGGGCATACTGAGATTCCAGGTCTGTCCGTTCACCTGAATGGGCCCGTAGAGTCCGTTCAGCACGATACGGATGAGACGTTCCGGGGGGCCGCTGACCCATTCGCTGCCCGCGAGGGGCGGCGCAATCCCCGGAACACCGCCGCCATGGGGCTGATGGCATGCGGCACAGGCCATGGCATAGAGCTGTTGCCCGACCGACACGCGTTGCTCTTGCTCGGGGGTGAGGGGGGCTGCGTTCTGCGTCAGGGTGTCGGGCAGTTTTGCCCCCGGCCAGGTGAACTGGTTCAGGGCGCTCATCACTTTTTCGCGGATGGCCACGTCCGACGCACGCATGAGGGCGGTCAGCGCCACCGGCTCTTCCGCGAGGGAAAAGGGCTGTGGGTAGCGGATTCGGGCAAAGGCATCGAGCATGGCGTTGCGCTGCCAATCGCGGTCTGTGGGTGTGTTCGCGAAGAGTGCAAAGAGTTCTGCGACGCGGGGTGGGCTTGCTTCTTCCAGCACACATTGGGCGAGCAACGAGACGAGACTTTCGTCCTCTTTGCCGCGCTGCGTCCAGTCCTCGAGGAATTCCAGTTCACGACCGTCTAGACCGGTTATCGCTGCGGTACGGAACAGGGGGTGCGCTTCGTTCGCGACCAACTCGGCGAGGGACGCCAGGGCCTGAGGCTCGGAAAAGGTGCTCAGGGTCAGCGCGAGTTGCAGACGGACCGACGGACTCTCGTCGTTAACGCGCTCGACCAGCGGGGTGAGCAGCTTTGGATCACCTTCGGAAAGTCGGATGGCGGCGGCGCGCACCCGCTCATCGGCATTATTCAGGGCCGCGAGTCGGGTATCGGAGTCCAGTGCGCCGAGGCCGTCCAGAGTCCATAACGCGTGGAGGGCGCCAAGGGAATTGCCGTCGGCGGCGGCGTTCCTCAGACGCGGAATCGCCTTCGAATCCGTACGCTCGATGAGCAGACGCTGGGCCGTGAGGCGATGCCAGCCGTTGGGGTGGGCCAGGGTTTTCACGAGCTTCGTGGTGGACGCTTTCGAGAGATTGGGCGCGCCGCGATCAATGGGCTCGTCCTCCGCGACGATGCGCCAGATGCGACCGAGATCATTGCCCTCGCCGAGCTTGCGCTCTTCGATCTGCTTGGTCAGCCAGGGCACCATGAAGATTACGTGCTCGATTATTCCGTGGTACATGTCGGCCACGTAAAGCGCACCATCGGGACCAACGCGGGCGTTTACGGGGCGAAATCGCTCGTCGGTTGACGCGAGGAATTCCTGCTCCTCAGGATAGAAACGCGACGCGTCCGCAGCGATGCCGTCGTCGAGCTTAAGCCTCCCGATGAGATGACCGCCAGACTCCGGCACGAAGACATTGCGATGGGCGTCTTCGGGAAACTGGTGTCCATCGTAGAAGGTCGTACCGCTTGCAATAGTGTAGGTGCGCAGACGTCCGTCGTCGCGCAGTTCGAGGGCGCCGAGCGTGACTGCGGGCGTAACGCGGATGGGGAAGACCTCCTGAGCATTCGGCGCGAAGTCCACATTGACGCCGAAGCCTGCGCGATCTCCGCCGCCGCGCTGGAAAACGCGCTGTAGATGGGGATTGCGCGTCAAGTACTCCGCAGGCAGGTTGTCGCCGTATAGGGCCTTGTTTTCGTAGCAAGTCATGAAGCGGCCGGTCTCGTCGAAAGTGACGCCGAACTGTCCGCGCTTGATGGTTTCTTCTTCAACCAGTTTGCCGTCCTGCCAGCGGTAGCGCTTCGTCCAGTCGGCGCAATGGAGCCAGTTGTCGATGCCATAGCGCAGGCCGTTGGCGGTGTGCTGGGGATTTCCCGCCATGCCCATTTCCCCCACGTCGGTCTGTTTGTCGGCGCGCAGATCACCATCCGTATCTTCGCAGAACCACAGCGTGGGCGGCTCCTGAAGGAGGATGCCACCTTTCACAAAGGCGAAAGATCGGGGCATGACGAGTTCGTCGAGGAAAACGGTATGCTTGTCGGCCTTGCCGTCGGCGTCCGTGTCTTCCAGCACGACCACGCGACAGATCGGTTCGTCTTCGCCGCTTCCATCGAGGTCGCGCATGTAACCCTGGTATTCCACGACCCAGATCCGCCCCTCGGGATCGAATTCGAAAAAGATGGGGTTTTGCACGAAAGGTTCGGCGGCGACGAGCTCCACGCGGTAGCCGGGCGCGACCTTGAAGGTTTTCTGCTCTTCCTCCGCAGTGAGCACGGGCGCAGGGGGTACTTCGATGCGCTTGAGCAAATCTTCGCCCTTCTCCCAATCGGCCCAGCCGGTCAGCGCGGAGGGCGGCCGGACGCGGGGGCGATCTTTGGGGATGGCATCCTGCGCGGGGGCGGATGTAACAAATACTGAAGCTGCAAGAGCGAGGATGCTTGCCGCACGGTGTGTACCGTTGAAAGAGCTCATAAATCCCAATCTTATCTTGTCGTCACCGTCTACTTCGAGAGTCGGTCCAGAATATTCTTCGTGATTTGCTCGACCGCAGGTGTGCCGCCGCGGAGGCCGTGGGCCCAGTCTGTCGTGCCGGAGGTAAAGACGGTACCGCCGCCCGGCTTCGTGTAGAGCCCCAGACACGCCGCGCCGGTGCGACCTTTTTCCCATTTCTCGTACCACTCGCTGTCGCCGGGGTGCCAGCGTGCCGGCGCGGTACAGAGCACGGTGAAGGACTCTGGCGTCCCATCCTTGAAGGTGGGAAAGGGCAGACCATCGCGCCACTCCAGTTCGGCGCCATCGCACTCGTAGCCGACGATAGTATTCTCGCCGCCGAATTCGTCGCCCTGCTTCAGCTCGGTGCCCTCGAAGATCCAGTGATCGGGACGATGCACGGTGAATGCGCCGCTACCGTCCATGAATTGTTCGTGACTTTTGTGGAAGCCGCCCCACAGGAAGCCGACGCCCGTGAGATCGTTTTCCGGACGCTTCACGAGGTGATGGCTCCACAACGACGTGAGCAGGGTGTGGTCGCCCGTGGCAAAAACGGGATCTTTGAAGTAGTTCTCCTTCCAGCAGACGAGCGCTTTGCCTTCATCCTCGCTGCGCACCTGCCAACAGCAGGTGTTCCCGCTCATGAAGGCAACATTTCCGCCGGTGGCGATGAAGTTTTCGAGATTGTCCCGCATGGGTGTGGACCAGTATTCATCATGGCCCACGCTCAGCACGAGGCGGTAGTGCTGCAGGAGATCGGGTCGGAATTCGAGGTCGGAATTGATGGCATAGTCGAGGACGTAGCCGCTGCGCTCCGCCCATTGGATGAAGGGCAGCTCCCAGGAGGAAAACTGGCTTGAAGGGGGGCGGTCGAACGAAACGCGGTGGCCCTGGATGCTGGCCCGGCCGTTGTAGGCATAGAGGCTGGAGCCGCCCCAGTTGTTGTAGGCGTTGTAGGTGTTTGTGGTGAGTTGCAGGAGGATCTTCGTGTTCTGGCCGGGCGTCGCGGAGCGCACAACGAAGAAGCAACTGGATTCCGCAGTTCGTCGACCGCGCTGTATAAACCTGCCGCCGCCATCCGTGGCGCGCAGGGAGACCTGATAGTAGCCGCTGCGCCACTCCGCAGGAATAGTCAGGCGAAAGGATTCCGGCCATTGGCATCCGTGGGAGGAAGCATTCTCCGGCACGGGATGGGCCAGTCCGGGTATTTCTTTCTGGGCCCATACCGATTCCTCCACTGCGCCGATCCGTTTGATTTCGGCATCAAACTTCGATGCTCCCGTGGAGACGTGGAAGGTCACGTCTTCCCCTGGCGCTACGCTCTGTTGACCGGCGTAGCCTTCGATGAACCAGGGGGAGGCTTCGTCTGATGCCGCCGCGACTGCGGGAAGTGCGTCCATAGAGGCTGCGGCGAGTGTGAGGAGGAACAGATATCGACGTGGCGCGGCAAAGAATTGTTTCATGCGAGAGTTCCCGAGATTTCCGACCGAGAGAAGCACCCGCCGAGCATGCACGGTGAGCCTCAACGATGGGACCAGGGAGTGCAGAACAATGGCGGAGTTGATCTCCGAGTGACTGACTGACAGACTGCTGCACTCAGTTAAGCAGAAGCGGGCGGGTAATTCAAGGAGAAATGCACGCTGAAATGGGCAGGGCGTTTAGTGACTGGGGCGCTACGCTACCGCGTCACTGCGCTGCCCTTACCGGGCGAGGAAATCTTTGGTTCACATTTCCCTGGGCGTTGCGCAGGGCTGGAAACTGCGATGGCCTTTCAGGCCGATTTGACCGGGTGGACCGATTGGACCGGGTGGACCCTTAGACCGCATAAGACCCGACCCATACGACCCCCGTGCGTCCAATAAGGCCCCTTGTTAATTTTTGTGCAGACATGAGAAAAGGCCCGCTCGGTTAATCCGAGCGGGCCTTTTCAATATAGCGCCGGCAGCGTCCTACTCTCCCACACAGTTGCCCGTGCAGTACCATGGGCGCAGACAGGCTTAACTTCCGTGTTCGGAATGGGAACGGGTGTGGCCC
>JBIJDL010000054.1:0-20475 GCA_044344195.1 Candidatus Hydrogenedentales bacterium
GTCGTGGTACATCTACTCGCCCCTGCGGATCAAATACCCCTACATGCGCGGCGCGCTCCTCGATCTCTGGCGCGAGGCCAAAGCGGAGCACGGGAACGACCCCGTGGCCGCGTGGGAATCCATCACCGCCAATCCTGAGCGCCGCAAGCGCTACCAGCAGGCCCGCGGCAAGGGCGGCTTCCAGCGGGTCTCCTGGCACGAGGCCCAGGAACTCATCGCCGCTTCTAATATCTACACCGTCCAGAAGTACGGCCCCGACCGCCTCGTCGGCTTCTCGCCCATTCCCGCCATGAGCATGATCAGCTATGCGGCGGGCGCGCGTTTCCTCCAGCTCATGGGCGGCATCGCCCTTTCCTTCTACGACTGGTACTGCGATCTGCCGCCCGCTTCCCCGGAAGTCTGGGGCGAGCAGACCGATGTGGCCGAGAGCGCCGACTGGTTCCACTCAAAATTCATCGCCACCGTCGGCTCCAACGTGCTCATGACCCGCACGCCCGACGCCCACTTCCTCGTGGAAGCGCGCCACCGGGGCACAAAGGTCGTGGTCTTCTCGCCGGACTTCAGCCAGACCTCCAAAATCGCGGACGAATGGATCCCCATCAACCAGGGCAGCGACACCGCCTTCTGGATGGCGGTAAACCACGTGATCCTCCGGGAGTTCCACGCGGACCGCGCCGTGCCTTTCTTCCAGCAGTACATGCGGGAAAACTCCGACGCGTCTTTCCTCGTGGTTCTTGAGCCCGACGCGAAAGGCCATTACCGGCCCGGTTCTCTGCTCCGCACCGCCCAGATCGCGGAAACCCAGGGCGAAGAGCACGCCGAGTGGAAAAGTTTCGTGCTGGACACCGAGTGCAACCTGCGCATCCCTGCGGGCCAGATCGGCCACCGCTGGCAGACCAAAAAAGGCCAGTGGAACATCAAGCAGGAAGACAGCCGCGACGGTGCGCCCATCGACGCCCTGCTTTCCCTGAGAGACTGCGCCGACAAGACGGTCAGCGCGTACTTCGATGATTTCTCCGAAGGCATACAGGGCCAGGGCCGTTTGCGCCATGTGCCCGTGCGCGAAATCCAGACCGCCGAAGGGCCGGTGCTCGTCGCCACCGTCTACGACCTCCAGTTCGCCCAGCACGGGGTTAATCGCGGTTTCGAAGGCCAGTGGCCCAGCGGTTACGACGACGACACCCACCCCTTCACGCCCGCGTGGCAGGAACAGTACACCGGCATCAAGGCCGAGACGGTCATCGATTTTGCCCGCCAGTGGGCGATCACGGCGGAGAAGACCGGGGGCAAGTGCAGCATCATCATCGGCGCCGGGGTGAACCACTGGTACCATAACAACCTCATCTACCGCGCCTGCATCAACTCCCTGCTCTTCTGCGGCTGCGTTGGCCGGAGCGGGGGAGGGCTGAACCACTATGTGGGCCAGGAGAAACTCGCGCCCCAGGCGAGCTGGGCCCCCATCGCCTTCGCCACCGACTGGAGCGGGCCGCCGCGCCTGCAGAACGCGCCGTCTTTCCACTACATGCACAGCGACCAGTGGCGCTACGACCGAAAATTCGGCGAGTTCTGCCCCGTGGCCGACAAGACCAATCCCATTGCCGAGGGCCACACGGCGGACAAGCAGGCCCTGGCCGTGCGCTGCGGCTGGCTGCCCTGCTATCCCCAGTTTACGGAGCACAACTTCGAACTCGTGAAAGAGGCGGCGGCGCGCGGCGTGAACCCGGTGGATCACGTGGTCTCTCGCCTGAAGGATCGCAGCCTCAAGTTTGCCATGGAAGACGTGGACAATCCCGCGTGCTTCCCCCGCGTGTGGTACATCTGGCGCGGCAATGCGATTCAGGCGTCCGCCAAAGGCCACGAATACTTCCTCAAGCACTACCTCGGCACCCACCACAACAGCATCGCCGAGGAACAGGCGAAGGACGACGTGAAGGAAGTCACCTGGCACGACAAGGTCGAGCTGGGCAAGATGGATCTCATCGTCGATATCAACTTCCGCATGGATACCTCGGCGCTCTACTCCGACATCGTCCTGCCCACGGCGAGCTGGTACGAGAAAGACGACCTCAGCTCCACCGACATGCATTCCTTCATTCACCCCCTCCAGGCCGCCGTGCCGCCCTGCTGGGAGTCGAAGACCGACTGGAAAATCTTCCAGGAGATCGCCAAAGCCACCAGCACGATGGCCGAGCGCTACCTGCCCGAGCCGATGCAGGATTTCGTCTGCTCGCCGCTCCTCCACGATACCCCCGGCGAAATCACGCAGCCCCGCATCAAAGACTGGGCGAAAGGGGAGTGCGAGGCCATTCCCGGCAAGACCATGCCGAACATGACCGTCGTCGAGCGGGACTATACCAAGGTCTACCAGAAATTCATCTCCCTCGGTCGCAACCTGCGCAACAACGGCATCGGCGTTCACGGCTGCACCTATAAGGTGGACGATCTCTACGACGAATACCTGCTGCACAATCCGGTCGAGACCTGGGGTGGCGCGCAGTATCCCTCCCTGCGGATCGACCGCAGCGTGTGCGAGGCCATCCTCCACTTCGCGGCCGAGACCAACGGCGAGCTGGCGCACCGGGCCTATGAAACGGAATCGCACAAGACCGGCATCGACCACACCCATCTGGCGGCGGGCAATCGCAACGTGCGTTACAACTTTGCCGACCTCTGCACCCAGCCGCGCCGCGTGCTGACCACGCCCTACTGGACCGGTATCACCAATGGCACCCGGACCTACGCCGCCTACTGCCAGAATATCGAAGAGCGGATTCCGTGGCGCACCCTGACGGGCCGCCAGCACACCTACTTCGATCACGAAGCCTATGTGGCCTACGGCGAGCATTTGCCCACCTTCAAGCCTCGCGCCGATCTGCGGACCACCCGCGATCTGGACGTGACGGGTACCGAACCGGGTTCACTCGTTCTCAACTACCTCACGCCCCACGGCAAGTGGCACATCCACTCCACCTTCGGCGATACCCTGCGCATGGAGACGCTCTCGCGCGGCATCGAGCCCTTCTGGATGAACGAGCACGACGCCGCCATGCTGGGGATCCACGACAACGACTGGGTGGAAGTCCTCAATGACCACGGCACCGTGGTCACCCGCGCCTGCGTGAGCGCCCGCATCCCCCGGGGCATCTGCTTTATCTACCACGCGACCGAGCGGACCGTGGGTAATCCCAAGAGCCAGCACCGGGGCAAGCGCCGCGCGGGCGGGCACAACAGCCTGACGCGCGCGCGCCTCAAGCCCCTCTTCATGATCGGCGGCTACGCCCAGTTCTCGTATGGCTTCAATTACTGGGGCCCCCAGGGGGTGAACCGCGACACCTTCGTGGTGGTGCGCAAACTCGACAAGCCGATTTGGTAGGAGAGACGACAATGAATGTACGCGCACACGTTTCCATGGTGTTCCACCTCGACAAGTGCATCGGCTGCCACACGTGCAGCGTAGCCTGCAAAAATATCTGGACCGACCGTCCGGGTGCGGAATACATGTGGTGGAACAATGTGGAGACCAAGCCGGGCACGGGCTATCCCACGCGCTGGGAGGACCAGCTCAACTACAAGGGCGGCTGGGAACTGAACGACCAGCGGGAGCTCCAGCTCAAGAGCCAGAAAAAGGCCAACTATTTCCATAAACTCTTCTACAACCCGAACCAGCCGGGTCTGGATGAATATTACGAGCCCTGGACCTATCGCTACGGCGACCTCACCAACGCGCCCGAGGGCGACGACCAGCCCACGGCGCGGCCCATCTCCCAGATCACCGGGGAAGATATGGACATCGAGGCGGGGCCCAACTGGGACGACGATCTGGGCGGCTCTCCTGTTTACGCGGCCAACGACCCCAATCTCGACGCACTGACGGAAGACGAGCGGCGCGTCCTCTTCGACGTGGAGCAGATCACCATGATGTATCTGCCCCGCATCTGCAACCACTGCGCGAACCCGAGCTGCGTCGCGGCCTGCCCGAGTGGCGCGCTCTACAAGCGCGGTGAAGACGGTATCGTCCTCGTCAATCAGGACACCTGCCGCGGCTGGCGCGCCTGCGTCGCCGCCTGCCCCTACAAGAAGGTCTACTACAACTGGAAGACCGGCAAAGCCGAGAAATGCATCCTGTGCTACCCCCGCATCGAGACCGGACAGCCCCCGGCGTGCTTTCACTCCTGCGTGGGCCGCATCCGCTACATGGGCGTGCTGCTCTATGACGCGGATCGTGTCGAAGAAGCGATGAAGGCTCCGGAAGACGCGCTGGTGGAGTCGCACCGCAGCGTGCTGCTCGATCCCTTCGATCCCGCTGTCATCGCGGGTGCCGAAGCCAACGGGATCAGCGCCCAGTTCATCGAATCGGCCCAGCGCTCTCCGGTGTGGAACTACGTGATGAAGTGGAAACTAGCCCTGCCGCTTCATCCGGAGTTCCGCACCCTCCCCATGCTCTACTACGTGCCCCCGCTCCTGCCCGTCAGCGGACGCGCGGGCGATGGCATCTATCAGCAGAATGCCACCGAGTTCTTTTCCAACCTCGACAGCGCGCGCCTGCCCATCCGCTACCTGGCCTCCCTCTTCAGCGCGGGCAACGAGAAGATCGTGCACGACGTTATGAAGCGTCAGATGGCCGTGCGCTACTTTAAGCGCGCCCAGGATGTGGACGACGTGGATGCGGCCAAGGTCCACGCCGTGCTGCGCGAGGCGGGGCTCTCCGAAGAAGACGCGGAGGCGATTTACCAGATGACCACCCTCGCGCCCATGAACGAGCGCTACGTGATGCCGCCCATCCAGCGCGAGGTGAATATCGCGGGGAGCGGCTGCTCGCCCGAGATGTGCAAAGGCTCCTGCGGCCTGGGCGCCATTTCCACCCCCGAGCGAGGGCTGTGACCATGACGGAATCCCCCGAACATCGCGCGATCTACCAGGACTTCGCCGCGCTCCTGTCTTACCCGGAACCAGGTCATCAAAAGCTGGCCGAAACATTGGCGTCGCGGCTCCGCGAGATCTCCAGGGAGGCGTCGGAACCGCTGGAACGATTCGCGGAAATCCTGGCATCGTCCACGGTGGAAGCGGCGCGAGAACACTATACCCGCGCCTTCGACTTGAGTCCGCTCGCCGTGCCGTACCTGAGTGTTTACCTCTTCGGCGCGGAGAATCCCCAGCGCGGCCAGTTCATGGCCGGATTCAGCGGGGCCTATGCCGAAGTGGGCTACGACAGTGGGGGAGAGCTGCCCGACCACCTGGCCACCGTGCTGGGCTACGCCGGGGTGGCCCCCGAAAATACCTGGGAGGAAGTCGAGCAACTCTGCCTGCCTTCACCCTTGAAACTTATGCGCCAGGCCTTGCGGGTAGGGGAGAGCCCCTATGAACACGTCCTCGCATCCCTGGAGGTTTTTGTAAAGCACGTGACTGCCGGAGCGTTGATCCATGCTTGACCTTTTTCTATTTGTCGGATTCCCCTACATCGCCGTTACGCTGATGATCGTCCTGTCGGCCTACCGCTATCGGACCCAGCGCTTCACCTATTCCGCCCTCAGTTCCCAGTTTCTCGAGAGCAATCAATTGCGCTGGGGGAGCATGGGCTGGCACGCCGGGATTCTCGTCCTCCTGGTGGGGCACGTGATTCCCGTCCTCGTGCCCGGATTGTGGCAGGCCCTGACCTCCATCCCGGTATTTCTGATCACGGTTGAGGTTATCGGCATCATTGCCGCCTTCCTCGCCCTCAGCGGCCTCTGCGTGCTCCTCTACCGGCGCACCACCTCGGCCCGGATCTCGGCGGTAACCACCACGGCGGACTACCTGCTGCTCCTCCTGCTCATCGCCCAGGTGCTCGTGGGCATCTCGGTGGCGACCGGCGCGCGCTGGGGCGCGGCCTGGTCGGCCAGCACAACCACGCCCTACCTCTGGAGCCTGGCTACCTTCCAGCCCCAGCCCGAATACATCACCGGGCTGCCGCCCACCGTCAAGCTCCACCTGGTCCTGGCCTGGTGCTTCTTCCTCGTCATCCCCTTTACCCGCCTCGTACACGTCTTCTCCGTGCCCATCGCCTACCTCTGGCGTCCGCCACAGAAGGTGGTCTGGACGACGCCCCGGCCCGAAGCCTCCGCCTGTTGCGCGCCCCAGCACCAGAATCGGGACAGCCGCCGCTACTTCGTGCGCGGTGCCCTCGCCAGTGCCGGTGCCCTGTTCCTTCTCAGCATTGGTGTGCTCGAAAAGCTTGGCCGCTTCTTCCGCGGTCCGGCCATGGATTCGAAGCAGCAGGCCGAGCTGCTCCAGAAGAAACTGGAACGCCTGGAACTGGCGGCGGCGGAGCGAAAGCTCGAAATCGAGCGTATCGAAAAGGACTACATCTTTGTCGCGTCCCTCGCCGAACTCTCGGATAAGGACGGACGCTACTTCACCGACTACCACATGCGTCCGGCACTGGCCTTCAAGGACGAGCGGGGATTGCCCCTGCTCATCTCCGCCAAATGTACCCATCTCGGCTGCACCGTGGCGAGCACCATCAACAACGGGCGGATTCTCTGCCCCTGCCACGTGTCCTGGTTTGACGTGAAAACGGGCATGCCCACGCCGGGCGCGCCCGCGAAAGCGCCCTTGCCCCACCTGGGCTGGGTGCTGATGGACGGTGCCGGCAACATGGTGGCCAGCCAGGGCGCGGGCGCCGAGATGACCGGGGAGGTCGATCTGGCCCAGGCGGGTAGTTACGGCGTGTATATCGCCAAACAGTTCGAGGAGATGGCCTGATGCGTACACACGACCGACTCCAGCAGGCAAGCGACTGGCTTCACGACCGCTTTCCCCTGGAAAAGATGAGCTTTGAGTCGCTTTTTCAGAAGAAAGAGGTTCCCGTACACCGCATGAGCTGGGGCTACTACTTCGGCGGCCTCGCCCTCTTTTGCTTCAGCATCCAGCTCGTCACCGGCCTCCTGCTCCTCTTCTACTACCAGCCCACCGTGGCCGACGCCCACGCCTCGGTGGAACTGATCACGGTTCACGTCGGCGGTGGTGCCCTCATCCGGAACCTGCACACCTGGTCATCGTCCGCCATGATCTTCTGCGTGCTCACCCACCTGATCACGGCCTTTGCCATGAAAGCCTTCGAGAAGCCGCGAGAGATCACCTGGGTCTCCGGCGTACTCCTGCTGCTGATCACCTTCGGCTTCGGTTTTACGGGTTACCTGCTGCCCTGGCACCAGATCGCGGTCAACGCCACCAAGGTGGGACTCCAGTCCGTCGAAGAGGCCGGAACCTATCTCCCCGGCGCCCTGGCCGACATCCCTCGCCAGCTCAAGGAGTTGATCCAGGGCGAAGCCGCGGTGGGCCAGGCCACCCTCAGCCGATTCTATGCCCTCCACGTGGTGCTGCTGCCGCTGGCGATTTTCGCCATTCTGGGCCAGCACCTTTTCATGGTACAGATCCATGGGATGAGCAAGGGCGTGGATAAGCCCACGGGCAAGACCGAGAAGTTCTTCCCGATCTTTGCCCTGAAGGATTTCTCCATCTGGGGCCTGGTCTTCTTCGTCCTCTTCGTCGTGGCACTCTGTCTCCCCTTCGAGGCCTTCTTCTCCTATCCGCTCTTCGAGCCCTTCGACCCCCAGGGCTCCACGCCCGACGGGATCAAGCCGGAGTGGTATTTCTTCTTCGTCTACTACCCGCTGGAGCTGCTGCCTTTCTGGATGATCATGATCCTTTCCGGGGTCGCGGTGGCCGTCCTGCTCGGCGTCCCGTGGATCTTTCAAGGCACGAGCAGGAAGACCCTCCGCAACATCGCCATCGCCGTCACCGTCTATCTCGTGGCCATGACCGTCTTCGGCCAGCAGATCTACGAGTTCTTTAAAGGAGCCCATCAATGAAGCCCCGCGTCACGGTCGTCACCGCAGTAAGTTTAATGCTCTGCAGCGCCGCCTGGTCCTACCCGGAGTTCCAGACCTACATCGAGGCCCAGTCCGGGCGCAACGTCAACTGCGCCATGTGCCACGCCCACGCCGACGGCCCCGAGGGCCTGAAGCCGGGCCAGATCGGGAGTCTGAACCCCCAGCAGATGGAGGCCCTCGGCAAGGCCCGCGCGGCCTTCGCCCCCGGTGAGGACGTGGACAGTCCCATCCTGAACGTCTTTGGCGATCACATTATTCAAGTGATCGGCAAGCAGCAGTTTCTCCAGATCCGCCAGGAGCCCGCCAAGCTTGCAGAGGCCCTCGGGACGGAAAGTGATCTCGATGGCGACGGCCTGAGCGACGCGCGGGAGTATGTGGACGGCACCCTGCCCACGGACCCGAATCACGGCGATCCCTGGGCGCTCCTCGCGATCAATCTCAAGCGGCGCTGGTTCCACATTCTCATGGTGGGGCTGGCGACGGCTCTGGGCCTCTGGGGGCTCAGCAATCTGCTCCACGGCTTCGAGGCCCTGAGCGCCGCGAAGACCGCACGAAAACAGGGATAAAGGTGAATGCCATGGAAGTCGGGCTCAAGAACTATGACGGTGAAACCGCAGGCTACGTTCGCGGATGCGTACGGGTTCGCCAACGTGCTAAGTGCCATCAAATCTCTTAAGCAGTGCTTATCCGCGCAAAGTAAACAACAACCATAAGCAGGACAAGAAAATGATTCCGAAACCCGAGATTATCGATTTCTCTCAACGCCGCATTCGTGTTCTGCACTACACGTGGATCGCGTTCTTCATCACGTTCTATCTGTGGTTCAATATGGCGCCACTGGCAACTACAATGCTCAAGTCCGCTAACTGGCTCACGGCGGAGCATATCAAGATTCTTGCCATCTGCAACGTGGCGTTGACGATACCCGCCCGTATCTTTATTGGCGCCCTGATTGATCGTTTCGGGCCGCGCGTGACCTATAGCGGCCTCCTGATTGTGATGTCTTTTCCCGCCTTCATGTTCGCCCTGGGGAACACCTTCACTCAGTTGTTGGTCGCGCGGCTCCTGCTCAGCGGTATCGGGGCAGGTTTTGTTATCGGCATCCGTATGACGGCGGAGTGGTTCCCCCCGAAAATGGTAGGAAGGGCCGAGGGCTTCTATGCGGGCTGGGGAAACTTCGGTTCAGCCTGGGCCGCGATGACCCTGCCCTGGATTGCTCTGTCTGTGTTCGGCGCCTACGAGGAAGGATGGCGTTACGCGGTTTTCGTCAACGGCCTGGTCTCGCTGGGCTATGGCTTTCTCTATTACTACCTCGTCACCGACACGCCCGAAGGGAAGCGCTACGAGGGCACGAAGAAGACCCAACCCATGCTCCTCTCTTCCTGGGGAGACCTGATTCAATATCTGGTCTGGTCGTTTCCGCTGGTCGCAGCTCTGGGTCTGTTGGCCTGGCGCGTCAGCACCATCTCTTTTTCGAACGGACAGGCCCCGATTATCTCGACGCAGGCTCTGTATCTACTCTGGGGATTGCTCGCGCTGGTCTTCGTGGCCCACACCGCCAAGACACTGCAAGTAAACCTGCCCCGCCTGAAGCAGGGCGTGCCGGAGGACGAACGATTCAGTTTCAACAGCGTGGCAGCACTCAACACCACCTACTTTGCCAATTTCGGCGCCGAGCTGGCCGTGGTTTCCATGCTGCCCGCTTTCTTCGAATTGACGTTCACGCTCAGCCCCACCACAGCGGGTCTTGTTGCCTCGTCCTTTGCCTTCGTCAATCTCGTCGCCCGCCCCATGGGTGGCCTCCTGTCCGACCTGCTGGGCAACAGGAAGCGCATTATGCTCGTCTACATGATGGGTATCGCGCTGGGGTTTCTGGGCATGGGATTTATAGATTCCAGCTGGCCGCTCTGGTTGGCCGTTCTGGTTACCATCGCCTGCTCGTGCTTCGTACAGGGCGCCGAGGGTGCCACTTTCGCCATTATCCCCTTCGTCAAGCACCGAATGACCGGGCAGATCGCCGGTATGGCAGGCGCCTATGGCAACGTGGGCGCGGTGGTCTATCTGGTGCTCTACTCGATGGTCGATGCAAGCACCTTTTTCTTCATTCTCGCAGCGGGGGCTGCGGTCAGTTTGTTCTACTGCCTGATTTTCCTCGCGGAGCCGGCAGAATCGTTTGCAGACGAGTAATCGTCGAAAGGAGATATCGTCATGTCAAAAGCACTACCTGTCTGGGAACCTGAGGACCAGCAGTTCTGGGATGCCACGGGTAAGAAGGTCGCCTTCCGCAACCTGTGGATATCCATTCCGAACCTGCTGATGGCCTTCGGCGTCTGGATTTACTGGAGCATTATCATCAACGTGATGCAGGGCCTCCACGACGGTGATGCCTCGCTCTACGCCTTCACCGGAGCCGATGGCCAGCCGCTGAGCGGGCCCGCCTACCAGGCCCTGCTCTACACCCTGCCCGCCGTGGCCGGGCTCGCCGGTGCGACTCTGCGCATTCCAAACTCCTTTATGATCGCGGTGTGCGGCGGACGCAATGTCAAGTTCATGACGACCCTGTTGCTCGTGCTGCCCGCCCTCGGCACGGGACTCGCACTCCAGAATCCACAGACCCCCTTCTTCACCTTTGTCGTGCTCGCATCCCTCTGCGGCATTGGCGGCGGGGCTTTCGCATCCTCCATGTCCAACATCAGCTTTTTCTTCCCCAAGCGGATGCAGGGCCTTTCACTGGGCTTGAATGCCGGCCTGGGCAATCTGGGCGTGTCCGTCTTCCAGTTTGCGATCCCCTGGGTGATTACCTTCGGTCTCTTCGGCGGCCCCAGTTTTCCCCTCAAGGGTAATCCGGTCTGGATACAGAATGCCGGACTGGTCTGGGTGCCCATCCTGATCGTCCTGGCAATCCTCGCCTTCTTTTTCATGAACAATCTGGCCCAGCACAAGGTGGGCTCCACGGCCACGGCGGTTGGAACCTATCTCTGGCTCGAATTGCTCGGCTATGTCGGCGTGGCCGTCTCCGTAGGGCTGCTGCTCCTCTCCAAGAGTTGGGCGCTGTCGCCGGGTATGGAGGTCGCCGCCACCCTCGCCAACGTGCTCATCGCCATCGTCGTCACCATGCTGCTGATGCGCTTCGCAACGCCCTCGTCAACCCGGGAGAGCTTGCGCAAGCAGTTCGCCATATTCAGCCTGAAGCACAACTGGATCATGACCTATCTCTACGTCATGACCTTCGGCAGCTTCATCGGGTACGCCAGCGCCTTTCCCAAGCTGCTCAAGGATGTATTTGGTTATATCCACGTGGATGCAAGCGGGAATCCCCTGGCCCAGGCCATCGTCAATCCCGACGCGCCCGATGTGCTGAAGTACGCCTTCCTTGGCGCGGCCATGGGTGCCGCCATCCGCCCGGTGGGGGGCTGGCTTTCCGACAAGCTCGGCGGCGCGCGGGTCACCCAGTGGAGCACGGTCGTCATGATCGGCGCGGCCCTGGCCTCGGCCTGGGTCATCCAGAAGGCCAACACCTCGCCCCACCCGGAAACCTGGTTCGTCCCGTTTTTGTCGCTCTTTATCCTGCTCTTCGCCACCACCGGCATCGGAAACGGCTCCACTTTCCGCATGATCGCGGTAATCTTTCCCAAAGAGCTCGCCGGTCCCGTCCTCGGCTGGACCTCCGCCGTGGCGGCCTACGGCGCGTTCCTCATTCCCACAATCTTTGCCATGCAGATCAAGGCGGGAAAGCCCGAGTATGCACTTTACGGCTTCGCGGTCTATTACGTCACCTGCCTGGCGCTGAACTGGTGGTACTACGCGCGCAAAAACGCGGAAGTGCCCTGCTAGCGTGGCAAGAGGACGAGCAACTATGGAAACCGCCCCGTTGCGCTGCCAGCACCCACGAAGCAGGAATCCTTGAAGATGCCGATGAGTAGAAGAACATGGACTGCGTGACCCTGGACCGGGCCGTCCCGGACGAAACAGGCATCAAGGTGCCCCTGCGCGATATGCGGCAGCGCCCCCTGCGCGATCTCCGAATTTCTGTCACGGATCGCTGCAACCTTCGCTGCGCCTACTGCATGCCCGCGTCCATCTACCCGGAGAATCACTGCTTTCAGGCCAGGGAAACGCTGCTTAGCTTTGAGGAAATTGCGCGGGTCGCCCGCATTGCGGCGGACTTCGGCGTGCATAAGATCCGCCTGACCGGCGGCGAGCCCCTCCTGCGCCATAACCTCGACGAGCTTGTATCCATGCTGGCGGGTCTTCCCACCATCCAGGATCTCGCCATCACCACAAACGGTCTACTCCTGCCGCGCTACGCACGGCCCCTCAGGGATGCGGGCATGAATCGCATCACGGTCAGCCTTGATAGCCTCGATCCGGTCGTGCTGCGCCAGATGTGCGGGCGCGACGTGCACCCGGACCTCGTCCTGGACGGCATTGCCGCCGCGCGGGATGCCGGGTTCGAATCGATCAAGGTGAACACCGTGCTGCAGCGCGGCGTGAACGATGGGAGCATCGTCGATCTGGCCCGCCACTTTCGCGGGACCGGCATTGTGCTGCGCTTCATCGAGTTTATGGATGTGGGCACCATGAACCAGTGGAAGCTGGATTGCGTGGTCCCCGCCAGCGAGGTGGTTGCCCGTATTCACGAACGCTTTCCTTTGGAGCCTGTTGCGCCGGGCTATCCCGGCGAGGTCGCCAACCGCTACCGTTACGCGGACGGGCAGGGGGAGATTGGCGTGATCGCATCGGTTACGCGCCCCTTTTGCGGCGGCTGCTCCCGCCTGCGCCTGACCTGCGACGGCCATTTGTTTACGTGCCTCTTTGCCGCGCGCGGACTCGATCTGAGGCCCTCTCTTCGCGGAGATGGTTCCGAGGCCCTCCTCGAAAGTCAGATCGAGGACCTCTGGAAGCAGCGGTCGGATCGCTATTCGGAGGAGCGGAGTTGCGGCCAGTCCGCACGCCAGGAAAAAGTTGAGATGTACCATATCGGTGGTTAGTCGCCGGAAGAGAAGAATCCGCCAAGGAGAACACATGAAAACGGTTCATGTGGCCTACTCTGCCCGACTGCGGGAAGAGCGGGGCTGTTCCTAAGAAGCCCTGAAGAGCGAGGCGGAGACCCCCGCCGCGCTCTACGAAGCGCTGCGCAACACCTTCGGCTTTACCCTACTCCCGGCTCAGCTCGGCGTGGCGGTAAACGAGGCCTTCGTTCCCTGGGACACGACCCTGACGGACGGGGACACCGTGGTTTTGATTCCACCCGTGGCCGGAGGCTGAAACGTATGATCAGCCCCTCGATCCGGGTGCGCTGCATAGGGCGAGCCGCCACGTCGCTGCGGGCGGCTATGCGAGCTTTGAGGGCTGGGTGCGCGATCACAACGAAGGCCGTCAAGTGCGCTCGCTCGAATACGAGGCCTATCGGCCCTTGCGGTGGGTGAGTGCCGCCCACCGGGGCCAGGCCTTTGCGGCGTGGCGTTAAATCATCGACGAAGTGAAGCACCGCGTACCCATCTGGAAGAAAGAGGACTACGTGGACGGGGACTCCGGGTGGGTGAACTGCGGGCGCTACGCCGCCCACTCTCACGAGCATAACGAAATTCATGCGGCGGGCGGCAAAGGGGGAGATGCGACCCCGCCGGCGGATTGTGACGCGCGGGGGGGCTGGGGGTTCGGCACTGCCCACCCTCGCCGCAGCGGATGTCGGTCATATCGGTATCTGCGAGCCCAGAGCCCGCTCATCGAGGTTGAGGTTCACCCCCAATTGGGTCACGGCGGCCACCAGCGTTTGTCATATGCCCTTTACCCTAACTGCAATTCCATTTTTCACCCGTATCTGGCCGAAAAGTTTCCCTATTCAATCCGCGGCCCCTTGCTATACTGGCCTTTGTCGATGCGCTCAACGGCGTGGCGGCATCATTCAAGTGGGCTGGCAACCCGGTAAACCCGATCTCACCAATCGGGCTAAGGGGGCGGACTTTACCACCCGCCATTGTCAGACCCGTAGAGCCGGATGCGTGGAGACGCGCTTGTCCGGTTCGATGGAGGCTTGCTGGCGTAATCCTCCTGACTTGTCCAGCGGACGGGTCAGGAGAGTAATCCCAGCATTCTATCCAATAGCGATTGCCTTGAAGCAGGGCGACGCGGACATGCCCCGGTGGAACAGTTGGCAACGACTGGGCCATCGGGGCTGTGTTGATCTAAGACGGTGCGCGGCCAACTTCGGACGTCCGAAGTTGCGCAGCAAATCCGCCCAGGGGGTTCGTGACTACAGGGTGCAAGCCCCAGGTCCGTTCAACCTGCGCTGGCGTGGGGAGTGTCCGTCCTGGTGACAGGCGGACTCGGGTCCCGGAAGGGACCCGGCGTTCGGTGAGAAAAAGCCGACGGCGAAGAGCTCAACCATGAGAGGGGCGAAAGCCCTTGCCAGTAAGAATCACGTGAGACGGTGCCGAACCGCGAAGGGCCATGATCGGCGGGTAAGGGGGAGCTTCTTACTTCTGCCCCCTGAAATCGCCTCTTGCAGCCAATGCGAGGGGCGAAAACTGCATCGGGACGGGAGTCCCGGTGTACGGTCATCGGTTACGGGGGATAACACCCCCTAGCGACGTGACGCGTGATTTGAAGGTCAATACTAACGCGGGAACCGCTGAGGCGGCCGGGGTGGTACCCGGTGCCTGGCCCATTCAGCCAGGTGATTGAAAAGCCTCAGTGGGGGAGTGTGGTCTGAGTAGAAGTCGAGGGATTCGAGGGTGCAGGTGGCAAGGCAGTCGCACGCACCTTGGTGTGTTTCCGGGTGGTGCCGGGACACGTATACCACGACGAAAGGACTGACGGGTTTTTACCCACACGAATTACGCCGGGGGACGGTCAGCCAGTGCTGGCCTGGCCGTCCCCCTTTACCCCTGGCAGGGACACGACCGGCCGCACCGGGTTCATCGGGAGATGGATCGGGTGCGGCGTGTGCATGGGATGATCGCAGCAATGCGGGAAAGGAGGTTATGTAAGCAGAGGATTTGAGTGCGCAACGGGTATGAATTGGGCACGGGGAACTTACGGAAGTAAGTGCGCCGTGCCGAATGAACGGACGCCGGGGATTTCCGCAGGTGCGGGAGGTACACCGGATGCCGGGCATGCGCCGCGGATGTTATCGGGCATTTGCCCTTTACCGCGGATCGTGCTAAAGAACCCCGTGAGGCGCTCGTGTCGCGGGTTCTGTCTGATGAGCTGTAACGCATATCGAGACCGCGACACGGGCGCTTCTGCATCATGGCAATTCGCCATGGCGGAAGCAGGCGCCGCAAGGGACGATTAAGGCTTTGCGGGATTGTGCCTTCACCAAACAATCCCGCCCCTTCATTCGGGGGACATTGCCAGGGGGGCGCGATTAATGTTGTACCGATGTGTTGACACCAGCCTTGCGGGCTTTGTTCAACAGGTGGCCACGGCCTACCTGCCCCATGGCTATTGGTTCTACTGCCAGGGCTTCGTTCCGCAGGGGAAGTGCCCGGAATCCATCGACGCGAAGCTGATCGCGAAGTACGGCGCGGCCCTGTCCAAATGGCAACGGGCTCGAAGGAAGCGCGGGGGACATGCCAACCTCCAATACATCCGCCTCGGTTCCATCTTTCTGCTCATGGCCACGAAGGGCGTGCATCCCTTCTTCGAGGAGGAAGGGGCGACCATTCGTGACGCCCGCAAGGTGCCGATCCGGATTGGCGGTTATTCCATCAGCGTGCGTAAGGGGCCCGACGGTCGGCTCCACAGCCACGTCCGCATCGATCGCGCGCCCTATGCCGAGTTGATGGCCCACTACCTGGAGCGCTGCAACCGACTGTCCACGGCCCGACTCGTCAGCGAACTCTACCACCTGCCCTATGAACCCTATGCCCCGGTGCGCCGGCAATATCTGATGCTGCTGCGGCGGATCAACGCGATCCGAAAGGAGCATGGGCGACAAACCATCCCCGTGGAGGCGCTGCCCTTGCGCAGACGGATCGTGCGGCCCTTTGAAGCGGACGCCCGTGATCCGAATCGGGCGCCCGAGGGGGAGGTTATTCCTCCGTGGGCGTCAGCGCCGTGATGATTTCTGAGGCAGCTTTGCGGATGCCATCGAGAGAAGCCTCCAGGGTTTCGACGGTGCCGTCTTCGGCCGTCGTCGTCGGACCGCTGGACACGAAGGCTCTGTCATCGACTTGGAAACGCGTGCTTTGATTGCGATATACTCGACAGCAATTCAGATACGGTTCTCCGTTGGGAGTATCCACCATGCCCGTTCAGACTATGCCCGAGTTCGGTCGCCGGGTTTTCCTGAAGGCCAGTGCATTGGGCGCTGCGGTCTTCGTTTTCGGTGATGCCCATGCTCATGAGGGCGACAGCGGTTTGCATTTGGCGCTCATGTCGGACGTTCACATCCCGGCCGACAGACTTCCCGGCGCGCGTGGATACGATGCGTGCGAGCAATTGATACGTGCGGTCCCCGACGTATTGTCCGCCAAACCTGACGGCCTCATTGTGACGGGGGACTTGGCAAGGCATGAGGGAGAGGTGGCGGATTACGAAGTGTTCTTGGAACTGATCAAGCCGATCAGAGAAACAATGCCGGTATACGTTGCGCTGGGCAATCACGATAACCGGGACAACTTCTACACCGCGGTCAAGAATCTGCAGGGATCTGTACAGCCCGTCGAGGACAAGCACGTTTCGGTGATAGAGCACAGTCAGATTCGAATAGTGCTTCTGGACTCGCTGCTTTACGTGCGACAACGGGGTGGACTGCTTGGTAAGGTACAGCGGGAATGGCTGAACGCGTATCTGACCGCGCACGCGGACCGGCCCGTCGTCCTCATGCTGCATCACACCCTGGGAGATGGTGATAATGACCTGCTGGACACGGAATATTTCTTTGACCTGCTGGCGCCCCATCTCCATGTAAAGGCGATATTTCACGGGCACTCACACGCCTGGAAACGGTATGAGCGCCAGGGTATACCCATAATCAACCTGCCAACTACAGCACATATTCGCGGTCCCGAACAGCCCATAGGCTGGGTCGATGCGGTCTTTCGAAAAGGCGGTATGGACCTTACACTCAGGGCATTCGGGGGCAATCGCGATGAGGACGGAAAGACGTTTTCGTATGAATGGTCGATTCCCGGGGGGGATCCGGGTCTTCCGTCCCCTGGCGCTCCAGGGTAGCAGGCGCACTCACGCTGTGCCCTCGCCCGCTATCGCGTGATACGCAACATGGGAAAGGTGCCAAAATGAAGCCGCATACATTTACGCGCAGACAGTTCCTGGGGGCTTCTTCTGCCGCTATGGCCCTGGGCACTGCCGCCGCCCATGGTATTGGACAAGGCGGCCCGCAATCGAAGGGCCAGAGGCCCAACGTGTTGTTTATCAACACGGACCAGCAACGCGTAGACACGCTCGCCTGCTACGGGAACAGCGATGTGCAAACGCCGCACCTGGATTCGCTGGCGGCCGGCGGCACGCTCTTCACCTCGTGCTACGTGACCCAGCCGGTATGTTCCCCCTGCCGATCCAGCATGGTGACCGGTCTATTCCCGAACGCGACGGGCGTGGTCGAAAACAACATCCCGCTGCCCGCCGATCTCTTTGCCTGGCCGCGTGCGTTGCACGATGCCGGTTACCGAACCGCCTATATCGGCAAATGGCACCTCGGCGTTGAACCCGTTCCCGATTACTTTGACGTATGGCGTGGATACCACACGGGATGGCCTCATTTCATTGAGGAGGAGCCCGCTTATGCGGCGCCCGGAGAGTCGGACAGCGCGTTTCGTGCTCGGATAGCGGCGAATCCGCCCGCCGTAGCCGAAGAGAACAGCGTGATTGGCCGGTACAGGCCCGACGTGGAGACCGACTCGACGCTGGCGTTTATCGACGAAAACCAGGGCCGTCCATTTGCGTGCTGGCTTTCGTTCTATCCGCCCCATACTTCCAAAGAGGCACCGGAGGAAAACATCGCCCTATACCGGGGCCGCATACAACCGGAGGACCAGGCGGTATATCATGCGATGGTGAATCGGCTGGACTGGAACGTGGGACGGATTCTCGCGCGCCTCGATGAACTGGGTCTGCGCGAGAATACGCTCATCGTCTTCACGTCCGATCACGGCGAGAACTATCCATTTCGTTGGAACGATCACTACAAACGCCTGTGCTATGACCAATCCGCCAATATTCCCCTCTTGATGAGCATGCCGGGAGCAGTGCAGCAAGGCGTGCGGAGTTCATCCGTGGTCAGCATCGCCGACCTCTGCCCTACGATCATGGATATATGCGGGATTGATTTTCCAACTGGCCTCCACGGAGACAGTTTGAAATCGTTGCTATCCGGAGACGCCTCGGGGTGGCGGGACGACGCATTCATTCAGAACCTTCCCTATACCGGCTCGGGCAAGACAGGCTCAGGCGAGCCAAAACCACCGGGAAAAGATCCCGATATGAGGGAGCGTTGCCTCATCACACGAGAATGGAAATTCATCCTGAACACCTCACGGTCGCCGGAACTGTATGACCGGCGGAGCGCCGAGCCAGATACCCATAACCTGTTCGGTCAGGAGGAAACGAAAGCCGTGGCACGAACGCTCGCGAAACGCATACACAATTGGGCCGAGCGAACCGGAGACAACGCGACGAGGCAGCTCGTGGACCAGTGGGAGGCGCAATGGCAGTAGGCACGCCTCCTTATTCGCAGCCACCCCGTTCTATCCAGCATACCTGCAATTAAGCCTTGGAAGGGACCTTAACGCCATGCGTAGACGAACATTCTTGAAGACCACTGGCGCCGGGGCCCTGTCGTTGTTTGCCGGACGGAACAGCGATGCCGCGGAGTCTCAGATACGGCCAGACATCGTATGGATAATTGCCGAGGACATGTCGTGTCACTTCGGCTATCAAGGCGAGCCCCTGGTCAAGACACCGCACGTGGACCGGCTCGCACGCGAAGGCGTGGTCTTCGACGCGGCCTACACCACGTGCCCGGTGTGCTCTCCAAGCCGTTCGGCCCTGATTACCGGCATGTATCAAACGACGATCGGGGCGCACAACCACCGCAGTTTCCGCGGTGCAATCAAGCATGATCTTCCCGCGCCGGTACGCCCCATTCCTGAGTATTTCAAGGCCGCCGGCTATTACGTCTGCAACGGTTCCAGGTCAGAAGCAGGAGAACCGGGCAAGACAGACTACAATTTCGAATATCCCGCCGATCTCTACGATGGCGCCGATTACAAAGGCGCCGCGCCAGACCAGCCGGTTTTCATGCAGTTTCAATTGCAGGGTGGCAAGTTTCGGAGGGCCAAAGTAGAGCATGAGGTGTCGCCGGACGCCGTCGAGTTGCCTCCGTATTATCCGAACGACCCCGTGTTGCGCGAGAACTGGGCGTCGTATCTAAATTCCGTGATGTACGTTGACCAGGAAGTCGGCAGAATCATGGCGCGTCTCGAAGCCGATGGCCGCGCGAAGAATACCGTTGTCTTCTTCACCACAGACCACGGGATCAGCCACGCGCGCGGCAAACAATTTCTCTATGAAGAGGGGACGCGTATTCCCCTGATTGTCTGGGGCCCCAACCGCATTCCCGCGGGAACAAATCGCGAGGACCTGGTGGCGCAAATTGACATCGCGGCTACGTCCTTACATTGTGCAGGCCTGGCTGTTCCCAAACATATGGAGGGCCGTCCGCTATTCGGTCCAGATGCGCGCCAGCGCGAATTTGTCGTCTCGGCGCGGGATCGGTGCGACGAGACGGTCGAACACCTGCGCAGCGTACGCAAAGGAACATTCACCTATATCCGAAATTTCAATCCGGAACGCCCCCATATGCAACCCAACGCGTACAAAGATGGCAAACCATTCGTGATTCGTCTGCGCGAGCTGTATGCGGAGGGCAAACTATCCGGCCAGCCGGCCGAACGGCTTTTCACCGTACCGCGCCCCCGAGAAGAGCTTTATGATCGCAAGATCGATCCCTGGGAGCTGACGAATCTGGCCGAAGACCCGGCACACGCCCAAACGCTTGTTGAATTGCGCGGAATTCTCGACACATGGATTCGCGAGACGAACGACCAGGGACAGATGCCGGAAACCGAAGCCGTCTATGATGCCGATATGGCGGAGTATCTGGGATCTCGCAAAGATGAACCGGAATACATCGCGACGATGCAAAAGAACATCGCGCAGATGAAGGCATGGGCCAGTGAAGGGAAGTAGACCACGCGCGGAGCCTCAGTTGCCGCGGCGGTTCCAGGAACCTTCCGGCAAGGACCTCGCGCAGGCTGAGTAGAGAGGAGACCAAGAGAATGTTCGGAACGACGCTGAGAGGGATCCTTGTACTAACGGCCGGTGCCTTCGGCACAGACTGGATGGGCCTCGAATCAGAGCTTAATCCGGATTACCGGACGCGCAACATGGCGCCCCCGTTGCTGGAGATGGGCGAACCTAAGGAACTGCCCGTTCACGTCGCGTCGTTCGACGTACACGTCAGGGGGGACGTGGGACCTTCGGCCCCCGACATGACCGCTGAAACCGTCCCATCGCCGGACGGCAGCCAGGTAAACGGCGTAGCGGACCTGGGAGGTCTCCGCTGGGTCGCCAC
>JBIJDL010000389.1:0-6244 GCA_044344195.1 Candidatus Hydrogenedentales bacterium
CGCTCCTCCTCTTCTCTCCCTCATTTTGTTTTCTCCGTGCCTCCGTGAACTCCGTGGTCCATTTATTTTTCCCGGTTCCCAGACACGAAAAAACCCCTCGGGGTTCACATCGGAACCGCGAGGGGTCTGTTCATTTAAACATGGTGCCCGAGGCGAGAATCGAACTCGCATGTCCTTACGGACACAAGATCCTTAGTCTTGCGTGTCTGCCAATTCCACCACCCGGGCGGGGAAAGCAAGATAGTACTAAATGACGAGTGGGCGGTGCAACTTTTCGACGCGAAAAAATGTTGAAAGAGAAAAAATTACTGGACCGAAAGGCCGTTCTTCACGAAGTCATCCAGGCGTTTCTGGATATAGGAGGCCGTATCTTCAACACCCGCCTGTATATCGGGATCAAAGGCGGAGAGGGCGGTCAAAATGCCCTTGGCCTCTTCTATTCCCTGGCCGATGGCACCGCCGATAAAATCAGCGAAAGCCTTGCGGCCCTCTTCGTTGTCTTCGAGGCCGTTGTTCTCGGCATACTTGGAGAAGAAGTTGATGGCAAAATCCGCAATGCGGTCGGCGGTCGCGTTGGGCGAGGTGTCGATTTCCTCGCCTTCGGCGAGCCCGAGCGCCGTCCGGGCATCGCCCACGACTGCGCGCAGCTTCTCGTAGGCCCGATCCAGGACGATGCCCTGGGCCTGGCCCTTGGACACGTCCCCCTTGCTGAAGGAGACTTGGTCAGTCTTGGACACCTGAACACTGGCCGAGAAACTGGCCGAATAGGTGCTCTTACTGGTCTGGAGGAGTTTTTCCACGGGATAGCCTGTGGAGGCATTCTGGACGTTTTGTACCATTGAGAAATCCTCGCCTTCTGGCCCGTTTCGGGCACCTGATCCGTCGCAATCGATCTATCGGCCGATCCGACTGAATACTTGAGGGGAGATTCGGAACGTGCAGAATGGGCCGGT
Organism: Candidatus Hydrogenedentales bacterium; assembly: GCA_044344195.1. Classification (GTDB taxonomy): domain Bacteria; phylum Hydrogenedentota; class Hydrogenedentia; order Hydrogenedentales; family JAEUWI01; genus JAEUWI01. The sequence continues at coordinate 954 of JBIJDL010000389.1, forward strand.
GGCCGCTCGGCTGGTTAGTGATGCCTGGGCGTGCTCCGGAGGGCGCGGGCGACGCCAAAGATCGCCAATATCGCAGAACCGACAAATACGAAAAATCCGTTACGGAAATCGGAAGGTTCGAAGCGCAGATCGACTTCGTGTTTTCCCGACATAAGCTCGATGCCCTGGAAGATTCCGTCCACCGGGTGTACCGGCGTTTCTTTGCCGTCCACCCAGGCGCGCCAGCCGGGGTACCACGCCGCCGCAACGATCAGCATGCCCGGCTGGTTGGTCTCCACCTCCAGGGGGATTTCCGTGTGCCGGGGCACATCGCGCAGCCGGATAGTGTCCTGAAAGGGGCCCTCGCGGCGCGGCATGGCAAAGCCCTCCGCAACCGGCACGCTGTCCAGGCCAAGCGGCGGCAAATCCGGCTCGCTGCTGTCCCGGACTTCGTGGACAATACGGAAGGGTGAGGTGGTGGAAAGATCCCGAAAGAGCACCGCGCCCGAGTCGAAGACGTCGACGATATTCAGGTCGGAGCGGACCGCGGCATAGGGCCCCTGAATGTCGCTCCGTTGCAGGAGGAGGGAACCCACGCCCGCCCGCCGCTGGAGGAGGGGATTCTCGTCGACCTGAGCGAGAAAGCGCGACGTGCGATGGAGTGTCACTGTGCCCTGGGCGAAAAGCACGGGGATTCCATTGCCGTTCAAGGGCCAGGCGCGGAGGCCTGCCGTCCCACCAACGCGCGTGCCCACGGACTGGAGCGCCTTCACGATGCGGGTCTCGGGAAAGATCAGCGCGTGATCCGTCTGCACCAGTTCGGGGAAGCGCCCCCAGCAGATGGCCACCAGTAGCAGGCCCACGACGCTCCCGGCCATAACCCGGGGCTTGGGGTGAAGCAGGGTATAGCCGAAGAGAACCGCCAGCACTATCATCAGGATCAGCAAACCGGCGAGCGTTCCCCAGGGCATGTCCCCCACGCCGGAAAGGCCGAAAGCGATGCAGGCCACCACGAGCCCGCCCCAGACAAAGGGCAGCGTGAAGGCCAGGCGGACGAGCACGCGCTTGCACTCGTCGGCATTGAGGTGCAGCCAGGTTTCAGAGGCGCCGGCCGAAAGCAATGCGATGGGAAAGGCCAGCACCGCGAGGTAGTGCGCCGGCTGAATCAGACGGAGCAGGGGCAGCCTGGGCAGGAGGTCCTGCGCGAGAAAGGGAATTGCGGCAGCGACCAGCGCGGCGAGGGCCAGGCTCTCCACGCGATGGCGCAGGGGCTTTTCCACATAGCGCCGGAGGGCCAGCCAGATACCCACGAGGAGCACGGGGGTGAGTCCGATATAGACCAGATGGGCCAGGGGATTCACCATACCTGTGACGGCCTGGAAGTAGCCGGGGCCGAACAGGCCAAGAAGGAGACTGGAGGAAATGGGCCACGGATAGGCCCCCGATGCCGTGGTGCCTTCCCGCAGCAGGGTCAGATAGGGCAGGAGCTGGGGCGCCGCCAGCCCGAGCCCCACCGCGAGACCGATCAGGTAGCCGGGCAGGGCCGCCCGCAGACGAACGTGGTGGGCGTCACGAACCCGGCGCAAGACGAGATAGATGGCCAGCACCGCCAGCAGCACGGCCAGCACCCGAAAGTCGCCGCCGACGGCCATCAGGGCCACCGCCACGGCCAGCTTGGGCCAGGCCCAGAACTGCCCCAGGATCAGCCGATCCGTGGCCAGCACGGCCAGAGGAAACCAGGGCAGGACGTCGCCCATGGGCTCGGCGCCCCAGACGAAAACCGGCCCACTCCACTGGCAGACGAGTGCGACGATCAGGGCGTATCCCGCAGTGAATCCGTAGCGCCGCGCCACATAGAAAGCAACGCAACCCGATACAATAAGCTTCAAACAGAGACTTATGGTCCACGCAAAACCCATCTCAAGCAAATAAAAAGGGACAGAAAATGGCGAATAGCACCGGTTGGCCGCATTGGCCGCAAAGGGCTGCCCCAGACCTGCGTCCGGATTCCACAACAGATCGCCAAGTACCTTCCCATGCTCGCTGATGTAACGATAAGAAGGCCAGGAGGTGTTCAACTGCCAGGTAGACAGGGCCGCTTCCGGGCGCGCGGTGGGGGGGACCTCCACCGATTCCCAAGGCGGGAGGCTGAGAATGCCTTCGGGCGCAAAGGGCACTTTTCCCTGAAAGAGCGAGGGCGCGAAGACCGAGACGGGTAGGACGATCAGGAGCAGGATGCACCCGGCATTTTCTCTAAGCTTATATCCCCAGCTTCGTATCATGCGCTCTTCCCTGTGTTGACGTGCCAAAGAAAAAGGACCCGCAGGAGCGGAGTCAATCCCCCGCCGCACCCGCGAGCCCTGTACTATAGCAAATTAACCTAGCGCTTTGCCGGACGCGTATGGATGCCTTCACCGTAGTAGTCTTCGGCCGCTTCCATAATCGCTTCCGCCAGGGTCGGGTGGGTGTGAATCGTGTGGGCGATTTCTTCCACCGTCGCTTCCAGGGACATGGCCATGGCGCCGGCCGCGATCAACTCGCCCGCTTCCGCGCCCATGATGTGCAGCCCGAGCAACTGGTCGGTGGCGGCGTCGCCCACGATCTTCACCAGCCCCTCGGTTTCGCCCATGGCATGGGCCCGGCCGTTCCCCGCGAAGAGGAAGGTGCCGGTCTTCACGTTATATCCCTCGGCCTTCGCCTGGGTTTCCGTCAGCCCGACACTGGCCACTTCCGGCGAGGTGAAGGTGCACGACGGCACGACGCGATAGTTCATGTGACGGTTGCCGCCCGTGGCGTTGGTCGCGGCCACGATGCCCTCGGCCGATGCCCCATGGGCGAGCCAGGTCTTGTTGGTCACATCGCCGATGGCATAGATGCCGGGCACGGTGGTTTCCATGCGCTCGTCGACCAGGATGCCGCCGCGGGGTCCGGTCTGGACGCCCAGGCCGGGGGTGCGGGTGACGACTTCAGAGTTGCACTCCAGGCCGATGCCCACGAGCACGAGATCGACTTCCACGTCGCCGGCCTTGGCCCCTTCCAAGGTCAGGGTCACGCCGCCTTTCGTGTGTTTGAGTTCTTGGACCTTGGTACTCGTCCGGATGTCGATGCCTTTACGCTTGAGTCCAGCAGCCAGGCGCTTGCTCAGATCCTCGTCTTCCCGGGGCAGCACATGGGGCATCGCCTCGATGAGCGTAACCTCGGCACCCAGGGCATTCCAAATGCAGGCGAACTCCGCGCCGATGGCACCGGCGCCAATGACGCCGATGCGCTTCGGCAACTCGGTGAGCTCCAGGGCGTCGGTGCTGCCGATGACGGTCTTGCCATTGAACTCGAGGCCGGGCAACTGGGCGGGACGTCCCCCCGTGGCGATGATGATCGACGTGGCGTGGACGAGGGTGTCCCCCACTTTGATCTCGCCGGGGGCGGTGATGACGCCTTCGCCGCGGATCACGTCGATGCCGTGGGCCTTGAAGAGGGCGTCGATACCGCCGGTGTTGGTGGCGACGACCTTGTTCTTCCGGGCGACCATGGCCTTCATATCAAAGCTTGCGCCATCAACCTTCAACCCATAATCGGCTGCGTGCTGCATCTTCCGGTACAGCTCGGCGCTATAGATGAGGGTTTTCGTTGGAATACAGCCAACATTGAGACAAACGCCACCAAGGGCGTTCTTTTCGATCACCGCCACCTTCGCCCCGCGCTGGGCCGCGCGAATGGCCGCGACATATCCTCCGGGCCCGGTTCCCACTACGGCAACATCGTATCTACTCATCGTAATCTTTCTTTTGTGTCGGTTAGTATTCATTTTTAAATATGGAGCGGGGGCTTTCCAGCCCCCGGTTTTCTTACTTCTTTTTGCAACTCCGTTGCAGAGTACGGGGGCAAGAAAGCCCCCGCTCCATAACTTACAAAAGTCTTTCGAAAGCTCAGGTCGGGGCCACGACATCCTCAATCAACTCACGCAGCGGCTCGTTCGGACCCAGTTGGCAGATGGTATCCAGCACGCCATCGACGCCCTTGAGGCGCAGGAGCATCTGCATCTCCACCGCGGCCGGGTCGTTCGGCTCCTCGAAATCGAGCGCGGCAATGATGACCTGCACCAGCGCGATGGGCTTCACGCCCTGCTGCACGCACATCCGCGCCGGGGCGATGAGCCGATCTTCCGGGCCCAGCTTCCGTTTCGGGTCCGCGCCCACGCGGGCCACCTGATCGGCCAAGGCCTTGTTCTGGTAGCGGCGGATCAGGTCGGCGGAAAAGGCATCCAGGGCGATCTTGTCGAGGCCATGCTTTCGGGAAAGGCCCAGGCAGCTCTCCTGAAGCGCCGCCTCCACGATGGGGCGCACGAGGGGATCCTGAATGGCCTCGTAGATGTATTTGTGACCCTGAATGTGCCCCAGGTAGGCCGTGGCGGCATGGCTCATATTGTGAACGAAGAGCTTCCGTTCCACGTAGGCCGCGAAGTTCGAGTAGGCCTTGGCGTGGGCAATGTTGGGCATCTCACCCACGAACCCGTCCTTCGCCAGGGGCAGTTCGCAGTAGGGCTCCACGCAGACCAGCAAGGGGTCCTCCGCCATCTGCTCCTCTGTCATCCGAGGCACCATCCGGCCGATGGAGGCCTCCACGAAGCCCACTCTCTTCTCCAGCGTCTCATACCACTCCGGCGAGAGGAAGTTACGAACGGCTTCCCGAAGGATGGCATCGCCCCGAAGGACGTTTTCGCAGATGATAATATTGAGAGGAGCGGCATCGGGCCGGGAGAAGCGCTTTTCGATGCCCCGGGCAATGGCCGGGGCGATGCGCGGGAGGATGGACGAGCCCACCGCCGTGGAGGCGATGGTGGCGTCCGCCAGGGCGTCGGCGATGGCCTCCAGATCGGTGCCGTGGATGGCCGTCACATTATCAATAACCATCTTCTCCGTCGTCTCGGAGACCAGGTGGAGGGGATAGCTGTTTCTGGATTTCAGCAGCGACACCACGGCCTCGTTCACATCCACAAAAGTGGTGCGGAAGCCGGACTCCCAATAGAGCTGCCCGATAAACCCGCGGCCTATGTTGCCCGCGCCAAAATGCACCGCCTGTCCGTTCAATAGAGGAAACCTCGCTGGTTGTGGGATCGCGCCCGGAGAAAGGTGGAAGAAGTATAGCAGGTAACGCCGGGCCAGCGCGAAAGGGGGACAGGGAGGAGCTGTCGAGTAGGCGGAGGGCTTCCGAGCTTGGGGACAGGGTTTGTATTCTCTGTTTGCCGCCTGATTTCTCGGCGGTGCCACATTATTCCGTCCATACTCAGTTGTCCCTCCGCCCCTCTCAGAACC
>JBIJDL010000390.1:0-6234 GCA_044344195.1 Candidatus Hydrogenedentales bacterium
CTTGGTCTTGTGTATATTCGATGAAACGGCGCGCGCTCATAGCGTCCTCCGCACATGTTGTAGAATATGAACAGATGCCTGTCAACATATTTTTCACCGCAAACGAGATTCGGAGTCAGACTCCTAGTCCTGGTCGAGTATGGGGGACTCGAAGGCTACTTCGCGGGTGGCGGGGGCATGTGAGCCGAAAATTCTACGTGCGTTCCACGACTACATAATAGGCACCGCGTTCTTTGCCGTCATCGCAGGTGAACTCAGTCCTTAGTCGCGTCTCGCCTTTCTCCAGCATCATCTTGAAGCGCACCGCGTGATCGGCCTCGCCCACGGGCGCGGACAGCGCTTGATCGCCGACGGATATCTTGGCTTGGTCGATCGCCAGCGCGGCACCGCCTTCCAGCGCGCCCCGGATCGGCGCACTCGCTTCCAGGGGCCAGCGGCGCAAGTCGAACTGGTACTCGCCCGTCTCGGCAATTTCAACGGCCCAAAATCCGTTACCCGGCTCGCCCTTTGCGATGTGGGGTTGGTTCCAGGCTGGTTTCTCGCCGTGCCAGTCGTGGCTGCTGAGCACAGTGGGACCCTTGCCCGTTGCGCCGAGGACGAGAGGGCAGTACTGGTCAAAACTCGAGGAAACATCCGACCACCAGGCTTCGTAGTCGTTGCGGAGCCGCGCCACGTGGTCGGGGAACTCGGCCGCGCGATCAACCTGTTGCGCTGGATCGGTCTGGACATCGTAGAGCTCCTTGCCGTTGATGAGCCGCCAGTTCTTTTCCAGCACGGCCGACTTGCGCCACTTCTCCGGCGTCTCGATCCGCTGGGAATCAACAATGATTGAACGAGCCGGTTCCGGTGCCTGCGGGTCTTCCAGCCAGGGGCGGAGACTGATACCGTCGAAGGCCGCATCGTCCCTCGCGGGAATGGCGCAGAGATCGAGGAGTGTGGGCAACAGGTCGAAGTGGGCCGTCACCATGGGCACGTCGCGGCCTTTGGGGAGATTTCCTTCGGGCCAACGGATGAAGCAGGGCACGCGGTGCCCCCCCTCGTATTCGCTGCCCTTCTGCTCCCGCATATTCGCGCGGTCGCCCGCCGCCGTGCCATTGTCCGTCATGAAGATGACGATGGTGTTGTTCGCGATCTGCAGGTCATCCAGCCGCTTCAGCAGGCGACCCACATTGTCGTCGATGTTCTGGACCATGCCGTGGAAGTTGGCTTGGTCGTCCGACAGGCCCTTGTCCTTGAAGGGCTGGCTGTACGCCGGATCCACGTGATAGGGCCAATGGGGTGCGTTGGTCGGGAGGTAGCAGAAGAAGGGGGCTTCACGGTTGGTCTCAATGAAACGAGTCGCGTTCTCGAACCAGACATCGGTGCAGTAGCCCTTGAAAGTCTTGGGCACCCCATTATGAAAATAGGTGTCGTCGAAATAGTCATTGCCCCAGAAATCCGGAGCCTGTCCCACGCCGCCGCCGCCATGGACCAGGCACTCCTGGAAACCGCGATCCTGCGGGCGGTAGGGGTAGTTGTCGCCCAGGTGCCACTTGCCGAAAATGCCGGTCTTGTAGCCCGCGCCTGAAAAGTAATTCGCCATCGTCGTCTCGCCGCGCCGGAGGATCGAGCGCCCCATGATGGTGTGCCACACGCCCACGCGGTTGTTGTATCGACCCGTCAGCAGGGCGGCGCGCGTCGGGGCGCAGGTGGGGCTCACGTGGAAGTTGCTCAGGCGTGTGCTTTCGGCGTGGAGAGCGTCCAGATTTGGCGTGACGATGTGGGGACTGCCCAGGCAGGAGAGATCACCGTAGCCCTGGTCGTCGGTCATGATCAGGAGCATGTTGGGCTGCCTGCGCGGAGTCTCTTGTGTTTGTGCGCTGCCCGGCAACGCGAGCGCGCCCAAGCCCGCCCCGGCCGCGCTGAGGAAGGCGCGTCGGGATAAAGCAGAAAGCTCCCTTGACGGAGAAGTCCTGGCAAGCACGAAAGTTCTCTCGGGAGCACCTTGGCATTTTGGAATGCTATCGGTCATGTCGGGTCACTTCGAATCTGATGGGCAGCCGAAGACTACGGCCTGGTGCCAGGCGTGACTTCTGATGACGCCCTGACAAAACACGCAGAGAACGCCACGTCGAGTTCGGGCCGGAAAGGCGTGAGGCGCGAGTATCGGTCACAAGGCGGCGTGATGTCGCAAACGGTACTCGGCAAGAATTTCGAGCGCCTTTTTCTCATCGTCGTCCGACATAAAGAAGGTACAAGATTCGTACTCGGGGTCGCTCGGCGGGACTTCCTTGACCAAACTGGTCATGATCTCGTCGTCCCCCGCGCCATAGACCGCCAGGATATTGCCGTTTGGCAGTAGCGTATTCATGGTGCCAGTACTTCCTCAAGTAAAAAAGCGGCGTACTCAGGGCCAAATAATCGTAATGCTTTAGCTCTATTTATTATAGCAAATGAGACGGATTCCGCAAAGAACTCCTTTCTGCCCCTGGCGCTCTTACAACCGTTTGGGTAAAAGGCCCTGTTTCTTCCGAATACTCCGTCCGCCTGAAAGGCGTACTCACGCGCCAGCAGGTATGAACTTTCGTAGCCATTCAGGTCTCCGAGCGCGTGACCGATTTCGTGTAGCGCCGTTTCTCTGTAGCCATGACTGCCCGTGCCGAGAAGGATTTCCCTCCGTGAGGGCAGATACGCACCACGAGCCTCGTTCCACGTTATTCCACACGGCGATTCCGGTATCTGTATACTTTGGTACGCTTCATATCCTGGAAAGCTCGCCACACCTCCCTTTCCGATCTGGATGCGGGCAAGTCCATGGGTCCGCAGCTTCGAAAGCACGCCCGCTGGCACGGCCAGCAGTCCCGCCACGTGTTCTTGAATGATGGCGGCCTCCTTAGCGTTTATCCTCGCGTTGATGACGCGCAGGCCATCGCCAAGCTCTTCCGAAAGCCGACTGTAGTCTGATATCGATATCGAATCTAAGAGCCGCATGCTGCCCCGAAATTGTCCGAACGGAGAAGTTGTTTCTACCGGAGCGCGATTATATGCTTTCCACGAAGGCTCGGCAACGAAGATTTCGTGGCAAGGGCCCCAAATCCCCCGGTTGGAGCATCTGATATGCCGAGTCTTATTCGCATCCTGGCCACAGTTCTGCTTTTCCCAATCTCCGGCTGCGCCTCCCTCTCCAATCCCGCACCGGAATCGCGCACGTGGCAGGTTCACCCTGTTATTCCCGGCGGGCGCATCGATGCCATCGCCGATCTGGGCGAGGGCGTTGTGGTTGCCGGTTCCAGGAATCCGAAACCGGGCCACATTTTTCGGAGCACGGACTGCGGCGAATCCTGGACGGACCTGGGCAACCTGCTGGGTGAGGAACTGCACACGGGGAGCGTGACGTGTCTCGCCTCCGCAGGTCATGGTGTGGCCTATCTGCTCACGGGCGATGCCCATGTGTGGAAGTCGGAGAACTGGGGTGTGAACTGGCGGCCACTCGGCCAGGTTTCCAACATGCCGCGTCATGAACCGTTTCATCACAGCTACAGCATGACCGTCCTGCCGAGCGGCACCGTGCTGGTCAGCAATACGAATCCGACGGGCGGACACGTGCTCCGCTCCGAAGATGGCGGGGCGACCTGGCAGGATGTCGGTGCAGTTTCGACGATGGCCCTCTATCGCTTTGAGAAGGTGAAAGACGGCGTGCTGGTAAACGGCTGGGCAGGCCGGGTCTACCGGAGCACCGATGACGGCCAAACCTGGCGTGACAGGGGGCAGCTCAGCGAGAAAGCGCTCTACGCCACGGAGTATCTGGGCAACGGAATCGCGCTGCAGGGCGGGGAGGACGGACGGCTCTTCCGAAGCACGGACGATGGCGAGACGTGGGTGGAGGTGGCGCGCTTTGCCGATGCGGCGGATGACTTCGTTCAGGTCGGCGATGGGGTGGTCATCTACACGACCTACACCGGCGAGAAAAACCTCTATCTTTCAAAGGACTATGGGCAGACTTGGGAAAACATCGGGCCGGTACCTTCGGGCGCCGAGGGGGACACGTGGGACCACGCGGTGCCGGTGCGCTGCGGCACAAAAATCGTCGCGGCCGGGGGGACGTCGACCGGACGCATCATGATATGGCGGTAGGGCAGCGCGCGATTGAAAACGGGATCAGCGCGTAGCACTTTCCGGGCTCGTCGCCTTCGCGATCGTGTACCACACGTCGCCCAGCTTGACGATGACCGGCTCGTCGCGATCGCACAGCAAGTTGAGGTCGGTGTGCCGGTCCAGCAGGCCGTTCCATTCCTTCGATGGAATGGTGACCTTCGTGAGCGTTTCCCCGGCATAGCCCGCCTGGCGCCAGGTTCCGTCAGTCAGGGTGAACTCAATATTGTTCCAGCGCAGCGCATTCACGGGCGCGGGGGAGGCTGGCGGAGCAGCCGCCGGAATGGCCGCATCGGCGACTTCGGCTGCGGTGGATTCAGTAGTCTGGCTGCGCATGGCCGACCGGCTGTCGGCGCGCACTTCTTTATCCCGATTGGCGGTGCCTAGTCCTGACTGGTCTGATTCTGCGGGCACCGACTTCAACGCGACACTATCGCCGGCCGTGCGCCGCGCCATTTCCGGTGCCGGGGCCTCCGCCGGAGCGACCTCGGGCATGGCCTGGCCTCCGAAACCACCGCCACCTCCGCCGAAGCCACCGCCTCCAATTTCAGGTTCTGAAGCCACCTTGGCCTTGACGCCATCACTCAAGCCAGCGTCTGATTCGACCGCAGCCGTGGACGCGATCCCATCGAGCGCGGGGCCGGTTCCGGCGGCATCCAGGCTTTCCTGCACGGGGGCGGGCGCAGCTTCCACCGACGTAGCGGCACTTTCCTGCATCATGACGTCCGAGGCAGCCCCCTCGGCGGGCGCTTGGAACATCATCGCCTGGGGCGCGTCCGCAGCCGGCGCTGCTTCTGGCGCGGGAGCGCTCAGCGCGAGCTCCGAGCTGGCGGACTGCTTCAGGGTGGATTGGGACTGCCAGAAGGCGACGCCCGCGACCAGCGTAAAGCCAGCGGCGGCCGCGAGGCCCCAGCGCTGCCAGACAAAGCCGCGTTTGCGCCCAATGGGGGCGATGGCGGCGTGAAAGCGCGCCTCGAAATCCTCGGGAGCCTTCACGGGGTGGTGATAGCGGTACGCGTCGGAAACGACCTTATAGCCGTGGAGTTCCCGCAGGCACTCGGAGCAGTCCGAAAGATGCTCCTCCACCAGTTCCCGATCTTCCGGGTTCAGCTCGTTGTCGAGCAGGGCGGAGAATTCATTCCGTATGTGGTCGCATTCCAGGGGCATAGTTGATACTTAACTTTGGGTAAATCCCGTTTCGATTTAACTTACAACAATCCGCGACGCGAGAGGCATTCCTTGAGCAGCTTTCGGGCCTGATTCAACCGCGATTTTACGGTGCCCTCGGGGCAGTCGGACGACGCGGCAATATCGGTATAGCTCAAATTGTCGAAGGTCCGGAGCACAAAGGCCATCCGGTAGGTCTCCGGCAATCCATCCAGGCAGAGGCGCAGGCCCTCGTCCAGCTCGCGCTTCTGGGCCAGATGGCTCGGGTTCACATTCGTCGAGGTGGCCTGCTGGGCCACGCCGGGCGACTCTTCCGCCAGCGCCTCATAAGACACGCCCATATTCCGACCCTTCCGGCTCCGGTCGCGCAGCCGGTTTCGGCATACGTTCGCGGCGATACTGTAGAGCCAGGTGTAGACCTGGGCATGGCCCTGGTAGGTGTCCAGATTCCGGTAGGCCCGGACGAAAACCTCCAGTGCGGCGTCCAGACTGTCCTCACGATGGCCCAGATATCGGTAAACCACGTTGTACACCCGATCCTTGTAGCGGCGCAGCAACTCATCAAAAGCCCTTTCCTCACCATTGAGGCAGGCTTCCACAAGTTCCGCATCGGAAGATTTGCGGGTTTCTTCGAGTAATTCCACGAGCGCTTTCGCTCCACCAGCTACAGAGTTAGACACCAGATCAGGGAGTGGGTTCGGACTTCCCTATTGTAACCGGAAATAGTTGATAGTTGATAGTTGACAGTCGAACACTGGGTGAGCCCGGATTCATAAACTAACTGCAACACAGTCACGCTCCCCGGTTCGTTGGCCTGGTCATTGGTTGCTGAATCTGGAGGACGTGGCCTCTGGAAGCACCAAGGCGCTCCTGGGGGCTTTTATGGGGCGCGGAACGCAGCCCGTGTTCGCCGTAGGCGAACTGCCCGAAGGGCAA
>JBIJDL010000058.1:0-20223 GCA_044344195.1 Candidatus Hydrogenedentales bacterium
GGGTGCGCCTGCAGACGCTGGCCTATGTTTATTCCGAGGTGCCGCCGAAGACGATTCGCCCGCGGCCCAACGTGACCATTCGCATGTGCCACTACGAGTACTGCGAGGCCCACCCCATCGGCAAGTGCGACGATCATAAAGTGTTCGTGGAACGGCTGGAGGGCTGGAGCAAGATCACGGATTCGATCACGATCTGGGCCTATTTCACGAACTTTCGCCACTACCTGATTCCTTTCCCCAACTTTGAATCGGTCATCACCCATCCGCGCCTCTATGCCGAGCATCATTGCATCGGTCTCTTTGCCCAGGGCAACAACGTGCGGGAGCAGGGCGGCGGCGAGTTTTCGGCCCTGCGGGCGTGGGTCTTTGCCCAGCTCATGTGGGACCCCTACCAGGATGGTCGCGCGCTGATTCGGGAATTCGTGGAGAACGTCTACGGCCCGGCGGCGCCCTTCATCCGCACCTATATGGAGGAAGCCGAGGCGGCGGTCCAGCCGAAGGAGATGCGCTTCAGCATCTTCGCGAGCCTGGAGCAGATGTCTTACCTCACGCCGGAATTCCTGGCGCGTGCCGAGGCCCTGTTCGCTCAGGCCGAGGCGGCGGCCCAGGGCGATCCGGCGCTGTTGAAGCGCGTGGAGCTGGCGCACCTGCCGATTCACTATGCGCGGCTGCAATTCTATGCCGTGGGCGGTTCGGCTTACCTGAGCAAGGAGGCGATGCCCGAAGTGCTGGCGGCCTTCAAGCGGATCATGGCGGAACATCAGATCAAGCAATTCGGCGAGCAGTTGGGTGAAGACGCGATCGCGGCCTTTGTAGCCGAGGTGGAGAAGGCCCCGAGCTATGTCACCGACTGGCAGGTCATCGGCCCCTTCGACAACAAGGATCGCGCGGGCTTCGATACCGTCTATGTTCCCGAGCAAGAAATCAATCTCGCGGGGGAATACACCGGATTGGGCGGCGCGCCGGTGCGTTGGAGCGCCACGGAACCGGGCCGCACGGGTTACGTGGATTTTGCGAAGATCTTGAAGCCCGCCGAGGGCGGCGTGGCCTATGCCTGGCGGGAGTTTGAGGTGGCGGAGGACACGACGTTGAACGTGGCGCTGGGCAGTAACGACGGCGTGAAGCTGTGGCTCAACGGCGAGCTGCTGCTGTCATCGAAGGCGAGTCGCGTTGCCCGGCCGGGCGATGAGCAATTGACGCTGCCCCTGAAAAAGGGGAAGAACTCGGTGCTGCTCAAGATCGATCAGATTGCGGGCGGCTGGGGCTTGTACTTCGCGGTGGAGGAGTAGAGAGAATGACAAGGGCAAGGCATCTCAGCGACGGCAGGGACATCAGGGACAGCAAGGCGTCGTGAATCCCTGCCGTCGCTGCAATCAGGGCTTCCGCGCGACGGCAATCCGCAGCACCGTCTTTCCGTCCACCTTTACCGGCAGCCCGGCGCGCAGGTTTTCACCAGAGGTCGTTGACCCGTCCACGGTGAAGCGAGCCTCCGCCTTTACGGTGAACCATTCGGGGAACTGATTGAGCCGGGGGTAGTCCGTGGGCATCTTGAAATACTCCGCGTGGCGCGGCACGTCGAAGCGGATTTTGCCGGCCCAGGGCCAGTCGGCGGCGACGGCGATCTGGAGGCCGCCCGCGCCATCGGATACGGCGCCGATGCGCAGGTCGTTGCGCCAGGGTTCAAGGTAGCAGCCCTGGGTCTTCCAAAGCGCCCACATGAGGGCCGTTCGCGCGAAGTTGCCATCGCCGTGCCATCCCGCGATGACGCCCGTGTCCCGCTGCTTGCTGAGGAGGCGCGCGGCCATGTAGTCCGCCCATTCCGCCGCGACGGGATCGGGCAGGCGGTTCATGAGGTTCAGTCCGCCTTCGAGGGAGTCGGCGATGCCATCGGCGATGTCACCCTCCCAGGGGAAATCCTTGTTGGCCATGAGATGCTGCAGCGCGAAGGTCACGGCCTCGCGGTAGCGCGGCACGTCGTCGATCTGGTCCACCACGAGAAAAGCGTTGTAGTTGTAGCCCCAGTTGTCCGTGCGGTCCTGGTCGAGGATCTTGCCATCGCGCGGGTCAATCTTGTTGTAGAGCAGGCCATTCTCATCCCGGCCCACTTCGAGGATGCGGTCGAGAATCCGGTGCATGGCGGGCTTCCACCGCGCGTGGCGCTCGGTATCCTGCTGCGCGGCGATGTAGTAGACCTCGGAAAGGCCGCTGATGACCTCGCAGCCGTGATCGTCCAGGCGCAGCTCCGGGGCATCCACAGGCGAGTGGTGCTCCAGGAAATAGGCCGCAAGCTGATAGGCGTGATCGCGATAGGCCGGGTTGCCCGTCATCCAATACGCGCGCGAATAACCCTGCATGAGATCGCCGCTCACCTCGTGGGACGTGGAAGGCAGCTTACCCACCTCGGAGTCGATCGTGGCGTGTTCCCAGATGCCGTCCAGCAGCCCCAGCATGCGATCCGTCCAGGGACTCGGCCCGAGCAGTTCGTTCAGGGGCAGCAGGCCGTCTTTCACGTACTCGCTTGCGCCGAAGACGATGGCTGCCAGGTCGGGCGTGTCCGTGCGAAAGGTTTGGGTGGAGAAGAGGAAGTCATCGGGCAACACGCCCACGCGATTCGCCACGCGTTGCTCCGTGGCCAGGATGGCGTGCATGGGACCGTCGAAGAGGGCGCGGTTGGTGAACCACGTCGAGAGGACCATGAACGGATAGTTGTCCGCCGCCGCGTCCTTCGCATTCCAGTAGAAATCCTGCGTGAGATTGCGGGGGATCAGGCCGGAAGCGGGGTCCGCGTGCTGCAGCCAGCCGTCCACAAAGCGGGAACAGGCCAGGAAGGCGACGCGCGCCTGCTCGCCATTGAGCTCGGCGTCCTGGGCGGGATCGGCGAAGAGGGTTGGGCTGAGGAGCATGAAAAAGCACAAGAAAGACATGGCGCGCATGGCGGCCTCCTTTCCCGGGGGAGGGGTGTCCGGTTCCCCCCGGACTGGAGACCATGGTGGCACAGGGGCGCGGCGGGAGGCAAGGGAGCGGCAAGAATCCTTCAATGGGGTTATTCGCGCCTTAGCGTTCAACAGAAATATTCTCACGCAAAGCCGCTAAGGCGCAAAGAGGGGAAGGAAGAGAAGGGGGCTATGGCAATTGGCGGCTTTCAAAGCGGCCACGGTCAAGCGTGGCTAAGCTTTAGACGGCATCGGTTTGGCGTTTGAGTTGGTCGCTGACAAAGTTGGGATCGTATTAGGTTCTGAGGTCTGCTCGATGACGGCGATCAATTGCGGTGACTCGGCGAGGGGTTTACCCCTGCTGTGGAACTCTCTGAGGGGACTGGGTTCAGGAGTGCTGGGGCGAATTTTTCCTTTGCGCCTTAGCGCCTTTGCGTGAGATTATTTTTGTTTCATCCAGCCACGCAGAAGCGCAAGGGCGCTTCGTGTGTGGTGGTTTTCAACATTGCCCCCAACCGGGCGGCAGAGGAGCAGCGCAATGACTGAGAACGAGATTTCGAGGCAGGTGGTGGATGCGGCGTACACGATTCATGTGGCGCTGGGGCCGGGTCTGCTGGAATCGGTTTACGAAACGGTGCTGTGCCATGAATTGCGAAAGCGGGGCTTAAAGGTGGAGCGGCAAGTGGCAGTGCCGGTTGTTTATGACGGACTCCACTTTGAAGAGGGCTTTCGCGCGGACATTGTGGTGGGGGACAAGGTGGTGCTGGAACTGAAGTCGGTAGAGCAAGTATTGCCCGTGCACAGCAAGCAGACACTGACCTATATCCGGCTGATGGATAAGCGGCTTGGCATGTTGATCAACTTTGGCACCGCGCGGATAAAGGACGGGATCTGGCGGATTGCGAACGGGCTGGAGGAATAGAATGCTTTGCGCCTCTGCGTCTTTGCGTGCCAGATCTGTTTTATCTCACGCAAAGGCGCTAAGGCGCAAAGTGGGAGAGTTGGTTGCCTTCCCTGTCGGGGAGCTGCCTGGGTGCCGAGTTTCTGGAAACCAATCCGCCTCGTTGAATTGCTGCGGTGGTATGGCCTCATAGATTTACTCTGGGTTGAGCGGACGCAAGCTGCTAGAATGCTGCAGGAGGGCCAGTAATGGGCGAACCAGAAAAGTCGATTCAAGAGTGCCTCGCGCAGGCGCTGTTTTCCTATCTGTCTGAGCGCTTTCAGAGTTCGCAACCAGCCATCGATTTCACTATCTGGGGTACGGGTGAATTCTGGGAGGTCCTGGCATCGGCTGGCCGCGTTCCTGTCGCATTCTTTGCTCCAATTTTGAGAGCGAGGGGATGTCGAGGGTCACTCGACTCCGACAACGGGCGAGTTCGGAACCTTCCGACTCCGGCGACCTATCTCAGATCTACCCGGGTGCCGAGTTTCTGGTTATATTCCGTGATCAGAGCGTTCATCAGGAAGCGAAATCCAGTCCGAAACTCCCGCCGGAAGGTCGATTCTATACATCCGCGGCCGTTGCCAAGTGCGTCCAGCAATGGGTGGTGTCGATGGCAAGTAAGGACGACATCTACGAGGTATTTTCTTGCGTGGATATATGTCGGCGTACCCTCCTTGACGTCGCGGACCAAATAGACCGAATAGCCACCGTGGAATCTAAGGAAGTCCGGGGCAGGCTCATCGATGACCGGCTTGGCGATCCAAAGATCTCACTTGTTGTCGAGGGTGTTGATCGGACACTTGAATTTGATGCGCGTTCGATGCAGGAAGATGGCCTAATTCAATGTACGCCCCTGATAGACGGGACAGCGATCGGCACATTGAAGACAGGCTCCTCCGCGGAGGCGGCGCGCGCTGCGCACTCATGGGTCGTCGATGACGTCTCGGAGCTTGATTTTTCCCACCTGTTTCCGGGGATGATTTTCACAGACTTTTTCGATGAGATCATGCGCGCCGACTTTTTCGGCCTGCATTGGAAGCGCGAGATCAAGTATGCGCGCGCGGAGCGCGAATCCGCCGACGGATATTATGCGGCCTGCTATCTGCCACTGCTGGAGCGAATCGAGGCGGAGGCGATGACCAGGCGTTTCTACTCGTTTTACAGCATGGGGAGACTCTGCTACTCGCGCTGTTCAAAGTTTCCATATGCCCCGGCGGGCCTACCCGTAGTGCAGGCTTCACGAAAGGCCTACCCGGAACCGGCTGGCTACTGGGCGACATGCGGCGAGGAGTCCGTCAAGGGCGACGTCGACGAAATATTTGAGTTTCTGAAACAGCGACTTTCAGCGATCACGGAGTCGGGGGTCTACGGTAATTGCCAAGACGCCCTGTTTCTCCCGGCGAAAAGGCTTCTGGATGAGCTGGGCAGCCGGGTTTACATTGCTCGTAGAGACTTATTCGGTGGGGTCACGGCAGCGGCACCAGAACGCGGACGTCACTGCACATTCAATTTTAGCCGAGATCCTTCTTTCATGCCCTACCTTGTCAGCTTCGAGGCCGAAGACAAAGGGACGGTCGGGCATGGTCAGTTTCGTGTGATGACTTCGGTGGTTGATGCACTGCGAGGATGGTTGGAGCGCAAGCAGAATCTCATTGTGATTGCTACTCTGGCGGATAAGTTTGAGATCTGCAAAGATGATTGATGGCAGAGTCCACCTCTTGCGCCTCCGCACCGCATTACTGGAACGGCGGGTTGCTGGGTTTTGGCTCCCCGTCGAAGGTGAGTTCGATGACGTTCATATGTCGATCGGGTGGGTAGGCGGGCAGATCGTGCAGCCAGACGCGGTCGTCGCGTTGTTCGATCCGCAGGGCCTGCCCCGTCGACAGCAGCTTTGCCGAAACGAGGTTGTCGCCAAACCACGCCAGCGGGGCGGTGACGCCGGGCCAGCGCTGGCACTGCAGATAGACCTTGTTGCCCACGCGGGTGGTCATGCCCAGGCTTGGCGCATCGATGGGGGATTTTACAGCGCCATAGATGGAGCGGCCGTTCACGTTCATCCATTGGCCGATCTCGCGGAGTCGGTCCACCTGTTCGCCGGGGATTTTCCCCTCGCGATCGGGGCTGACGTTGAGCAGCAGGTTTCCTCCGTTCGAGGCGCAGGCGGCGATCAGGCGAATCAGTTCGGCGGCGGTCTTGTAGTTCGTGTCATAGGGACAATAGGCCCAGCTCCGGTTCATGGTGTAACACGATTCCCAGGCTTTCGCGCCCGGCGTGACGGTATTTTCCGGCGTTTCGAAATCGGCGGGAACGCCCGCGCGGTTGTTGATGAGGATATCCGGTTGCAGTTCACGGGCCATGGCGTTGAGCTCCTCTGAGCGCCACAATTCCGGGTCCGCGGGGGTCAGCATGTCGTACCAGAGAATATCGATCTTGCCGTAGTTCGTCAGCAGTTCGCGCACCTGCGCATGGGCCTGCTCGATCATCGGCGCATAGACTTCCGGTTCGCGTTTGACGCTGATCGGAAGCACGCCGGGAAAGCGCCAGTCCACCAGCGAATAATAGAAACCGATTCGCATGTCCGCCTCCCGGCAGGCCGCCACAAACTCGGCGATAAAATCCCGCTTCGCGCCGGTCTTCACCGAGGTAAAGTCGGATACCTGACTGTCGAAAAGACAGTAGCCGTCATGATGGCGGGTGGTGATCACGACATACTTCATGCCGGAAGCCTTCGCCAGCGCCACCCATTCGCGCGGATTAAAATCACGGGGCTGGAACTGTTCCGCCAGCGCCGCGTATTCTTCGGCCGGGATATGCTCCTGGTACATGATCCACTCGCCACGCCCTGGAATGGTATAGACGCCCCAGTGAATGAACATCCCGAAGGCCGCTTCCCGCCACCAGTCCAACCGCTCCGGTGGTGCGGCGGATTCCGCGGCCCGTGCGGGCACCATGCCCAGCAACAGGGCCGACAGAAGCAATATGCGAATCGGACTGCGCAGCAACGAGCGCAATACCAAAGGCAGTAATGGGGAAACGGAGCGATTCATACCCTGATCCTTTCCAGGCGCCAGGCCGGTCCCAAGGCGCAATACTACCGAGCGTACCCAAATCGCTTGACCGGTGGCGAGGGAAAATAGGAGCACGATTGGCCCGGGGCGGGCGTGCTTCTTAAACAGAGGATAGACCCTTTTTCCCATGGCTTCAAGGTGGCACGGGGCGAGAGGGTGAGAGCATGGCTCGCGAACGTATTGAACATCCGCCTTAGCAATGTGCAGGCGGACAGTAGCGCATAATGTCGTTGCATTCTCGATACGTTTGCTTCGTCGTGAGCTGCTGAAGGCAGGTGAGAATGGCCGCTGCGGGAGTATCGTTGAGAGCAATGCTGACCTCGGCCTTGCCCGTGTTGTCGGTGGTGATGCGCGTCACATCCCCGGAGTCTGCATTACTCACTTCATACACCACCCCCGATATCAGCCTTTGAAGCGTGCAGGTCAGCGAACTTTTCTCGCAGTACTGTCGGCGGAAGGCCTGGACCGCGCCAGTCAAGTTTCCTGCGGCAATCCGTTCCGCGCGCTCGCGCACGTCCGTAGCTTATTCCTCCTCTGGTGCCGGGATGGCGTGATATAACCTGAGAGCGGTTTGCTTCAGGTCTTCAATTCTGCTGGAGAGTTTGACGCCCACATCGGGTACTTCCGGATCCAACACCCGGGCCCTGAGATAGGCGCGCAGGCGAGGGTCCTTCCGCGCCGCCAGGCCGCTCCACACCTCCTCCAGGGGCCAGCTATCGGCAATCCCGTAATCCCCCGGGCTTTCGAGCATCCGCCACAACAATTCTCCCACCGGCTCGCCGGGGGTCTGGGCAATCGAGGCTACCAATAGTCTTCTGGATTCAAGGCGGTTCCCAAGCAACGCTGCGAGACGCTCGACGTTATGATCATTGGGCGGAGTGAGCAGCAGTGGCACAACGAGACAGTCCGTGTCATTTGCGGCGAGCATGTGCGTGGACGTCCGGTCCGTAAAGTAGAGATTTGCCATCACCTTCGCGGCTACGTCGTCTCCGGATCGTGCGATGTTCTGCGCCGCCGCTTGATATAGGTTCAAAAATTCGTGCTCGCCGTGGCGGCGATCCTCGGAGTCCGATAGCGCCTCGAAATGCCTCAAAACCGCGGCGGCCAGGGTCGCGGGGTCGATGTTCGGTGCGCTCAGTTGCTCCAACAGGATTAGCGCCATGCGCGATTCTCGCGCGCTGCCGGTGTACAGCCTTTCCAGCCAGGCGTCACGCTTGGCGTCCGGCAGCACACCATCCTGGTCCACCAGCGATCTCATCTCGCATAGCCAGGCCCACTCCCTATCGGCGGCGCCTTCTCCGGCGTCATCGGGAAGTCTCCAGATGGCGTTTTGGACGTAATCCGGGGGGCTAAAGGTGTCGCCCGAGCCGGACAAGGCAAGAAAATGATCGCCGCCTTCCCCGTACCAATCAGAACAAGTATTTCCGCCGAACTCGACGCGAATAACGGCGGGCAGGCCTGGATCCGTCGATTTCAATACCTCCACGAGGTCCACGCGGCGAGTGTCTACGGTCTCGGAGCCCAGCGACCGCCCCCAGACGTATACCGTCGTATTCAGGGCTATTTTGTATTCCGGCCAAGACACGCAGTCGGTGGCCGCTGCCCTTCCATGCCCAAGAAGCGAAAAGAAGAATGCGCCCAACACGAGCAAGGATAGGAGCGAACGACGGAGGCCCTTGAGTCTTCGGAGCGGCACTATCGAGTAACTTAAACAACCCATCGCGGAGTACCCCGACCGCACGGCACACCCGGCGGCTTACGGATTCATAATTCACGAACGCAAACAAAAGTTTCCTGATTGTGGATTTCTTTGCGTCTCTGCGTCTCTGCGTCTTTGCGTGCCAAATCTTTTTAATCTCACGCAAAGGCGCTAAGGCGCAAAGGGAATAAAGAAAGAACTAATTCGCGGCGGCGTTGTAGCTCAACATGCCCGCAGCAGGCGCGGTGGACAGGGTGATACTGATTTCGGCATTGCCTTTTTCATCGGCAGTGACGGGTGCGACTTGTCCTGAATCCGTGTTGCTCACTTCATACGACATCCCCGGCGTGAGTCCCTGGAGCGTGCAGACCAATGTGCTCTCTTTGGCATCCGGCCGTCGGAAGGCCTGCACCGCGCCGGTCTGTGTTTCCGGGTCGTGGTATTGCCAGGCCATCCAGGCGTCGTTCTGCGTGGTGTAGGGCGTGAGGGGATAGAAGTCCTTGCGCGACAGCGGGGCGATGGCCTTGCACTCTTCAAGGGCCTTTCGGGCGGCGTCCCACACGGCTGGGTCCTTCGAGAAGTAATCGACGGCGAAGGCAAAGTGCGAACCGTAGCCGGAGCGGCATTCGTATTGGCCGGTGCTGGCGGCGCCGATGCCGGTGATGGGGATCCATTGGGCGAGGCCGTAGGTGTGGCATTGCTGGCCGGTGGGGTCCCAGAGGTAGTCGGAGCGGGTGAGGGCGAGGGCGCGCTTGAGCATTTCCAGGTCGATGCGGCGTCCGCCGCTGGCGCAGGTGTCGAGGAGGAGTTGGGGGTGCTGCGCGCGGAGGGTGTCGAAGTAGCGGTAGAGGGCGGTTACGTACTTAATCTCATTGATGCCCTGGCGGTCGGGCGCTTCGTCCGCGCGCCAGTAGTAGGACGGGTACATGTTGAAGTCGTTGCGATAGGCGTCGATGCCGACCTCGGTGATGGCGTCGGAGACGGTTTTCGTGGCCCATTCCGCGGCTTCGGGCTTGCCCAAATCGAGGAGGTGGAATTTATCGTTGAACTGATACATGAGATCGGCGGGGAAGTCGTTGGGCGGCGCGATGAGCCAGTCGTGGTGCTCTTTGAAGAGCCAGGTGTCGCTCATGACGCGCTCCGGCTCGAACCAGAGGAGGAACTTCAGACCCGCCTCGTGGGCCGCGTCGGCCACGGGCTTCATGCCGTTCGGAAAGCGCTCGGGATCGGGCACGAAATTGCCCACGCCCCGGGCCCAGTTTTTCTGCGGGGAGACGAACCAGCCCGCGTCGATCCAAAAGTAATCCACGGGAAGTTTATTCGCCGCGATGTTGCGGATGGCCTCGACGCAGTTGGCCTCGGTGGTGCCTTCGAAGGGGATGACGGCATGAGGCGAAGCGGCGAGGAGGGGCGCGGCGGGTTCCCCGTGGTACTGCGGCACGATGTGCTCCAGGAGAAGCTTGCGAAATTTATTCTGGCCCACCATGCGGTCGGTGCCGGTCCAAGGCATGATGAGGATAGAGGGCGTGCGGACGGATTCGCCCGGCAGTAGCTTGAAGCGCGCTTGCTCAAAGCCCGCCTGAATCTGGACGTCCGCGTCGGTGCGGTTGAACGACGTGGTCCACTGTCCCGTCCAGCCAATGGCGACCATCAGCCCGCCCTCGGGTCCGGCAAGGTTGAAGAAGGGCAGGACGCCGTCGGAGGAGCGTCCGCCGAAGGGCGTGAAGACGGCGGGCGTGCCGGCGTCGAGGGTCGCTGACTTCGGCTGGAAGTCGGTGATGATGGCGTGGCTGCCCTCGGCGTGGTGAAGGGTGATGGGGGCGGTCCCGGCGTCGTTCCAGGCGAAGTCGGCGACCTGGATGTTTTCCAGGATGGGCGTGTCGGTGGAGCCGTGGTTGGTGAGGTGGAGCACCCATTCGACGGCCTCGAAGTCGGTATAGCGCGTGGCTACCAGGCGGACATCCAGGCCCGTCGCAGGGTCGGTCCACTGGGTGGTCTGCTGTTGGCGGCCCTGGGGGAGATCGGCGGTGCTGTGCGTGGTGGTCCAGGCGGCGGGGAAGGTCCCGGTGTGGGTTGCGCCGCCGTAGGTCAGGGAGAAGGGGGCGGAGTGCTCGTTGAAGAGGGGCTCCAGATCTGCGGCGTAGGTTGAGGGAGTTGTGAAGCAGACTAGGGCAACGAGGGGGAACAGGAATCGAAGCATGGGATAACTCCAAGGGGTGAATTGTAACGCGGCGATATCGGGGTTGGTCGCGAAAGAACGCATAGAGCCAAAGAGTAGCAATTTCTGGGTGCTCTTTGCGTTCCTTTCGGCCAGGGGGGCCACTTTTACATCCATAAACCAACTGCAATATCTTCGCTCTTCCAGGCTCGACATCCTGAGCATTGCGGCGAATTTTTTGGTTGACAAGGTGCCGTCTTTTTGCTATAACCAACTTAGAGTGAGTGAGAAATCTTCAGTAACACACTTTGAGGGCGCGGCAGCAATGGGCAAGATAGCCAATAGGGGTTTCATTTTATGCGCTTGGCTAGTGGTCGCACTCCCATTTCCTTTGACCAGCTTTGCCATACCTCAACTCCACTGTGGTGAACCCATTTATGACTTTGGTTCTGTCTTCAGTGATGAAGCGGTTTATCATCAGTTCGTGCTCGAAAACAAGGGGAATAGTCCGTTACGGTTCGGTTCGATCTCTACACAATGCGGGTGTACTCTGGTGGAGTCTAGCCAAAAGGACGTTTTGCCGGGGGAATCAGCGTCGTTTACGGTTTCACTGGATGTGCGGGGAAAATCGGGCCCACAGAAACTGGGGTTTTCGGTCGAAACCAATGACCCCGAGAATCCAATCTACGAATTTTCTTTGGTAGGCGATGTTGCGCCTTTAATAATTCTCCAACCGCCATCACTTGAGTTTGGTATGGTTGCCGAAGGCATCCACTCTCGAAAGGTGCAGCTATCCCCAGGCCGTGAAGGATTTAGATTTTCGGTGAAGGGGATCCGTATCGCCGAGGATGGCCCAGTACGCGTTACTTACTCACCCGTTGAAGAAAGTAAGCAATACGAAATTTTGGTAGAGGTTGACTGCACCAATTTATGTGGTGACTTTGTCCAGGAAATCGGGATCGTCACGGATGATCCATTCCAAAAAGAGGTCATTTTACAGGTTTCTGGAACGGTACAATGTGACCTTCGCGTTGAACCTAAAAAAGTCGTGCTGAGCGAACTGCAACTTCGGGGCGAAAACCCAATTTATTTGCGAGTGCTTCCCGGGGTAAAAGAGCATCCTTCAGTAAAGGATGTGCAAATTCAGAATATGCAGGCTAGTGTAAAGTTTACTAGAGTTCCAGACGGAGGCTATATATTGAAGATTTTTAACTTCATACCATCGTCACTGAAAGGCAATAGCATGGTCCGGATCATTCCTGAACCCGGGAGTGGCCGTGAAATCTTTGTTCCGGTAACTATAGGAGGTGCTGAGCGGCAAGAGTAAAAGGCGAAACATATGAAGTAAACCAGAGTTGTGTAGCGGTAAATCAATTTTGAACCACGCTATCTAAAGTCGTGGATACCAAAACTGGAGGGTCAACAAATGAATTACTTTCGTAACATCGCTTTTGGGTTTGTCCTAGCTGGCCTCGGGTTATCCGTGGGAGGAGCATATGCGGCGGTCCCACCGTGCGAAGAATGCGATGACGCTTTTGTCGTGGAGGAAGTAGGGGAGAATAATGTAACTATCACAGGCCCCCCGTATATTTATGATGTGTATGACGACTGCGTATACACCACGTGCTGCGGGAGTTATCCATGCTCGTTGTCAACTGTGGCTGAAGTGATTGAATATGGATGGTGGAATTCAGATCTGGGTACACTTGGGATGACACTTCCCACAGATTGGGCTGCAGGTTCGTCAGGATTGACTTATCAAGGCGATAGTGATGTGTCAGTGCCAGCGCATACAGTATCGGGTTGCGTGCTGGGAAAGTGTCAGAATGTAAATCAAGAGTTCGGATCGATTTATCAAACAACGGTCCGCAATTTTAACGCAAAGAAGATCTGCTATGTATGTTCCCCCAGTGACGTCAATTGCGTCACCAGAACGGCATGCGAAGAAATACCGTTCACGGGCCAGGAATCTTACACGATGCTACTAGACGAAGCTGGCATCCTCCCCACGACTGGGTGTGGTTTGCCGACTTCAGGAGGCTGCACGGGGGTGACTCCGAATCCTTGCGCAAACCCATCTCAGAATACTTGTCCATAACTTATCGCTGACGAGTATCGATTTAGCGGAGAGTAGGTTTATGAAAGCATCTGCGTTCGGAAATAGTATGCTGCTGTCCATTGCCATCTGTTTGAATGTTGCAAGCCAGGAATCTCCATCAAATTCCGGGGTTGTTTCATTGCAAAAGCAGCAGCAGGATGAAAGCATCGAGCAATTTGAAGCCGAGATCTTGTCACTGGTAGGAGCGAATGAATCTCCAGACCTGACTTTGAGCAGAATGTGGGCGGGAGCCAGGACGGATCGGTCTCAAGCGGAGACTTATCTCGCGAGCATGGAGCGTATACTGCCCCATTTGCCGTCTGATGAACTCAGGAATGAAGCGCAGTTGAGGATGGCTAAGACAGCGGAGTATCTTCAGGACTATTCTCGGGTAGATTCGATCTACGCGACCCTCGCGGAACAGGATCCCGCTATGGAAACGGCGGCAGCCCGATCCGCCGCCTTTAATCACGCCCAATCATTTCAGGCTAGGGGCGAAAAGGCCGAAGCGGCGCGTCGATTGCGGGAACTGTGGGACCACTCCTCACAGTACTCGCAAGACGAATTCACTACCTTCGGGCGGCAATTGGCCGATGTGTACTATCAGATGGAGGACTGGGAATCTTTGCTGGAGGTCGCGCCACCCGTGGCGGGCTTGCTGGAAGACGACGTAGTCTCTGTAGGTATCGCCGAGCACATAGCGAGGGCCTATTTGGAGCTTCAGGACTACGAAAACGCTACAGATCATTACCAACGGCTCTACAATTTTCTAGTAGAGCTACAGGCGGTGAATCCGTCCAGCGCCGTTTTCTCGCTCGCACCTTACCCGCGCGCAATTAAGAAGCAGCTCGAGGTCGCGCGAATGTGGCGAGAAAGCGAGCGACTTGCGGCGGCAAATGTAGTTCTTGTCTCATCGGCAACAAGTCCGGGACCGGATCAATCAATTGATACGGTGGCGTTGGTCAGCGAAGCACCGGGACAACTCGATTTGCCGCTGGGTGCGTTGGGCGACCCCGCTGGTGCTATCGCAGAGCAACAGTCTAAACGGCCTCGGTTGTGGTTGTCTATCACGGTAGGTATAAGTTTCGTTGTGGTCCTTGGCGGGCTGATTGGCCGTCGTATCAGTGTGACGAGGCGGATGCCGTAGGCCATATCACAGAGCAATATGCATCAAACCAGTTTCGCAAACGGCGAAACACCGCTAGTATAACTTCCCCCCTCCTTTGTGGAGGGGGGAGGAGTGGATGTCGATACCTATATCGAGTGGTTTAGGAGAGTCATCAGTCGATCCACGCTGTAACCTTTGGTAATGCCCCGGGATATGGCAGACACCTTGGCCTGGTCCACGCCCATGATGGTGCCGCTTCCGACTGCGATAAACCGCGAGACTGAATCGTTCTATATATGGCCATGGCCATATCGGACTTTATCTTGGCGAGCTCAGGTTGGGGGACACCGAGATCTCGAAAGGTGTTCCCGGAACTTCTCGTCGCGGGACCAGTAGCTGTCTTAGCCATCCTTCTTACTCCAACGGTAAATTTTTTCGGCAAAAGTTCCCGATTCCAGGTGGAGCCGCTGTGCTTCCCTGTGGTTCAGTCTGCAGGCTTGTTGCTGTCATTCTCCAGCCACTCGACATCCGCAAGATCCTGCTTTCTACCGGACGCACGTTTATTTTGAATCAAATAGGCTCTCGATAGCACCGTGACGGAAACTCCGGCGAAGGTGGCAAGCACACGACCATCCCAAGCTTCGTCAAATGTCACCCCATCGATCTGAGTCAGTATATCAATGCGCAGCGGTTCCACACCGATCTGAAAAGTGATGCCCGGCTCTGAAAGGTCGGATTCGCTCAGGTCGTGCAGCGGCGCGCCGAAATTTCGCAGGGCCTTCAATACACGTCGCGCATTTGCCGGATCGGGGCGTACCCATACATCGAGGTCCTTGGTGGCCCGGATATGCCCGTGAGCGGCCAAGGCATGAGCACCCACGACGAGATACTCAACGCGCTGGGCGTTGAATTCGGACAACAGATCGCTGAAGTCTTGGTTCACCATCGAATTCCTTCTTCCAGGCGAGACAGGCCAGTGTTAAGGTCCACACAGCTTCCATGCGTTCCCCCGGCGTAGACGGGGCTGGCTGCGGCTCTTCCTGCGGCGTCGCCCCCGGGCGAATCACCCGGCTGGTGCAGATTCGATTGCGTGAGCTTGAGGTCATTGCGTGTTGCTATCCTTCATTGACTGCACTCGGGCTCGGCGTTAACTACGCGCTTTCCCGCGCCCCATTGTACACCCTTTTCGCTCTATTCTGTGTAACGGCAAATACTCCTCCAGACTGTGAATTAGCCCTACGGCAGCCGCAACAAGTTCGGCTTCGACCATCGTATCTTCGAGGCCCACACTGCGCCGGTGGCCCCGTGTTTCTCCGGTTCGCCGGACTTGTGCATGCCTTCCGCATCGATGATCCAGGTCTCGTTCGGGCTGACGGTGACCACGCCGAAATTGCCGAGCATGGCGCCGCGCTCGGGCACGACGATCTGCTCGGTGGCGCGGAGCAGGCACATGCGCTCCGTATCCACCTGGCTCATGAAGAGCGGCGCGCGGTGGCGCAGGATGTGGTCGTTGTTCGCGCCCTTGCGCGTGTACACGAGGAAGAGGGCATCGCTGTGGGTGACCCAGTGGGCCTGCGTGTTGTAGCTCCCAATCTCTTCGCCGTCATCGAAGGTCCAGGGTCGCAGCGCTACGAAGTTGAGGCCGTCCGTGCCGCTGGAAACATAGGCGCGATCATCGTTGCGTAGCGTAAGGTAGAATTTGCCCTGGAAACGCGTGAGAGAGGGTTCATAGGCACCCCGTGGCGTCTCCACGCTTAGCGGAGCGCCGTGTTCTATATAGGTCACTGTGGCGCCATCGAATCGAAGCCGCATCACCGCGCTCGTGTAGATGTGGCTCCCCTTTTCCTTGAAGTAAAAAGGCACCAGAAGATCGCCGCGGTCGTCCACCAGCCACTGTCCACAGCCATTGCCCGAATTGTAGAACTCCGGCGCATCAGGCATCGCAATCGTTTGCCACGCGCGCCAGGTACCCGCCTCGGCATCATAGACCGACCAGGCTGTTTCGCGCGGGCGCGGGTCCTTCATCAGTTTGCCGTCCTGGTAGCGCACCGTATGGCCAAAGCCGAGGAGTTTCCCCGATTGAGGGTGCCAGCCGGGGGTAAAGTCACAAATGCCGTCCGTAGTGCGCTCGTCTTCCTTGCGCATGGCCAATCCGTCGACGGCGATTGGGGCTGACCACGAATTCCCCAGATCCGTTGACTGGACCATACTCAGGCCCGAGAAAAAGTCCGAAACGTTCACATGCCAACGCTGCATAGTCAGGACGACTGTGGGGCTGCCGCTCGAATTCGGAATGACGCCGGCCCGAGGATGAAACCAGCATTTCTCACCGTCAAAATCCTCTATAACCCTTGCTAAATCAATGGAATAAGCAAAACCATCGACTCCCTGAATGGCATGGGGTCCTGGGGTCGGAAAGGGGCCTGCGGCATACAGTAAAAGAGTGGCGAGGAGACTGAGGGTAGGCATGGGCAGGAGCTCCGTCGGGGTGAATCCTCAGTGAATACTAGGGCAACGGCGGGGGAGTCGTCAATCGTAAAAGACAGCGCAAAAAGAAAACCTGCGGGAAGCTTGACATGGGTGCCCCACAAAAGGGATAATACACGTCTTGCCCCGAAGCCCCCTGAACGCGCAGGCGAAACCAATGTCCTTGGAAAGAACAAGGGCGTTGACAGAGCCAGCAAAATTTGCTATGCTTCTGGGCCGTTGTCTGGGCGGAGTTCTTCTGCCCTCGCAATCCGTTTCCCAATTAGGAGTAGTCGTTTTGCCTACAATTAATCAACTGGTACGAAACTGTCGCAAGACGAAGGTTTCGAAGACAAAGTCACCGGCCCTGAAAGCTTGTCCGCAAGCTTCGGGGACATGCACTCGTGTCTACACCATGACGCCGAAGAAACCAAACTCGGCGTTGCGGAAAGTAGCCCGTGTGCGCCTGAAAAACGGCATGGAAGTGACTGTGTATATTCCGGGCATTGGCCATAACCTGCAAGAACACTCGCAGGTTATGATCCGTGGCGGCCGTGTGAAAGACCTTCCCGGCGTTCGCTATCACCTGATCCGTGGCGTTCTGGATTCCCAGGGCGACTGCGGCGGTACCGCGAGCCTCAAGATGGATGGTGGTAAAGAAATTCACGCTGGTCGCTGGGTTAGCCGCTCGAAATATGGCGTTAAAAGGCCCAAGCGATAATTTTCGTCTTTGTATTTACGAGTAGCAAAAAGCTAATGGAACGATAAAATGGCTCGACGGAGAGAAATTCAAAAACGGGAAATCCTGCCTGATCCGAAACACGGCAGCATCACGCTCAGCAAGTTCATCAACGCCGTTATGGTTGATGGAAAGAAGAGTGTGGCGGAGGCCATCGTGTATGGTGCTCTGGAACTGGTGAAAGCCAAGCTGCCCTCGGAAGATCCTCTGTCTGTCTTCAACACGGCCATTGACAACGCGAAGCCCATGCTTCATGTCAAATCCCGGCGTGTTGGCGGTGCGACGTATCAGGTCCCTGTGGAAATCGCTCCGGCGACCCGCACGGCCATCGCATTCCGCTGGATGATCGAATTCTCCCGCAAGCGCGGCGAGAAGACGATGCGCGAGCGTCTCGCGGGTGAGCTCCTGGATGCCTACGGGCGCCAGGGTACCACCATCAAGCGGAAAGAAGATACGCACCGTATGGCGGAAGCCAACAAAGCGTTTGCCCATTTCCGATTCTAGTTTCGTGGATTAGAGGTTGCCCCATGCCCCCGTGGCATGCGGTGTGATCCTGGCCCGCGCAGAAGAATTGCCAGTCTTGCGCCTTGTCTTTGCTGAAAGACAGGGTGATGGGCTGTGTTGTGTGTGCCTGCCGCCCGGTATGGGTGTGTTCAGGGTTTGCGCGGTTGAAGCGCAGCACACGCCAGGCGTTTTACAGCTAATTTAAGAGGAATATATTGTGGCTCGTTCGCTTCCACTGGACAAAGTTCGGAATATCGGCATCATGGCGCACATTGACGCGGGTAAAACCACCGTCACCGAGCGCGTGCTGTTCTACTCCGGCCGAGTGCATCGCGTAGGCGAAGTGCATGACGGTGCCGCGACCATGGACTACATGGCGCAGGAACGCGAGCGCGGCATTACCATTACGTCGGCGGCCACCGCCTGCGAATGGAAAGGCCACAAAATCAATATCATTGACACCCCCGGCCACGTGGACTTCACGGCCGAGGTGGAGCGCTCCCTGCGCGTACTGGACGGTGCGGTTGCGGTGTTTTGCGCGGTTGCGGGCGTTCAGCCCCAGTCTGAAACGGTATGGCGCCAGGCCGACCGCTACCACGTTCCCCGCATCGCCTTCATCAACAAGATGGACCGCGTCGGCGCGAACTTTGAAAAAGCCATGAGGACCATGAAGGACCGCTTGGGTGCTAACCCGATTCCGGTCCAGCTCCCCATCGGTGCCGAAGACCAGTTCACCGGCGTAATCGATCTGGTCACGATGAAGGCCTGGACCTGGGTAGGTGAAGGTGCCGCTACCGAGCAGGTAGAGATTCCTGTTCCCGCCGAGCTTCAGGCGCAGGCCGAAGAGTGGCGCCACACCTTGGTGGAAGCCGCCGCCGAGTGCGACGAAGCCCTGATGGAAAAGTACTTCGCCGAGGAAGAGCTCAGCCACGAAGAAATCACCGCAGCGATCCGTAAGGGTGCCATCACCGGCGCCTTTACCCCGGTCATGGCCGGCACGGCGCTTCGCAGCAAGGGCGTACGCCTGATGCTCGACAACGTCGTGGCCTACCTGCCCTCCCCGGTGGATGTCGACGAGATCGTCGGCGCCGAGCCCCACCACCCCGAAAACAAGATGAGCCGCAAGCCCTCCGACGACGAGTCGTTCTCAGCCCTGGCCTTCAAGATTATTACCGACCCCCACGTCGGTCGCCTCACCTTCATCCGCGTTTACTCGGGTGTGCTTAAGGCGGGCGATCAAGTGGTGAACGTGCGCACGGGCCGCCGCGAGCGCCTCGGCCGCCTGCTGGAAATGCACGCGAATGAGCGCTCCGACCTGGCCGAATTGCGCGCCGGCGACATCGGTGCCGTAATCGGTTGCAAGAACACCACGACCGGCGACACCCTGTGCGACGAGAAGAACCCCATCGCCCTGATGAAGGTGGACTTCCCCGAGCCCGTGGTACACATCGCCATCGAGCCCAAGACCAAGGCGGACCAGGACAAGATGTCCGACTCGCTGGTCAAGCTCGCTGAAGAAGATCCCACCTTCCGCGTATACAGCGACGAAGAGACCGGCCAGACCATCATTGCGGGTATGGGCGAGCTTCACCTCGACATCATCGTCGACCGTATGAAGCGCGAGTTCAAGGTCGAAGCCAACGTGGGCAAGCCCATGGTGGCCTACCGCGAATCCATCCGCAAGCCGGCCGAGGCCGAATGCAAGTTTGTCCGCCAGTCCGGCGGCCGCGGGCAGTACGGCCACGTAGTCCTTACCCTGGGCCCCGGCGAGCCGAACTCCGGCTTCACCTTCGAAAACAAGGTGGTTGGCGGCGTGATCCCCAAAGAATACATTCCCGCAGTGGAAAAGGGCTGCCGCGAGGCGGTCGTATCCGGCGTCATCACGGGCTACCCGATGGTAGACGTGAAAGTGACCCTGACCTTCGGATCGTTCCACGAAGTGGACTCCTCCGAAATGGCCTTCCAGATCGCGGGCTCCATGGCCCTGAAGCAGGCCGCTCCCAAGGCGTCCCCCGTTCTGCTTGAGCCGGTGATGAAGGTGGAAGTGATTACCCCCGACGAATACACCGGCGACGTGATCGGCGACTTCAACAGCCGCCGCGGTCGTCTCGAAGGTATGGAAAGCGAAAGCACGACCCAGACCATTAAGGCATTCGTGCCGCTGGCGGAAATGTTTGGCTACGCCAACACCCTTCGCTCGCGCACCCAGGGCCGCGCATCCTACAGCATGGAATTCGCGAGTTACGAGCCCGCGCCCACCAGCGTGGCGAACGAAATCATGGAAAAGGCTGGCAACAGCTTCCGGTTCTAGTATCCGGCATTGCGTTACCCAAGACCGTAAATTTGGAATCGCCGCATTAACCCTGCGGCAGCCGTAAAGAAGGAGAAACGAAGACATGGCGAAGGCAAAATTCGAGCGCAACAAGCCTCACGTTAACGTGGGCACCATCGGTCACGTTGACCATGGCAAGACGACGCTTACGAGCGCCATCACCAAGGTGCTTTCC